>JBQCHN010000207.1:0-17006 GCA_051954615.1 Mesorhizobium sp. | reverse complement strand
CGCAGGACTTGCGGTGCAGGAAGTCATTCGCCGTGACAACCTGCTTGAGAATGTCCGGACCATGGGCGCGCACCTGTCGCGCCGGCTGAACGAGCGGTTCGGCAACCATCACAATGTCGGCGACATACGCGGGCGCGGCCTATTCCAGGCGATCGAACTCGTTGCCGACCGCAGCGCCAAGGCACCGTTCGACCCCGCGCTGAAACTGCATGCGCGGATAAAGCGCGAGGCGATGGCCAACGGCCTGATGGTCTACCCCATGGGCGGAACGATCGACGGCCAGCTCGGCGACCACGTGCTCATCGCTCCGCCATTCATCGCAACGGCCGGCGATATCGACGCGATCGTCGAACGCCTGGGCGATGCCGTCGATGCGGCGATGGAAGGCGGACAGGCGGTGTGACCGTGAACGTTCGTGGAGCGAAGTCCGCCGCCCGGTTACACCGGTGATAGTTACGACGAGCGGAAAGGCTGCGCCTTCTCAATCCGACGTCGGCTTTTGATTGTTTGGCACCGGAAAACCCCTTTCTTAATCGCCGACGCTGGCGCGACGTCACTCCCAGAGCGCCAGCGCTGCGTCGATCTGGCGTTCGAAGACCTCGGGCTTGGGCGACCCGGTCCCCAGGACCAGCTCTTGGTATGCGTCGCCCAACGCGAGCTGGACGAGTTGTTCGGCGACGACAGGCGCGGTCGCAGCTTTGTGCTCCTCGGTCCATAGCTGTGCGATTGCAATCCGGACCTGGCGCGGTCCAGCCTCCCAGAACAAGCGTCCCAGGCCCGGCATCCGCTCGGCCTCGGCGACGATGGCGCGATAAAGCCGGACGCTGTCCGGGCTGGTAACGCCTGCCACGAACGTCAGCAGCAGTTCGCGAAGTCGCTGTCCGGCCGGCAGCAACCTTGGCGGCGGCCGGACGACCTCCGGCGCGCACATCGCCTCGACCAGCGCTTCGACCAGCGCCTCCTTCGACCGGAAGTGGCGATAGATGGTCTGCTTACCCACGCCGGCTTCGGCGGCAACCGCGTCCATCGAACCTTGCGCGAACCCCTCGCGCATGAAGACGGCGCGTGCGCCTTCGAGGATCGCCGCGCGCTTGGCGGGGTCGAGGGCGCGTCCGGGGCGGGGCGAGGTAGAGATGGTCATCAGCGATCCTTTACGAGACTTAATAGTCTCGCTATATGTCATAGCGAGACTAGTCAGTCTCGTTTAATATAGGAGACTTCAATGTCAACCGATCCTTTGGCCCTCGGCTACCTGTTCGCCGAGATCGTGTCCGGTCACGACGTGTCGCGCTTCGATGAGATCGTCGCGTCCAACTATGTGAACCACAATGCCTTCGCCGAACCCGGCCGGGAGGGTGTCAAGAAGGTCTTCGGCGCGATCGTCGCGGGCGTGCCCGACCTGAAGGTATCCGCTGAAGACGTCTTCGTCTCGGCGGATGGCTCGCGCCTTGTGGGCCGCTACCGCTATGAGGGGACGCACACGGGCGACTTCCTTGGCTATCCCGCGACAGGCAATGCCTTCGTCATGCGTTCGATCGATATCTGGCATGTGGAGGATGGACGCTTCATCGAGCATTGGGACGAACTCAACACGCTCGACATCTTCACCCAGATCGGCGCCTTGGCGCCCCTTGGTCAGCCGGGTGCGCATGGCGGACCCCGGCAGCCGGCAGCGTGAGGGCCATCCTATGCCAGTGACCAAACTCTTCGCGGTCGGGCTTCCGATCGCGCTCGGCGTCGTGATGATCGGGGCCGGCACGGTCAACTTCGTCGGCCCCCGGTCAGTCCGCGACTCCTTTTTGCGTTGGGGTTATCCAGCCGGTTTTCATCGGGTGACAGGCGGGCTCGAGGTGGTGACGGGATTGCTGCTGTTGATGCCGGCTACATGGCGGGCCGGCGCGATAGGCAGTAGCTTGATCCTGTTGGCCGCGGCGATGACGCTGATCCGCTGTCGTGAATGGAGCCATCTGCCGGGTGCCGTCGTTCTGATGGCAGCGGCGGTAGGGACGCTGGCGATCCACGCTTAGAGTCATACGTGATCTGCCGAAACCGCAAGATCGGTCGAGCGTGTCACGGCCCTGAACCTCTAGATGGAGCCGCCACGGAGAACGAAACGATGAAGGCGGCGCTTCAGACCTATCATGCCCGGATGCAGCGGGTGCTGGATCATATCGACCGGCATCTCGACGGCGATCTGGATCTGGAAACGCTGAGCCGGGTCGCCGCCTTCTCGACGTTCATTTCCACCGGCAGTTTGCGGCGGCCTTCGGGTTGTCCGTCCATCGCTATGTCCAACTCGCCCGTATGAGGCGCGCTTCACGCCAACTGGCCTGGAACGACGCCGAAAGCGTCACGGACATAGCGATGGATGCCGGTTACGATGCACCCGATGCCTTTGCCCGCGCCTTTCGGCAACGGTTCGGGCAATCGCCTTCGTCGTTCCGGAAGTCGCCCGACTGGGCGCCGTGGTTCGCGGCCTTCGGGCCTCTGGACAACGCAAGGAACAAGCTCATGCAGATCATCTTCACTGCCGACGACGTGACCATCCGCGACATGCCCCCGACGCCGGTGGCGATCATGGAGCATCGAGGCGACCGGGCAACGCTCTGCGCGACCATCGAGCGGTTCAAGATCTGGTGCAAGGCAACGGACCTGTCGCCCGAGACAGGCCGCTCCAGCTTCATGGTCTTTCGATCCGAGAGGTGTCCCGCGAACCCGGCCGACTACAGCCTGGACCTGTGCGTCGGCACCGACCAGCCGGTCGAGGCCAATGACGAGGGGATGGAGGCCGGCGTGATCCCCGGCGGGCGCTGTGCGGTGCTGCGCTATCCCGGCAACACCAACAATCTCGAACCCGCCGCACTCTACCTCTATCGTGACTGGCTGCCGGACAGCGGCGAGGAAGCGCGAGACTTCCCGATCTATTGTCAACGCCGGCTCTCGCCGATCCCGGAGATGCCGGCGCATGAAGTGGTCGTGGAATTGTTCCTACCGCTGAAATAGCGCCTATGAAGGGTGGCTTGCGGCCCGCCGGAATTCTTGTGTCGGGTAGATGATTTACCTCAAAGGAGTGGCGAACTCATGTCAGTGATTGCCACCATGTTCTCACAATCGTTCTTCCACGGAACCAAAGCCGATCTGAATCCCGGCGACCTGATCGCCGTCGGCTACCAGTCCAATTTCGCCGAGGCCAAGCCGCTATCCTGGGTCTATTTCGCAAGCACGATGGATGCTGCGATCTGGGGGGCGGAACTGGCCGCCGGCAGTGGGCGAGAACGAATTTACGTCGTGGAACCAACGGGATCGATCGAGAACGATCCCAACCTTACGGACAAGAAATTTCCCGGCAATCCGACGCTGTCCTATCGTTCCCGCGCCCCGCTCCGGGTGATTGCGGAAGTGACGAGGTGGCAAGGGCACCCGCCTGAGCGGCTACAGCAGATGAAGGACGGTCTCGCCCGTTTGAAAGCGGAGGGCGCCAAGATCATCGATTGAAATGATTGCGGAATGGCGGCTTGTTCCCTCGTGCAGCGTGCTCGGCCTGTCATCGCGCCGTCACCTGGATATGATGAACAGCCGTGCCATGACAGGCACGACACACTATGAGTCGCAAACCGGTGAGCGCCGCTACCGCACGCTCTTCCTCTCCGATGTGCATCTCGGCACCAAGGGCTGCCAGGCCGAGGCGCTGCTGGAATTCCTCAGGAACCACGAAGCGGAGACGATCTACCTCGTCGGCGACATCGTCGACGGTTGGCGCCTGAAGACCGGCTGGTACTGGCCGCAGACCCACAACGACGTGGTGCAGAAGCTGTTGCGCAAGGCGCGCAAGGGCAGTCGCATCATCTACGTGCCGGGCAATCACGACGAGTTCCTCCGCGAGTTCTACGGCACGCACTTCGGCGGCATCGAGGTCTGCGAGACCGCCCTGCATGTCGCCGCCGACGGTAAGCGCTACCTGATCATCCATGGCGACGTCTTCGACGTGGTGGTACGCCATGCGCGCTGGCTCGCCTATTTCGGCGACTGGGCCTATGTGACGGCGCTGGCGCTGTCGATGCGCGTCAACGCGGTGCGCCGCTTCTTCGGCCTCACCTACTGGTCGCTGTCGGCCTGGGCCAAGCACAAGGTCAAGAATGCGGTCAATTTCATCGGCCGCTTCGAGGAGACGTTGGCCGCCGAAGCCCGGCGACGCGGTGTCGATGGCGTCGTCTGCGGCCACATACATTCCGCTGCCCAGCGCGACATGGACGGGCTTGCCTACATCAATACCGGCGACTGGGTCGAAAGTTGCACGGCGGTCGTCGAACACGACGACGGACGCATGGAACTCATCCGCTGGGCTGCCGAGAGCGAGGCGCTCAACGTCCGTCCGGCTTCGGTGCCGTGGCGCAGCAGGAAGGCGGCATGACGAACGGCGACATCACGGGCGGCGGCCGCGTTCTCATCGTCACCGATGCTTGGCATCCACAGGTCAACGGCGTGGTGCGGACCTTGTCGAAACTGGCCGAGGTGCTGGCCGATATGGGGGTCGAGGCGACGTTCCTGACGCCTGAGCGCTTCCGCTCGTTTCCCATGCCGCTCTATCCCGACATCAGGCTGGCGCTGGCGACGCCGCGCCAAATCGCGCGTACGATCGCCGAGGCGGCGCCGGATTTCATCCATATCGCGACCGAGGGGCCGCTCGGCCAGTTGGCAAGGCGTGCCTGTATCAGGCAGGGCCTTGTCTTCACCACCAGCTATCACACCAAGTTTCCCGAATATCTCAGCGCGCGGTTGCCAATCCCGGAAAGCTGGACTTACGCAAAGCTCCGCAATTTCCACAATTCGGGACAGGGCTGCATGGTGGCGACGGCTTCGCTCGGCGGGGACCTTGCCCGCCGCGGTTTCCGCAACCTGCGGCCGTGGACGCGCGGCGTCGATGCCGAGCTTTTCAACCCGGACCGACGCGGCAAACTCGATCTGCCGGGGCCGATCTTCCTGTGTGTCGGACGCGTGGCGGTGGAAAAGAACCTGCCCGCGTTCCTCGACCTCGACCTGCCGGGTAGCAAGGTCGTGGTCGGCGACGGTCCGGAACTGGCGGCGCTTAAGAAACGATATCCTGCTGCGCATTTCCTCGGCGCCTTGTCGAATGTGGAACTCGCGCGCGTCTACGCATCTTCCGACGTTTTTGTCTTCCCGAGCCGTACCGATACTTTCGGCAACGTGCTGCTGGAAGCCATGGCGAGCGGCTGTCCGGTCGCAGCCTATCCGGTCACCGGACCGATCGATATCGTCAGACAGGGGGGCGCGCTGGCTGAAGACCTGCGCGACGCCGCCATGCTGGCTCTCGACGTGTCGCGCGAAGCCGCGCTCGCAAACGCCTCATCCTATACATGGCCGGCCTGCACACGCCAGTTCCTCAGTTATCTCCGTCCAGCCGCAGGCGCGTCCGCGAGCAGCGCAAATGTAGAGAAAACGGCGGCCGCGATGTCCTGACGGCTGCCGGTATCAGTCTGTTGCAAGCCTTCTAACACCAGGGAAAGTCTTGATGTCAGCTACGGAAACGTACAGGTCGGCTGCCTCGGAACGGAAAATTGCCCGCAAGCGCCTCCAGGGTGCGGTCCGGCGCCACCGCGTCCTGTCGCCGAAGGGCCTTTCGGAGCGGCTGTTCGCGCATCTGTTCACCGGGCTCGTCTATCCGCAAATATGGGAGGATCCGGAGGTCGACATGGCCGCGCTGGCCATCCGACCGGGTGACCGGGTGGTGACGATCGCCTCGGGCGGCTGCAACGCGCTGTCCTACCTGCTGGCCGATCCCGTGGCCGTCGAAGCAGTCGACCTCAACCCGGCACACATCGCCTTCAACCGCCTGAAACTTGCCGCTCTCGGCCGTCTGCCGGATCACGAGAGCTTCTACCGCTTCTTCGGCCGCGCCGACGTGCCGGAAAATCTCGCCGACTACAAACGCTTCCTGAAGCCGCATCTCGATGCCGAGACCCGTGCCTACTGGGAAAAGCGCAAGCTTTCCGGCCGGCGCCGTATCTCCATCTTCTCGCGCAGTCTCTATCGCCACGGCCTGCTCGGCCATTTCATCGGCATGGGTCATCGCGTGGCGCGCTTCTACGGCACCGATCCGCGCGGGCTGCTTGCGGCGACAAGCATGGAGGAACAGCGTCGCTTCTTCGACCAGTCGATCTCTCCGTTGTTCGAGAAACGTGCGGTCCGCTGGGTGCTGCGCCGCAAGTCCTCACTGTTCGGCCTGGGCATCCCGCCGCAGCAATACGATGCGCTGGCCGGAGGCTGCGACATGGCTTCGGTGCTCAGGACGCGGCTTGAAAAACTCGCCTGCGGCTTCCCGCTGGCCGACAACTATTTCGCCTGGCAGGCGTTCGGGCGCAGCTACGATCCGGCGGGGCTGGGACCGCTGCCGCCCTACCTGTCGCGCGTTCATTTCGACACGGTTCGCGCACGCGCCGGCCGGGTGACGGTCACCAACGCCTCCTACTCGGATTTCCTCGCCGCCAAGCCGGAGGCGTCGGTCGATCGCTTTGTGCTGCTCGATGCGCAAGACTGGATGTCGGATGTCCAGTTGAATGCGCTGTGGCGTGAAATCACCCGCACCGCCGCTCCCGGGGCGCGGGTCATCTTCCGCACGGCGGCGGAAGAAAGCCTGCTTCCGGGGCGAGTCGATCCGGCGATCCTTTCAAGCTGGGCCTATCGCGAGGAAGACTCGAAGGCGCTGCACAGCCGTGACCGCTCTTCCATCTATGGCGGCTTCCATCTCTACGAACTGGCGGGCTCTGGCAGATGACCGTGCTCGACCATGGCGGCCTTATGGACCGCGTCTATCGTCACCAGCGCCATTTCTACGACGCGACGCGCAAATACTACCTGCTCGGCCGCGATCCGATGATCGCCGGACTGAAGCCGCCGCCAGGGGCCAGCGTGCTGGAGATCGGCTGCGGCACCGGTCGCAATCTCGTCCAGGCTGCGCGGCGCTATCCGCAGGCCTGCTTCTTCGGCATCGACATTTCACACGAGATGCTGGAGACGGCCGGCAAGACCGTCGCGCGGGCAGGACTGCGGGGGCGTGTCCGATTGGCCTTCGCCGATGCCGAGCGCTTCGACCCGCAACGGGTCTTCGGGCAGGCCGGCTTCGACCGTATCTTCATTTCCTATGCGGTTTCGATGATTCCTTCCTGGCAGGCGGTGATGGCTCAAGCGTTCAACCATCTTTCGCCGGGTGGGGAACTTCACGTCGTTGATTTCGGCGACCAGCAGGAACTGCCTGCGTGGTTCCGCGCCTGCCTGCGCACATGGCTGCGCTGGTACCATGTGACGCCCCGGCCCGATCTTCACCAGGTCGCAGGCGGCATAGCGGTGGCGGCGGGCGGAACCTGCGCCGGTCGCCGGCTCTACCGGGATTTCGCACAACAGGTCGTCATCACCAGAACGGGCGGATGCTGACTGGGTTGCCAGATGCGCCGCTCGCCGCAGGAGGGCTCAGTGAAGATCGCGGTCGTTGGATTGGGATATGTCGGCCTTTCGAACGCTGTGCTGCTTGCCCGGAAGCACTCCGTCGTCGCTCTGGATATCTCGCATGAGAGGGTGACACTCCTGAATGCGGGAATCTGTCCGGTAAGGGACCCCTTGCTCGAACAGTATCTGCGCGAGGCCTCGCTCGACCTGAAAGCGACGATGGACAAAACCCAGGCCTATGCCGGCACCGAGATCGTGATCGTAGCCACGCCCACCAACTACGACCCGAGGACAAACCAGTTCGACACCACGACCGTCGAGGACGTCATCCACGAGGTTAACGCCATCAATCCTGCCGCGCTCATCGTCGTCAAATCCACGATACCGGTCGGCTTCATCGACCATGTGCGAACGAATGCCGGGTTCGACAACGTGATATTCTCGCCGGAGTTCCTGCGCGAGGGCCATGCCCTTTACGACAATTTGCATCCGTCCCGCATCGTAGTGGGGGAACAATCCCAGCGGGCCCGTGAGTTTGCCGGCCTGCTGCGGGATTGCGCGCTGGACCCGGATGTTCCCATCCTGCTGACGGGACCGGGAGAAGCCGAGGCCATAAAGTTGTTCGCCAACACCTATCTCGCCATGAGGGTGTCCTTCTTCAACGAACTGGACAGCTACGCTCTCGCCTTCGACTTCAATGCCCGCCAGATCATCGATGGCGTCTGCCTCGATCCCCGTATCGGCAACCACTACAACAATCCCTCCTTCGGCTACGGCGGATACTGCCTTCCCAAGGACACGCGGCAGTTGCTGGCCAACTACTGCAACGTCCCACAGAACCTCATCCGGGCCATCGTGGACGCCAACACGACGCGCATGGACTACATGGCCGAGCGCATCCTTGCCCGCTGCCCCCGTAATGTCGGCATCTACCGCCTCGTGATGAAGGCAAGCTCCGACAATTTTCGCAGCAGTTCGATTCAGGGGATCATGGACAGGCTGAAGGCCAAAGGCGTACCTCTCACCGTCTATGAGCCGCTGATTTCAGAAGGCGATTTCTCCAGTTCGCCGGTGACGCACGATCTGACGGCCTTTAAGACGCGGACCGACCTGATCGTCGCCAACCGGATGACCACGGACCTCGCCGATGTCGCGGACAAGGTGTTCAGCCGCGATCTCTTCGGGGCCGACTGACGGGCCGTCGCAGGAAAGGCGAAACGCATGCCCGACCCCGGAATGAACGGCCGCATCTATGCGGTTGGCGACATTCACGGGCGCGCCGACCTGCTTGACGTTCTTCTCGCCCATATACGCAAGGAAGGTGAAGGTAAGCGCGCTATCTTTCTCGGCGATCTCATCGATCGCGGCCCGGACAGTTGCGCGGTTCTGGACATGGTCGCCGCGCATCTGCGGAATGGCCACGGCTCGCACTTCATCCTCGGCAACCACGACTGGTTCCTGCGCGAATTCCTGCTCGACCGTCTCGGAGCAGAAGACCTCCAACGGTGGGTCGACAGATACGGCGCGCTCGACATGTTCCGGTCCTACGGCATCGCAGACCCCGCCGTCGACTGGACGGGAGCCCGCCGTCATATCCTGGAGACGTGGCCGGCGCATCGCGAATTGCTGGTTGCCGCCGGCCACTGTCTTGTCGACGGGCCGCTGTGCTTCGTTCACGCAGGGCTGCGTCCGGGCGTGCCTCTGGCCGAACAGAGCGCCGAGGACCTCATGTGGATAAAGGCGGACTTCCTCGACCATCGCAAGCCGTTCGAGCACCTTGTCGTTCACGGCCACACGCCGACCGCTTCAAGTCTGCCGGAGGTCTTTCCCAATCGCATCGCGCTGGACACGCATGCATTCAGGTCGGGTCACCTGACAGCGGCAGCCTTCGAGAACGGCAGGCTTATGCATTTCCTGCGCACCGTGGTTTCGGCTGATGGCGGCATCGTGGCGGAACCTCTCGCCGTCCCGGCGTAACCGTCACCCGGTCGTCATGCGACTGTCATCCCCGGCGGATATTGCACCGGCGATTGCTGCAAGAAGCTTTTGTCGATGTCGAACAGATTTGAACAGTCCGCCGGCGCGGTATCCGCGCACGACCTGACGCTGCACTATGGCGAAACGGTCATCCTCAAGGGCATCGACCTGTCCCTGTCCAGGGGACAGACGCTCGCTCTGCTCGGGCCTTCGGGCTGCGGAAAGACCACGCTGCTGCGGCTCGTCGCCGGCCTTCTCCAGCCGACGCGCGGTTCGGTCAGCATCGCCGACCAACTTGTCGCCGATGCGAAGAGCGGATTTTTCTCTCCGCCCGAACGGCGCAATCTCGGCATGGTCTTTCAGGACTATGCGCTCTGGCCGCACCTGACGGTTGGCGGCAACGTGTCCTTTCCGCTCGAAATGCGCGGCGTTGGCAAGGCCGAACGCCATGAGCGCACCCTGCGCGCGCTTCAGCGCGTCGGCCTCGAGGCCTATGCCGACCGGCGTCCGAGCGATCTTTCCGGCGGCCAGCAGCAGCGCGTAGCGATCGCCCGCGCCATCGTCGCCGAGCCGCAACTCATCCTGTTCGACGAGCCGCTGTCCAACCTCGATCGCGAACTGCGCGAAAACATGGTGGGCGAACTGGCGAGCCTGATTTCCGAGCTGCGGCTGACCGCCATCTACGTCACCCACGACCATGCCGAGGCGCTGACGCTTGCCGACGAGGTCGCCGTCATGCGCGCCGGCGAGATCGCCCAGCTCGCCGCGCCGGACAAGCTCGTCGAGCGCCCTGCAAGCGCAGAGGTCGCGGACTTCTTGCGGCTCGGCGGAACGGCGAACCTTTCCTGGCGGGATGGAGCCTGGTTCTTTGCCGGCAGCGAGCATGCGGTGGTTCATGAGGCCGCGCCTTTGCGCGGCGGCCGCGAGGCGCAGGTGCTGCTGCCGCTGGCCGCCGTCACGGTATGTGGAGCATCGCACAAGGCGTTGCCGGCAAAGGTCACGCGTTCGCAGTTCCGCGGCGACGGCCATCTGGCGACGGTCGTGCTGACCGGCTCGCCCGATATCGAACTGCAACTCCTCAGCGCCGCGCGGCTTCGGCCCGGCGAGCAGGTCGGACTTTCCATCGACCCCGGCCGGATTCGCTGGTTCGGGCAGCAAGATCACACCACGCAAGAAAAGAAGGTTGCGCTATGTTGAAATCGTTCAAGGGGCTCGTCGTCGGAGCCCTGTCGTCCCTGCTCATGGCGGGCGTCGCCCATGCCGACATCACCGTCTACACCGCAGGCCCGCAGAGCCTTATCGACAAGCTCGCCGAAGGCTTCACGGCCGAGAGCGGCGTTAAGGTGAACGTGTTCCAGGCCACCACCGGCAAGGTGATGGCGCGCATCGAGGCGGAGGCCGCCAATCCGGTGGTCGACGTGCTGATTTCGGCTTCGTGGGACACGGCGACCGATTTCGCCAAGCGCGGCTGGCTCGTTCCCTATACCAGCCCGAACGCCGAAAAGGTTCCGAATTTCCTGAAGACCGACACGGCCGTCGCGCAGGGCGTCTCGGCCCTCGGTATCGCCTGGAACACCAACAGCGGCACGCCGAAGCCGGCCGAATGGAGCGACCTCGCCAAGCCGGAATTCAAGGATCTCGTCAACGTTCCGGACCCAGCCCAGTCCGGCTCGGCCTTCGAACTGACGGCGGCTCTGGCCGGCCAGGACGATTTCAAGCTGTTCAAGGATTTGAAAGCGAACGGCGCGGCCATCGCCGGCGCCAATGCCGAAGCGCTGAACCCGGTGCTGCAAGGCGCCAAGGCGGCCGTCTTCGGTGCCGTCGACTACATCACCTTCGGCAGCAAGGCCAAGGGCGAGAGCATCGAGGTGGTCTTCCCGGAATCCGGCACCGTCATCGCGCCGCGTCCGGCCATGATCCTCAACTGGTCGAAGAACCAGGACGAGGCCAAGAAGTTCATCGACTACATGCTGTCCGACGAAGGCCAGAAGCTGGTCGCCAAGACCTACCTCATGCCGGCCCGCACCGACATTGCCGCCGACCGTCCGCTGATCGCCGACCTGAAGCTCTTGAGCTACGATGCGGCCACCGTTCAGGGCAAGCGCAAGGAAACCCTGCAGCAGATTTCGGACATCTTCGGCGCCAACTGAGCCTGGATGCATGAGCACGAAGGATATCGGCGGCGTCGCGCCTGCCGCCTGGCTTGCGCTGGGTGGTCTGGTTGTCGTCGTCGCCGTACCCTTCGTCGCGGTCGTCTGTCAGGCTATCTTCCCCGACATCGGGACGGGCTCCTTCGCGAAGCCCTTTTCGCTTCTCGGCGAAACGCTCGCCGATCCGCGTCTGCTGCGCATGACCGGCAACACGATGCTGCTCGGCCTCTGCGTCGTGCTCGCCTCGGCGCTGCTGGCGATCCCGCTCGGGGTCGCCCGCGCGCTCTATCGCGTCCCGCTTGCGCCGCTGTGGGACGTGCTCCTGCTCGTGCCCTTCATGATCCCGCCCTATATCGCGACGCTCGGCTGGATCATGACCCTGCAACCGCGCGGCTATCTCGAACAGCTTCTCGGCTTCAACCTGACGCCGGTGCTGTTCTCGCTGTTCGGCATGACCATCGTCATGACCTTCAACACCTTTCCGGTCGTCTATTTCGCCGTGTCGCGCACGGTTGAAGCTGTCGGCGCGCGCTACGCCGATGTCGGACGGGTGTTCGGCGCGACCCCGACGCGCGCCTTCTGGCGCATCACGTTACCGCTCTCCGCGCCCGGGCTGGCGGCAAGCCTTCTGCTCGTCTTCGCCGCCGCGATCGAGGAATACGGCACGCCGGCGGCACTCGGCCGCCGCGCCGGCTTCGACGTCCTCGTCACCGGCATAGACACGCGCGTCGGCGACTGGCCGATCGATCTGCCGGGCGCGGCTATCCTTTCGCTGCTGCTGGTCGTCCTGTCGCTGGCTGCCTTCCTGCTGCAACGCTGGATCCTGATGCGCCGTTCCTACCAGACGATAAGCGGCAAGCCGCAGAACGCCGACAAGCGTCCGCTCGGTCCGCTCAAGGCGCCGGTGCTCGTCCTGTTCGGCACTATTGCCTTCCTGTCGACCGGCGTGCCGATGCTGGCGATTCTCGCCACCGCGCTGTCGCGAACGATTTCGGGCGGGCTCTCGCCCGGCAACCTGACGCTCGACAATTTCGCCGCCGTCTTCGGCAATTCGGCCGGCGCGCTGGGCGCGCTCGCCAACAGCCTGACGCTCGGCGTCGCCACGGCGCTGCTGACGGGGCTGATCGGCGTGGTTTCGGCCTATGTCGTGGTCAAGACGAAAATGCGGGGCCGGGCGCTCATCGACATCATGACCGTGCTGCCCAATGCACTGCCCGGCATCGTCGTGGCGGTCGGATTGATCCTTGCATGGAACATGCCCGGCCTGCCGTTCACACCCTACAATACGGGCCTCATCCTGCTGCTCGCCTATTGCTGCATTCTCCTGCCGCAGACGGCGCGCTACGCCACCGCCGCCTTCGTGCAGATCGGCGACAATCTGGAATCGGCCGCGCGCGTCTTCGGCGCGACCGGCGCAATCGCCTTCCGACGCATCCTCATCCCCCTGGTCCTGCCCAGCCTTGCCTCGGCGATGCTGCTGGTCTTCGCGCTCGCCTCGCGCGAACTGGTGTCGTCCATCGTGATCGCCCCCGTCGGTATGCAGACCATCGCCACCTTCATCTGGCGTCAGTTCGAACAGGGCTCCATGGGGCTCGGCATGGCGATGGCCTTCGTCACCACCGTCCTGACGACCCTGCTGCCTCTGCTGTTTCTCGGCATGCTGCGCCGAAGCGGGCTGGTCCGGGAGTAAGGGATACCGGCCGCCGAATCCTCGGGACTTCAGGGCTCCTCGCTATGGTGGCTGATGAGTTCAGCCGCGGCCAAGGCGGGAACTGCATTCGAATATGGTCGATCGGATGTGGGCCGTCTTGATGGCAGGGGCGACGACGCTGTCCATAATGCGCAAGCGGCGTGTTCCCAGTTACGCCGCCAACTCAGCGCGATGGCCGGATAGCGCTGCTCCCAGTAGCCGCCCCCGTTCCGGCCTCGGCATTCTTGGCCCTGGCCCCGGCAGTGGGCAGACGGGACCGAAACGGGTCTCAGGCACGTGCGAGGGTGACGTCGACCTTTGGGCCGTTGCTGATGGTCTGATAGACGACGCAATAGCGCTCGGTCAGTTTCAGCAACTGGTCGAGCTTCTCCTGCCCGGCATCGGTATCGACGTCGAAGCGCAGCCTGATTGCGGCGAAGCCGACGGGCGCATCCTTGGCGACGCCGAGCGTGCCACGGAAATCGAGGTCGCCCTCGGCCGATACGGTCGCGCCGCGCAGCGGGATTTCGAGCGCGGTGGAAACCGCTTTCAGCGTCACGCCGGCGCAGGCGACGAGTGCCTCCAGAAGCATGTCCCCGGAACAGAGTTCCAGCCCGCTGCCGCCGGTGGCGGGGTGCAGGCCGGCGACCGCCAGCGCACGGCCGGTCTCCACCTTGCAGGCGATGTTCTGGTCGTCGAGCGAGCCCTTCGCCTTCAGCGTCACCAGTCCGGCGTTCGGATCGTTGCGGTAGCGTTCCTTTATCGGCGCCTGCATCGTGCGCAGTTCGAGAGCGTCCATGTCAAAATCCTTTCTTTCGGTCCCGGCGAGCGGAAGTCGTGACGTTAGATGGAGTAGGTCTCCTGGGCCAGGCGTTCCCGTATGGCGGTGGGCGAGGCGCGGTCCAGCGACCGGTCGAGCGAATCGAGGACTTGACGCCGGACGGCGTCGAATTCTTCCGAGCGCCGGTCGCGCGGGCGCGGCAGTCCTGACGCGATCTCTTCGAAAATCCTGCCTGGACGCGGACGCATGACCATAATGCGGTCGGCCAGCGCGATGGCTTCATCGACGTCATGCGTGACGAGAATGAGGGTCGGCCTGGTGTCCGCCCACAGGGCGAGCAGGTGATCCTGAAGGTCGGCGCGGGTGAAGGCATCGAGCGCGGAGAACGGTTCGTCGAGCAACAGCACTTCCGGTCGCGGCACCAGGGCGCGGGCGATAGCGACGCGCTGCGCCTGCCCGCCTGACAATTCGCGCGGCCAGGCGTTGGCCTTGTCGGCAAGGCCGACACGCACAAGTGCTGCGGCAACACGCTTTTCCCGCTCGGCTTTCGGCAGGTGTTCGATGCCGAAGGCGACGTTGCCGGCAACGGTAAGCCATGGCAGCAGGCGCGGCTCCTGGAAGATCAGGCCGATCTTTTCATGCGGCGCGGTGATGGCCGCGCCGTCGAGCACGACACGTCCCTGGCTGGGCATATCGAGGCCGCAGATCGCCCGCAGCATGGTGGACTTGCCGCAGCCCGAGCCGCCTACCACCGCGACGATCTCGCCAAGCGCGACCGACAGGCTGACGCCCTCCAGCGCGCGGACGCCGTTCGGATAGGTCTTGCCGACGTGATCGAGGACGAGCATGTCAGGCCGCCCCGTTGGGCGCGAAACGGTCTTCCCAGCGCAGGAAGGGTCTTGTCGCGGCGACGATCAACCAGTCGGTGATCTTGCCCAGGATGGCGAAGGCGACGATGGCTGTGAGAATCTGCGCCGGCTTGCCGAGCTGCTGGCCGTCGATCAGCAGGTAGCCGAGGCCCTGCGAGGCGCCCATGAACTCGGCGGCGACGACAAACATCCAGCCTAGGCCGAGGCCTGATCTCAAGGCGACGACGTAGGACGGCAGCACCGCTGGCAGCAGGATGCGGCGCACCATCTGCGCGCCGGAAAGGCGGAAGACTCGGCCGACCTCGACAATCTTGCGATCGACCGAAGCCACCGCGCCCATGACGCCGAGATAGACGGGAAAGAACACGCCGACCGCGATCAGCGTGACTTTCGATGCTTCGAAAATGCCCAGCCACAGGATGAACAGCGGCACCCAGGCGATGGACGGGATGGCCCGCAGAGCCTGCAACGTCGGGTCGAGCAGGCGGCTGAAGAAACCGGAATAGCCGGTAATCGCGCCCACCAGCGTGCCGGCGGCAACGCCGGCGCCGAAGCCGATGGCGACACGCGTCAGCGTGGCCAGGGCATGGCGCTGCAATTCTCCGCCATGCGCGAGTTGCAGGAACGTTTCCCAGATGACGGACGGCGGCGGCACCAGCCTGCCGGTAGACCAGCCGAGCCGCACCGCGAGTTCCCAGCCGACGGCGGCAAGCACGGGCAGCAGAAACGCCAGGGCCGGTCCCTTGAGCCGATCAAGCAGGCCCCGGGACGGCGCTTGCCGAGGCTCCGTCGTCTCGGCGATGCCACTACTTTCCACGACAGCCATTGGAAGCCCGTGCTCTCCTCGCCACCCATCCCCATCGGTTGGAGCGGGCAGCGCCGGCCCAAAGTCAGTTCACGACCGGCACATAACCGTCGACAACCAGATCGTCGAGTGTCTTTTGCACGTCGATTCCTGCGTCGATGACGCCCGCCTTCTGCAGCGCGAGGCCGGCCTGAAGGATCGAGTCGCGCTGGGCCGCGCCGATGACGCCGTTGCTCAGGTCCGTGCGTTCCTTCAACTGCTTGTCGGCGACGGCATCAGGCAGCTTTGCCGCTGCGACGAAGCTCGCCTTGAGTTCGTCGGGATTGTCGAGCGCGTATTTGCGCGCCTTTTCATAGACGGCGAGCACCCGCTTCACGAGATCGGGATACTGTTCCAGGAACTCCTGCCGGGTGCTGAGGATACCGTAGGTATTGGCATCGGCGTTGCGATAGAAAAGACGGGCACCGTCGTTCAGCTCGACATTCGCCATCATCGGATCGAGCCCGGCCCAGGCATCGACATCGCCGCGGATCAGCGCGGTCGCACCGTCAGGATGCTGCAGCAGCACCGGCGTGATATCCCGTTCGGTGAGACCGGCGCTCTGGAGCGCGCGGACCAGGAAAATGTGCGGATCGGTGCCGCGCGTGACGGCGACGCTCTTGCCCTTCAGGTCGGCGACACTGTTGATGCCGCTGTCCTTGGTTGTGACCAGGGCCGTCCACTCCGGCTTCGAGAAGACATAGACCGACTTGATCGGATTGCCGTTGATCTTGCTGACCAGCGCGGCGGCACCCGCGCTGGAGCCGAAATCGATGGAGCTTGCGTTCAGGAATTCGAGCGCCTTGTTGGAGCCCAGCGATTGCACCCAGTTGATCGAGATTTCGTCCCTGGCGAATTCCTCCTCGAGCCAGCCCTTGTCCTTGAGCAGCATCGAGACCGGATTGTATGTCGCCCAGTCGAGCGTGATGGCGTCGGGTTTGTCGGCAGCGAAGGATGCGGCCGCAGGCACAAGGCCGAGCGAGAGCGCAAGACCGAGAACAAAACGACGAGATACGGATTTCAAGACCATTCCCCCCACACGTTCAGGCGCATCGGCGCCCCTGTTGATCGGCACGGACCCAAGGTCCGCCATCAGCACGCGGGAGAGCTTTTCGACCCGCGCTTTAGCTGCATTTGTTGAGCGCCCGCAAGCTGCATGCTCAAATCGGCGCTTCGACCAACTTATAGGCCCGCTCTTGTGCCGGGAAACCGGAACGGTTTGCTTTCTCTTTGC
>JBQCHN010000206.1:0-5617 GCA_051954615.1 Mesorhizobium sp. | reverse complement strand
TCCCCGTCCTTCGCCAGCCCGATCAGCTCGCTGTCGGAGGCTTCGCCTTCATCCAGCATCGTCGCCATCATTTGCCTGTTGGACGAAGCCTATCGGCGATTCCTTGGGGCAAAGGAAAGATTTTTTGCTGAAAGCAAGCGGTATCCCGATCCTAGCGCCAGGACGGCGCCTGCCGGATCAAAGCCGTTCCAGCGTCGCCGCGTCTTTCCGGCCATCGAAGAAACGGTCCAGAGCCCTCGTAAACAACGGCTCGTCCGGCGCCGCGGCCGCGAAGAGGGTAAGGCTGGAGCGCAGCTTCACCTCGTCGGGACTGCCGAAGATTTCATGCGCCGAACGGCCGGAAACGTCGAGCAGCACCGCCACGCACGCCTTGAGGCGCGGTCCCAGCACCGGATGGTCGAGATAAGCGCGCGCCTCCTCGATCGAGCCGATCGCATAGCGTTGCGCCATCGGGCTGGAACCCAGACCGGCGACTTGGGGAAAGACGAACCACATCCAGTGGCTTGCCTTGCGACCGGCGCGCAGCTCCCGCAGCACCGTGTCGAAGACCGGCGACTGGGCATCCACGAAACGTTGCAGGCCGAATGGATCGGACGGCTCGGTCACGGCTTTTCAGCCGCCCAGCGCTTCGCCGAAGAATGTCTCCAGCCGCTTCCAATGCCGCTCGGCGCCCTTTTCGTCGTAGACCGAATGGTCCGGCACGCACCAGCCGTGGCCCATGCCGACATAGTTCTCGATCGCATGGTCCACCTCTGCCGTGCGCAGCGCTTCGGCCAGCCGCGCCGACTGCTCCGGCGGAAAGCTGCGATCGACGCCCGCCGTGCCGACATAGACACTGGCCCTGATCTCGGCCGCGCGACGATGCGGGCTGTCCTCATTGTCACTGGCAAGGTTGCCGCCATGGAAGGAAGCCGCCGCCTTGATGCGATCGGGATAGGCGGCCGCGGCGTTGAGCGCCCGCGCCCCGCCCATGCAATAGCCGACCGCGCCGACCGGACCGGTCGCGCCATGTTTCGCCAGCGCATCGAGGAAAGCCCCGGTATCGCGCATGCTCATTGCCTGCGTCGTACCCGCGATCAGCGCGCGCAGCCGCGCTGCACTCTCCTCGTTTGCGAAAGCGGTTTTGGCATCGAATGGTCCGTAAGGGGCCTCGCGGTAGAACAGGTCCGGCACCAGTACGACATAGCCCAGCGCGGCGAGCCGTTCGGCCATCCCGTCCAGCGCGGGGCGTGGTCCGAAGGCGTCCATGTAGAGGATGACGCCCGCCTTGGCGCCGTCGACCGCGCGGAAAAGCCCGGCGCGAGCCGTTCCGTCGGCGGTCGTGATTTCGATTTCCTGCTTCGCCACAATCCGCTCCCTGCTCTCGATTCCACCCCGATAGCCCGGTCATGAACCCGCGTCGAGCACCGGGCACGCGCTACGCCGATGTCAGCCTTCAACATTTCGTGCGGGGAAGACGGTATCGCGTTTCCCGCTCCGTCTTGCTACCGGCGCGGATATCTGAAAGATCGCGCCATCACGCGAGACAGAGAATGAAATACCGATTGCTGGCTGCTCTCATGGGCATGGCGCTCGCTGGCTGCACGTCGCAACAGCAGCAGCCGAACCTTTCCTATTCGACCACTGCGGAACCGCTGCCGCCGCCTGCCATGGCAGCGACCCAGCCCGTCTCGCCGCAATCCGTCCAGGCCATGGCGTTGCCGGCACCCGCCAGCCCGGCGGTTCCGGCCCAGACGGTCACCGCCGCCGGCTTTCCGGCCCCGCCCGCCTGTGGTGGCGGTTCGCTCGAACCCTCATGCGCGCCCGCCATGCAGGAGAAGAAATGCCGCACGGTTGGCAGCGTCACCACTTGCGACGTGCCGGCGGACCCCGATGCCGACAACCGGCTCTACACCAACTGACGCCTAAAGTTTCGCAAAGGCCTTCATGTGGAAGGCCTGCACCTCGGCCGGATAGCGATAGGCAACTCCATAGGGGCACGCATTGCGGTCGATGCACCCGACGGTCCGGCAGGGCTTTCCCTTCGGTCCACGCACATGGGCCAGGCAACCCTCATAGGCGAAGCCCGCCGGGGTATAGGCGTCGACCGGACAGGCTTTCAGGCAGGGTTTTCCGACACATGCGTCGCAAAGGTGAATCGGCTCGTGAACCGGTTCCACCGCGAGTTCGACATCGAACAGGAGTGCGCCGCGATAAGCGTGCCACAGCCCGTATTCGGGATGCATGAGGATGCCGAGCGGGGACGATTTCAGCCCTTCCGCCCGCATCGCCCATTGCTGGAAGGGCAGGAACGGCCGGTCGGAGGGCGATACCGCCCTCGCCCCGAAATCCTGCGCGATCCCGCCAATCACCTCACGGCACCATGTATCGAGCGGATTTTCGAGATCGGCTGGCTGGCCATCGCGCCAGCGCTGAAAGTGCGGCCAATGCGAAGCGCCGGCATTGCCGATCTGGATCACCGATCTCGCCGGCCGGTCTGAAAGCGCAAGAGGGGCAGCCTCGTCCTTGTCGAAGACGAAACCGCCCCGCAGGACAAGCCCGTGGCGACCGATTGCCTCCGCCAGCCCGTTGCCTGTCATCGGTCCGTTCTTCCCCTTGCTATGCGGCGGCTTCCGTTTTGCCGATCTGGATCATCTCGGCACCATCGAAGGCGGTAGCCTCGCCGCGGGCACGCCATTCGTCAAACTCCTTGTGGCGTGCCGAGATCAACCGGTCGTACAGGTCGAAGGCGTCCTTGCCCATCATCAGGCGGGCCGGCGGATTGGCGCTGTCCACGGCCTCGATCATAAGAGCCGCCGCCTTGGCGGGATCGCCTGCCTGCGTCCCCGCCTGTCCATAAAGAAATTCCTCGATCGGCGCGATCAGCGGCCGATAGACGTCGAGATGCCGCTCAGGCCGCATGTTCACGTCGCCGGCGAATTCGGTGCGAAAATTGCCCGGCTCCACGATCGTCACCCGGATTCCCAGCGGCGCGACCTCGTCGCGAAGGGCATCGCTCCATGCCTCCAGCGCGAACTTGCCGGCGCAATAGGCGCCGAATCCACCAAGGGAGACGACTCCGCCGACGCTGGTCAGGTTGAGCACATGGCCGCTGCCCTGCCGGCGCATTTGCGGCAGCACCAGGCGGGTGAGTTCCGCGGCGGCGAAGAAATTGAGCTCCAGCTGGGCGCGAAGCTGCTCGGACTCGAACTCTTCCACCGCGCCTACGGAACCGCGGCCCGCAATGTTGGCGAGGATATCGATGCGGCCAAACTGTGCGATTGCCGCATCGACGGCCCTGCCACGCTGGCCGGCGTCAGTCACGTCAAGCGCAAGCGCCAGCGCCCGCCCCTGATTATTGCGCGCCAGCGCCTCCAGCCGGTCGATGCGGCGAGCCGTGAGGACGGCGCGTTCGCCGCGTGCAAGGACGGCCTCGGCAAGCGATTTTCCAAATCCGGAAGAGGCCCCGGTGATGAACCAGACTCGATCGTTGGCAGTCATTCTTCGTTACTCCTTGGCTTGGATGCCGCGAAAAATGGCCTGCTTCGATTGATGAAACAATCTAGATGAAATCGAATGCGTTATGCTATTCATTTCAGGAATGGATCGTCTCCTGCTTGCTCAGCTCCCGGTCATCCTGGCCGTCGCCCAGGCAAAAAGCTTCGCCAAAGCTGGCGCCGAACTCGGCATCGGCGCCTCTGCAGTAAGCCACGCCGTCCGCAGCGCGGAACTACGCCTCGGCGTACCGCTGTTCCTGCGCACGACGCGCAGCGTCTCGCTCACCGAAGCCGGCGAGACGTTCATTTCCGCCGCCGCCAACGCCTTCGATGCCATCGATGCCGCAGCCGATCGGGTCCGTGCCGCGCAAGGCGATATTTCCGGCCTGCTGCGCATCAACGCGCCGCGCGTCGCGCTTCATATGGGGCTCACGCCGATCCTCGCCGAGATGGCGCGGCGCCACCCCGGCCTGACGGTCGAAGTCATCGCCGACGACAGGTTGTCCGACGTCGTAGCCGAAGGTTTCGACGCCGGCATCCGCCTGGGCGAGATGATCGCACAGGACATGGTCGCCGTCCGCATGAGCCCGCCATGCCGCGCGATGATGGTCGCTTCGCCGCGCTATATCGAAGAGCATGGCATGCCTGGCACGATATCGGACCTCGCCGCCCACAACTGCATCGGCTACCGCCTGCTGCGGTCCGGCGCGGTCTACGACTGGGACCTGCGGGAGGGCGATCGCGACATCAAGGTGCCGGTAAACGGGACGGCGCGCGTCTCGGATTCGGCCTATGCGCACCAGCTCGCGCTGTCCGGTGTCGGCATCGCCTATGTCTTCGACGCCCAGGTGAGCGACGACCTTGAGCGGGGCGACCTCGTCGAGATCCTGCCCGAGGCGTCGATCATGGAGCCCGGCCTGTTCCTCTATTTCCCGCGCCGCGCCTCGGACGCAAGCAAGCTGCGTGCCTTCGTGGAGATGGTGCGGGCCAACCTTGCCAGGGAAAAATAGTCGATATCACTCCTCGCCCGGCTGCTTGAACGCGCTGCGCCAGACTTCCTTGTGAATGATGTTGGCCACTTTAGCCCGGCCTGTATCGGGCTCCTTTCAAGTGAAGGCGTCGGGCATCGACTCCTTCTTCTTGGCGATGAAGTCCTTCAGGCCGTCGTCGATGCCCGGGTCAAGGAACGGCGCCTCGTAGCTTTCCAGCCAGCTCCGCGCCAGCGCGTTGGCGCGCTGGTCGGCGGTCTTCTCGCCCTCGGCCAGCCACTGCTCGTAGGAATTGTTGTCGGCGATCGAGGAGCGGTAGAAGGCGGTCTGGAAATTCGCCTGCGTGTGGTCGCAGCCGAGATAGTGGCTGCCCGGCCCGACCTGGCGGATTGCGTCCATCGCCTGGCCGTTCTCGGACAGGTCGACGCCCTCGCAGAACTTCTGCTGCATGCCGAGCTGGTCGATGTCCATCATGAACTTGTCGTAGCCGGAGGAGAGGCCGCCCTCCAGCCAGCCGGCCGCATGCAGCACGAAATTGGTGCCGGCCAGGATGGTCGAGTTCAGCGTATTGGCGCTCTCATAGGCCGCCTGCGCGTCGGATATCTTGGAGGCGCAGAGCGAACCGCCGGTACGGAACGGCAGGCCGAGCCGGCGCGCGAGCTGCGCGGCGCCGTAGGATACCAGCGACGGTTCCGGCGTGCCGAAGGTCGGCGCGCCCGACTGCATGGAGATGGAAGAGGCGAACGTGCCGAACAGCACCGGCGCGCCGGGCCGGATCAGCTGCGTGAACGAGGCGCCGGCCAGCACTTCGGCGAGAACCTGCGTCAGCGTGCCGGCCACCGTTACCGGGCTCATGGCGCCGGCCAGGATGAACGGCGTGACGATGCAGGCCTGGTTGTGGCGCGAATAGACCTTCAGCGCGCCCAGCATCGTCTCGTCGAAGACCATCGGCGAGTTGGCGTTGATGAGCGAAGTCAGCACCGTGTTGTTTTCGACGAAATCGTCGCCGAAGACGAGCTTGGCCATCGCCACCGTGTCCTCGGCCCGCTCCGGCGCGGTGACGGAGCCCATGAACGGCTTGTCGGAATAGCGGATGTGGGCATAGATCATGTCGAGGTGGCGCTTGTTCACCGGCACGTCGACCGGCTCGCA
>JBQCHN010000205.1:0-2663 GCA_051954615.1 Mesorhizobium sp. | reverse complement strand
CAAAGCCTGGCCGTTCGAGGAAGCGAAAAAGATCGTCAAACGCTACGAGAAGACTGGCTTTCCGGAAACCGTGCTGTTCGAGACGGGCTACGGCCCGTCCGGCCTGCCGCATATCGGCACCTTCGGCGAGGTGGCGCGCACGACGATGGTGCGGCACGCCTTCCGGGTGCTGACCGAAGACAAGGTCAAGACGCGGCTCCTGTGCTTTTC
Organism: Mesorhizobium sp.; assembly: GCA_051954615.1. Classification (GTDB taxonomy): domain Bacteria; phylum Pseudomonadota; class Alphaproteobacteria; order Rhizobiales; family Rhizobiaceae; genus Mesorhizobium. The sequence continues at coordinate 2,453 of JBQCHN010000205.1, read as the reverse complement.
CGACGACATGGACGGCATGCGCAAGATTCCCGACAACGTGCCGGATCGCGCGGCGCTCGAGCCTTACCTGCACATGCCGCTCACCGTCGTGCCGAACCCGTTCGGCGGCAACTACGAGAGCTTCGGCCACCACAACAACGCGATGCTGCGGCGCTTCCTCGACACGTTCGGCTTCGACTACGAGTTCGCCAGCGCCACCGACTACTACAAGTCCGGCCGCTTCGACGCGATGCTGCTGCGCGCAGTCGAGAAGTACGACGCCATCATGAAGGTGATGCTGCCGACGCTGGGCCCGGAGCGGCAGGCGACCTACAGCCCCTTCCTGCCGATCTCGCCGAAGAGCGGCCGGGTGCTCTACGTGCCGATGAAGAAGGTGGACGCCAAGGCCGGCACCATCACCTTCGACGACGAGGACGGCACGGAAACGACGCTGCCGGTCACCGGCGGCGCGGTGAAGATGCAGTGGAAGCCGGATTTCGGCATGCGCTGGGCGGCGCTCGGCGTCGATTTCGAGATGTTCGGCAAGGACCACCAGACCAACCAGACGATCTACGACAAGATCTGCGTCATCCTCGGCGGCCGCGCGCCGGAGCACTTCGTCTACGAACTGTTCCTGGACGAGAATGGCCAGAAGATATCGAAGTCGAAGGGCAACGGGCTGACCATCGACGAATGGCTGACCTACGCGCCGACCGAAAGCCTCGGCCTCTACATGTTCCAGCGGCCCCGCCAGGCGAAGAAGCTCTATTTCGACGTCATCCCGAAGGCGGTGGACGAATATTATTCCTTCCTGTCGGCCTATCCGAAGCAGGACTGGAAGAACCGCCTCGGCAATCCGGTGTGGCACATGCACGACGGCCAGCCGCCGGCCATCGACCTGCCGGTGAGCTTCGCGCTGCTGCTCAACCTCGTCAGCGCCTCCAATGCGCAAAACAGCGGCGTGCTGTGGGGCTTCATCTCGCGCTATGCGCCGGGCGTGACGGCGGCCACCAATCCCGAGCTCGACCGGCTGGTCGGCTATGCGATCCGCTACTTCGACGATTTCGTGAAGCCGCAGAAGAAGTATCGCGCGCCGGACGAGGTCGAGCGCGATGCACTGGCGAAGCTGGCCGATGCGCTCAGCCGCCTGCCGGCCGGCGCCGACGGCGAGGCGATCCAGAACGCCGCGCTCAACGTGGCGCGCAAGATCGAGCGCTACCAGGACCATTCCAAGCAGGCGCCCGAGGGCGGTCCCGGCGTCTCCGTCGCCTTCTTCCAGATGATCTACGAGGTGCTGATCGGCCAGGAGCGAGGCCCGCGCTTCGGTTCCTTCGCCGCACTCTACGGCATTGAGGAGACGCGCGCGCTTATTGAGCGGGCGCTGGCGGGAAATCTGGCGTAGCCGGCGGCGGCGGTTCGCCCGACAGGTCGAGGATCGACGGCGAGGGTTCGACAGGCGCCTCGACCGGCGGCGGCTCCGGCGGCAGGTTCGACAGATCCGGGGCCGCGCCGAAGATGCCCATGTGCTCCTTGCGCGCAACCTCCTCGGCCTCGGCGTAGGAACCACCCTTGGCCGCCCGCGCCCAGCCGTTCGCCACCAGCCAGGCGCCGAGATCCTGCTTGCCGATGCGGCAGGCGGCGGAAATGGCGTCGCGGCCGCCCTCGGGCGGCACGGTGCAGATCGGCGCGCGCCCGCGCAGGAAGGCGCGGAAGGCGCTGCGCGCACGCATGCCGCAATTCCATTCCTTGCCGGCGGCATCGGTGCAGCTCTCGTCCGGCATGACGGCATCGACGCCGGAAATGGCGACGGTGTAGCCCATCGCCTGGAAGACGCCGGCGGCGGTCGCCAGCGGCTGGAACAGGGGCTTGCCTTTCCACTCGTCCGGCATCTTCGGCTTGGGCGGCAGCGCCAGCGACAGGTTGCTGAGCGGCGGGCGGGGCTCCGCGCGCTCCAGCGGCGCCTCCCCTGTCGAGGGCGGCGCGACGATTTCGGGGTCGATGGCGCGGGACCCTGCCGAAGGCCCGGCCGTCTGCTGCGGTTCGATCGCTTCGGTGGAGGTATCTTCCCCGGCCTGCCCTTCGTCCATGCCGGTTTCTGGGCCGGTTTCCGGGCCGGTTTCGGATAGGTCCGGAATATCCTCCGGCGCGATGGCGATCTCATCCGCCGGCACGGCAAGGCGATGGCCGCCGGCGATGATCGCCGCCGACATCGCCACGAGGATGGCTGCGGCAGCGGCGGCGTGGGCGGGACGCATCGTCTACTGGCTCGCCCAGACGATGCGCGCCACCCATTCGATCTCGACCATGGGCAGCTCGCGGTTCGCATGCGCGGGGTTGAGCGAGAGAAGCGCGATGGCCTGCGGCGTCTGCCGCTCCAGCACCTTGGCCATCACCTCGCCGCCGGTCGTCTTGACGACGACGCGGTCGCCCTTGCGCACCGTGGCGCCGGGCTGGACGATGAGAACGTCGCCGTC
>JBQCHN010000204.1:0-17453 GCA_051954615.1 Mesorhizobium sp. | reverse complement strand
CTCGTAGTCGGTGTGGGCGTGGCGAACATGGGCGACCGTCGCCAGCCATGCCGCGACCGAGGGCGGCAGCGCCTTCATGTGGACGGCACCGGCATCGGCACGGATTTTCTCGATGTCGGCATAGGGCGCCATCGGCAAGAGTAGCGTCAGCGCCTTGGCGAGCGCGCGCCGGCGGCCGGTCGGCGCGCTCATCTGTCCGCTCGCTCGACCACCGCGTCCGGCACGGAATCGACGGAGGCGAAATAAGGCTTGATGTCGATCACCGGCGTGCCGTCCAGAGCGTCGATGGCTTCCAGGTCGAGCCGGCCGGTTTCGGCGTCGATGCCGATCAGCCGTACGATATGCAGGCCGATCGGATTGGGCCGGACTGGGGAACGCAGGGCGAAAACGCCTTTGGGTTCGGTGGCATGGCGCGGTTTCTGGACAATCAGATTCCGCGGCGCGTGATGCAGCCATGTGAGGATGGCGACATGGCTGACGCCTTCCAGCCCGGCGAGGCCGTCGCGGTAGGGCGCATCGACCGTCAAAGTCGCCGGCCGGCCGGTTTCGCGGGCGGCGCGCATGTTCTTCGGGCAGTCCTCGCGGCGCGTCCACGGTGAAGCGATGCGGCCGATGAAGACGAGATGGGCGTCGGCCGGCATCGTCGCCGGATCGGCTTCGAGCTGCCGTTCGCCTTCGCGGTTCTCAAACATCGCGCCCTCCCGGCCTGTTTCGCATTGCACGCCAGCGCCGTTTTCCTGTCCGGCCGCGACATTGGCGATTGCATCGTGTGCAAAATCGACATAAAGATATGTTTATATCTTTTCGGAGACTGCCGCATGCACGTCGCGCTCGACACGATGGTAGATATATTGAAGGCGGCGGCAGAATCCAGCCGGCTGCGCATCCTCGTGCTTCTGTCGCGCGGGGACCTCACCGTCTCCGACCTCACCGAAATCCTCGGCCAGTCGCAGCCGCGCGTGTCGCGCCATCTCAAGCTGTTGCTGGAGGCCGAACTGATCGGCCGCTACCAGGAGGGGTCGTGGGCGTTCTTCCGGCTGTCGGATGCCGACTGGGCGCGCGAGTTCGTGCTCAGCCTGGTCGCCGACATCCGCGCCACCGATCCGCAGGTGGAACGCGACTTCGAGCGGCTGGCGGCCGTCAAGCGCCGCCGGCAGGAGCGCGCCGCCGAGTATTTCTCCGACAATGCGGCGAGCTGGGATGAACTGCGTTCGCTGCACGCGCCCGACAAGGCGGTGGAAGCAGCACTTCTGAAGCTGGTCGGCAAGCGTCCGTTCCAGTCCATGCTCGACCTCGGCACCGGCACGGGGCGCATCCTCGAGATATTTTCGCCGCTCTACCGGCGCGGCATCGGCATCGACATGTCGCGCGAGATGCTTTCGGTGGCGCGCGCCAACCTCGACAAGGCGGGTGTCGCCAACGCGCAGGTGAGGCAGGGCGACATTTTTTCGCCGCCGGTGGAGCGCGACGCCTTCGACCTCGTCACCATCCATCAGGTGCTGCACTACCTGGACGATCCGGGCCGGGCGATCGCCGAGGCGGCGCGGCTTCTACGCCCGTCCGGGCGGCTCGTCATCGTCGATTTCGCGCCGCATGCGCTGGAATTCCTGCGCAACGACCATGCCCACCAGCGGCTCGGCTTCTCCGACCGGCAGATCGCCGACTGGTTCGCCGAGGCGGGGCTGGAACTGGAGGAAAGCCAGGACTTCGAGCCGCGTGCGGGCACCGGCGCGAAGCTCACCGTCAAGCTCTGGCTCGGCCGCGACCGCCGCATGCTGATCGCCGATCCGTCCAACGATGCCCAAGCCAACAGGGAAGTCGCCTGATGAGCCAGTTCCGCTTTTCACGCCGGCCCGACATCGGCGACAAGATCCGAGTCTCCTTCGAGTTCTTCCCACCGAAGACCGACGAGATGGAGGCGAGGCTGTGGGAGACGGTGACGCGGCTGGAGCCGCTCAAGCCGAATTTCGTCTCCGTCACCTATGGGGCCGGCGGTTCGACGCGCGAGCGCACGGCCCGCACCGTCAAGCGCATCCTTGATCAGTCCGCCTTGGCACCGGCCGCGCACCTGACCTGCATCGACGCCGACAAGGAGAGCGTCGACCAGGTGATCCGGCAGTTCGTCGATCTCGGCGTCACCCGCTTCGTGGCGCTGCGCGGCGACCCGGCGGCGGGCGTCGGCACGCGCTACCGGCCGCATCCGGGCGGCTACGCCAACGGCGCCGACATGGTGGCGGCGCTGAAGCGGCACGGCGATTTCGACATCTCGGTTTCCGCTTACCCGGAAAAGCATCCCGAAAGCCCGGATTTCGCCACCGATATCGAGATGCTGAAACGCAAGGTGGACAACGGCGCCACCCGTGCCATCACGCAGTTCTTCTTCGACAACGACATCTATGAGCGCTACGTCGAGCGGGTGCGGCGGGCCGGCATCTACATCCCGATCGTGCCGGGTATCCTGCCGGTCCATAACATAAGGCAGGTGGCGAACTTCTCGGCCAGGGCGGGGGCGCATGTGCCGCCGTGGCTTTCCGAACGGTTCGAGGGGCTGGACGACGACCCGCAGACGCATGCGCTGGTGGCCTCGGCGGTCGCCGCCGAACAGGTGCTCGACCTGGTCGAGCGCGGCGTCAGCGACTTCCACTTCTACACGATGAATCGCGCCGATCTCGCCTTCGCCATCTGCCACATGATCGGCATCCGCTCGCAGCCGCCGACGCAGGGGATCGGCGCGGCGGCGGGGTCGGCCGCAGCCTAGGTCGCACGCCTCCCACAGAGAAGCGAAGAATCAAAAAGGCCGGGTAAAACCCGGCCTTTTCAGTGACTTGGAGTGTGCCGTCCAGGTTGTCTTCCTACTGGCGGGTTATGGAAGAACCCCCACGATAAGGGCACCGATGAATGCAAACGCAAAACAAATCATCAGAGCGTTAAGTGGCTTGGTCAGTCCCATGGATAGCCTCCTCTGATAAAGCTATGGCAGGAGTCTAGGGGCATTTGGGCCACAGGCAAGGATAAAATGTGCTGCAATGCGACAGCATTGTGGAATTTCCGACCAGCCTTACCCGGTTGCTCATTGAAATTCCTGATCAATCGCCGGCTATCGACTTGTGCAAAAATTGTGACGAACCGCCTTATTTTCGTATCAGCAGCCGCCCGTCGATGGTGACGAGGCCGAGCGCGATCAGCACCATGCCGAGGAGTTCGAACATCTCGATATGTTCGCCGAGGAAGGCGATTCCAAGCAGGATGGCGCTGACCGGCACGATCAGCGTCACCAGCGAGGCGTTGGTGGCGCCGGCCGAGGCGACGAGATTGAAATAGAGGATGTAGGCGAAGGCGGTGGAGAGCAGCGCCAGCCCCAGTACCGCAGCCCATACCGGCATGCTGGCGGAGAACAGGCCGGCGGGGCCGGTGGTCAGGAGAATGACCGGGACCATGATGACGGTCGAGGCGGTGAGCTGTCCGGTCGCCAGCACCGGCGGCGGCACGCTCTTCAGGCGCCGCGCCACCATCAGGGCGAACGCGTAGGACAGCGAGGCGCCTATCAGCGCGAATTTCGGCCAGACAGGTCCGCCGAGGCCGGCAAGCACGCCGGGACCGACCATGACGGCGGTTCCGGCGATTCCGAGCCCGATGCCGGCGAGCTTGTTCCAGGACAGTTTCTCGTCGGCTGTCATCGCGTTGGCGACGATCAGAGTCCAGAACGGCGTCGTCGCGTTGAGAATCGAGGCGATGCCCGCGCCGAGCTCGGTCTGCCCGGCGAAGATCAGCGAGAAGGGGATGACGTTGTTGGTCAGCGCCAGAAGGAAGAACAGGCCGGCATGCGGCAGGGCCAGCCGGAAGGTGGGGCCGCGCAGGGCCAGGTAGATTTGCAGCGCCGCGGCCGCGATCGCCACGCGAAACAGCACCAGCACCAGCGGGTGCATTTCCGCCACGGCGACGCGGGCGAAGAAGAACGAGCCGCCCCATATGGCGCCGAGCAGGATGACCTGGCCCCAGTCGGCGAGCATCATGGGGCCACGCTGCGCTGCCTGGTCGGACACGGCCATTTCACGAACTCCTCCAATCCGCATGTCTTCTGTGAGAGTTTTAAGGGGCGGGCGGTATGGCGCCACCCGAAATCAGTTCATGGCGAGGCACGGCTGCAGCGACGATGGCGGGCATTTCCTCCCGGCTGCAGCCGTTCAGGTCGCCGTTTCCGCTCCACGCTCCCGCATCAGGCTCAGGAACTCCTCCTGCGCGCGGGTCAGGTGCCGTTCCTTGTGACGGATGGCGAGGAATTGCCGGGGCGGCAAGGCGAGCGGGACCTGGACGAGGTGTCCGGCCGCCACGGCGGCGTCGGTGACGACGCGCGACAGCACGGTTGCGCCAGCACCGGCGATGACGGCGCTGCGCACGGCCTCGTTCGACGGCAGCTCGAAAGCGACGTCGAGCCGCGCCGGCTCCAGGCCGAAGCCGCGCAGCGCCTCCTCGAACACGGCGCGCGTGCCCGAGCCGCGCTCGCGCAGGACCCAGCGCGTCGCCGTCAGTTCGGCGGCGGCGACGGTTGCGCGGCCGGCCCAGGCGTGGCCGGCACCCACCACCAGCACCATCTCGTCGTCAGCCGCCGGCAGGATCGACAGGGCAGGGTCGTCTATGCCGCCCTCGACGAAGCCGAGGTCGGCCAGCCCGTCATGGATGGCGGCCGCCACCTGCTCCGTGTTGCCGATGGTCAGCCGCATCGCGATCCCTGGAAAGCGGGCCTGATAGCGGTGCATGACGCCCGGCAGCCAGTAGTTGGAGATGGTCTGGCTGGCGATGAGGTGCAGCGAGCCGCGCTTCAGGCCGGCGAGATCGGCCAGCACGGCCTCGGCGGACGCGGCGCGCGCCAGCACCGCCCGCGCCTCTGCCAGGAACAGCCGGCCGGTCTCGTTAAGCTCGATGCGGCGGCCGACACGGTTGAAGAACCGCGTCGCGTGCCGCGCCTCGAGCGCCGCTATGGCGGCACTGGCGGCCGATTGGGTCAGGTTGAGGTCGCGGGCGGCGCGGGTCAGGTGCTCCTGCTCGGCCACGGCGACGAAGATGCGCAGCTGTTCGAGCGTCACCGCAGGCTCCCGGCATGGGGCGTGCCGGGAGCACGAATGCGGTTCAACCCATTGCCAGGATCAGCGACAGGCTGAAGCCGGCGATGAACAGGAAGGCGGCGAGGCCGAGCAGCAGCGGGCGCAGGCCCTTGGCCTTCAGCTTGCGGATGTCGGTTTCCAGGCCCATGGCGGCAAGCGCGGTGCTGAGCAGGAAGGTCGTGACGGTCGAGGCGACGGCCGTCGCGGCAGGCGGAAGCGACAGGACGCTGTTCAGCGCCACGACGGCGATGAAGCCGAGCACGAACCACGGAATGGGCGTCCTGGCGGTCTCGGCGCGGTCGCCGGTCCTGCCGGCGCGGCGGGCTTCGGCGAAGCCAAGGCAGAGCACCACGGGTGCCAGCAGCATGACGCGGCTGAGCTTGGCGACGGTGCCGAACTCGCCGGCCGTCTGGCCGCCCTGGAAGGCAGCGGCGACCACCTGGGCGATCTCGTGGATCGAGGCGCCGGCCCACAGGCCGTAGGAATGCGGCGAAAGGCCGAGCACCGCTGGAAGCAGCGGATAGGCGAACATGGCGATGGAGCCGAAGACCGTCACGCAGGCGACCGCATAGGCGACATCCTCGTCGGCGGCGCGGGTCACGGAACTGGCGGCGATCACCGCCGATGCGCCGCAGATCGAGGTGCCGGCGGCGATCAACTGGGCGAGCTTGCGCTCGACGCCCATCGCCCTGCCGAGGCAGATCGTGAACAGGAAGGTGGCGCAAAGCGTCGCCGCGATGACGGCGAGGCCGCGTACTCCCACTTCGGCGACCTGCGCCGCCGTCAGTTGCAGGCCGAGCAGCACGATGGCCAGCCGCAGCACCGGCCGCAAGGCGAACCGCACGCCGGGCTTCGCCCAGGCCGGCGTGCCGACGAGATTGTGGAAGACCAGCCCGATCAGGATCGCTAGGATCATCGGGCTCAGTGCCGAGACGCCCGGCACCAGCCGCAGCGCAAAGGCGGCCAGCGCGATCGTCGCCGTCAGCGCCAGGCCGGGCAGCAGATCCCGGGCGAGACTTGCCCGGCCCGGCCCGGCGGCCTGCGGCGCGTGAGGGGTCTCGTCCGGCAGGCGACGTGCTGCGGGAGGTGGCGTATAAGCGTTCATGGCTGACAGTCCGTTTGTTTTCAGCCATGCTGTCGCTCATTCCGAAACATCGATCCAATTCATTATATCGCTTTGATCGTTCTATGGAAGCGAATGATCGGGAAGTGGCGGCAGACGGTTTTCCTTGTCCGCCGCTTGCCCTAGATTGCCGCTCCATCGTCCGAGGAGTGTCCATGCAACGATTCGACAATGCCCGCGAGGCGGCGCTGGCGCTTCGCCCCGACGATCCCGTCTACTGCTTCCGGCCGAAGGTGCTGAAGACGGACGCCCGCCGTTTCATGGAGATGTTCCCCGGCAGGACCGCCTATGCGGTCAAGACCAACGGCGAGCCGATCGTGCTGAAGGCGCTGGCCGAGGCCGGCGTCACCGTCTTCGACGTCGCCTCGCCGGGCGAATTCGCCGCCGTTCGGGCCGTCTCGCCGAATGCCGAAATGCTCTATATGCATCCGGTCAAGGCGCAGTCGCACATAAGGCTGGCGCTCGAAGAATACGGCATTCGCGTCGTCGCCATCGATCACGAGGACGAGATCACCAAGCTAACGCGCGTGGTGCGCGCGCTCGACATCGATCCCGGCGCCATCACCGTGTTCGTGCGCGTGCAGACCAAGGGCCATGCCGCCTACGAACTGTCGAAGAAGTTCGGCGCCGGGCCGGCGAACGCGGTGGAACTGGCCGAACGGCTCAACCGGACGGGCTACAAGGTCGGGCTTTGCTTCCATGTCGGCAGCCAGATCGAAGACCCCGATACCTACGAGCGGGCGTTGGCCTCCGCCGACTGGGTGCGGAACCGGCTGACCTTCGACCTTGCGGGGCTCGACGTCGGCGGCGGTTTCCCGGCGGAGTACGGTCACGATCCGAACCGCAAGGCGGTCGAGATGCCGTCGCTCGGCCAGATCATGTCGCGGCTGTCGGGCGACCTTACGGAATACGGCTTCGCCGACATGCCGCTGGTGGCCGAACCCGGCCGGGTGATCGTCGCGCGCTGCCTGTCGCTGATCGTGCGCGTGCTCATGCGCAAGGGCAGGCGGCTCTATATCAACGACGGCATCTGGGCCTCGCTGTCGGATTCGTGGACCGGCAAGATCACGCTGCCGGCCCGCTTCATTCCCGATCCGGCCATCCGCAACCGCAACGGCTCGGAAAAGAATATCGTGCCGTTCAAGGTGTGCGGCGCCACCTGCGATTCCGTCGATATCCTGTCACGCCCGTTCTGGCTGCCGGAAACGGTGGATACCGGCGACTGGATCGAGATCGGCCATATCGGCGCCTATTCGCTGTCCTTGAGGACGCGCTTCAACGGCTTCTATCCCGACACCTTCGTCGAGATCGCCACGCCTTTCGACGAGGGTGACGCGCCGCAGGGATTCGCGAGTTTGGAAACGATGGCGGACTAGCATCCCGCATTTGGCGGGCATAACATGAGGATCGGCGCGACATCGGCGGGGGGAACATGCAACGCCGCAGAAAATCTGTTTTGTTTTCATCGATGGCCTTGTGTCTCGGCCTGAGCGCCGCGACGGCAGGGGCCGGTACGACTGAATGGATGAGCCTCAAGAAAGCGCCTTCATACGCTGCAAGTATGCGAGCGTTGGGAAAGAATGGCGTTGTGACCGAGATCAAATGCGGGATGAGAGGAAATGTCCCGATACTGAAATTCATATATAAATTGATCGATAATCCGGTTAAATACAATTACGCTTGGTCTATAGAGGGCGAGAAGCGCTACAAAAAAGAATCGGAGAACGCGTTTTCACCAAAAATACGACCAGTGGAATGTCACTATAAGAACTTCTACTACGGAATTCAGAATATTATCTGAATTGTTGCCGATCGCTATTCTTGATCAAAGCTTTCCCAGCAATTCCGCTGTCGGCCAGCCGTCGACGGGCAGGCCTAGCCGTATCTGTTCCTGACGCACGGCCTCGCGGGTGTTGGTGCCGAGAATACCGTCGACGGTGCCGACGTCGTAGCCGCGCGCTTCGAGCTTCGTCTGCAATGCCTTCATGCCGGCCTGGTCGAGACCTGGATCGGGATTGCGGGGGTTGTAGGCCGGTGCACCGGCGAAGCGCGAGGCGAGCACGGCCGCCGTCAGCGCATAGGTCGCCGACTGGTTCCACTCGATGTAGACGTCGTAGTTCTCGTAGGTGAGGAAGGCCGGGCCTTTGTGGCCCATCGGCAGTACGACGCCGGCTTTCAGGCCGCTGTCCTGCAGAGGGGAACCGTCCGGCCGCGTCACGCCCCATTCGGCCCATTGCGAGAGCGGCAGCTTGTTGGTTCGGCCGGTCTGGCTCCAGTCCATGACCTCGGGCACACGTATTTCCTCGATCCAGGGCTGGTTGGCCTTCCAGCCCTTCATCTGCACTTTCTTGGCCGTCGTCATGATGACGTCGGGCACGCTGTTGCGCAGGTCGACCTTGCCGTCGCCGTCGCCGTCGACGCCGTCGGCGAGATAGTCGATCGGCAGCATCTGCGTCTGGCCGATCTCGCCGGCCCAGGCACCTTGCACGTCCGCCGGTACGGTACCGCGGTCGATCAGCGTGAGCAGCGGCACCAGCTGCGGCCGGAACACCTGCGGGCGGCGGCAGTCATGCGCCAGCGTCACCAGCGCGCTCAGCGTGTGGAAATCACCCTGCACCGCGCCGAAATCCGTCTCCAGCGCCCAGAAGGCGGTGACGATAGGGGCGGGCACGCCGAACTCGGCCTCGGCGCGGGCGAAAACGTCGGCATACTTCTTCAGGTTGGCCGTGCCCTGCTTCAGCCGGTAGGCGGAGATCATGCGGCCGGAGAACTGGATGAAGGTCTGCGTGAAGACGCCCTGGGCGCGGTCGCGGGCAAGCACCTTCTCGTCGATGGTCGCCGCTTCCAGCGCATCGAGCCCGGCCTGGCCGACGCCGGCAGCCTTGGCCTCGGCGGCGACGCCCTGTTTCCACGCCTCGAAATCGCCGCCGCAGGCGACGGGCGCCGCCATTGCGGGGGCCTCCTGCGCGAAGGCGGTCGCCGTGGTGCAGGCGGTGCCCGCCAGAAGCAGCGCCAAAGCCAGCCGGTGGCACCTGAACGTGATGCGCGGGGACATCGCTTTCCTTCCGAACCTGTCGAGCCGATGGAGGCAACTGTCCGCCTGCATCGCTTCTTCAAGGATCGGGCTGCGATCCCGCGCTCCGAAAAGCAGGCGGCAGGGTCCCTGTCAACGGGTGTTCTGCCGCAGCCATGTGCGCCAGGCGGACTCGGAGCCGTTGAAAACGTTGATGTCCGACTGGCCGGGCATGCCGGGGACGAGGCCCGTGCCGGTGTATTGCCAGAAGGTGAAGGGGTGGCTGCCGTATTTCTCGCGCGGGTGGCCGGCGACCGAGCGCAGCCAGTAGGGATAGCCGCGGAAGGTGGAAAGGTTGTTGTCGTCGAAGAAGTCGACCGAGGTGTAGATGATCGGCTTCTTGCCGTAGTGGCGTTCCACCATGGTCAGGAAGGTGGCCATTTCGGCCCGTACCGTCGCCGCCGGCGGCCTCGTCTTGCAGGTCGGCGAATGCGGGTTCCATTCCATGTCGAGCACGGGCGGCAGGGCGCCGCGCTCCCTCGGCACATGGTCGATGAACCACTTGGCCTGTTCGCTCGCCGGCCGGCAGAAATAGAAGAAATGGTAGGCGCCGCGCGGAATGCCGGCCGCGCGCGTGCCGGCCCAGTGGCGCTCGAAATTCTCGTCGTAGCGGTCGCCGCCCTCGGTCGCCTTGACGAAGGCGAAGGAAATGCCGTTGGCTTTCGCCGAGCTCCAATCGATGTTGGTCTGGTATTTGGCGACGTCGGTGCCGTGGACGGCGTAGGTCCAGGGCGCGCCGCTTTCCCATTCGTGCGGGTCGGCGTCGGCGAATCGCGGCGCGCGCACCGCCACCGTCGGCGTCTCGGACCCGGACGGCGCCAGGTCGGCAAGCCCGCCCGCGGTCGAACAGGCGGCGAGCGTGACCAGCGCTATCAATGCCGCGAAACGGTGCATGACCTCTCCCGACCCCAGACGTGTCCAAGGCCGGTGCCAGCCGGCCGCTGGTGGGTTCAATCCTGTGGTGATCCTGCGATCCCCCGGCGAACGGCAGCCCCACGCACACCGTCCTGTCTCCCAGCGTCATCGGCCATCATGGTTGATTTTCGGTTGATGGCGCTCGACATGCCGGTCGATTTGCGGGAGCAATGGCGGCAAATCGATGGCGGAATCGGCCTGCGGGAGGCGACATGGGTGTTGTGCTGACAGGGCTGAAGTGGCTTGTCCGGCTGGTGGTGGTCGCCGTCGTCGGCCTGTTCGTCTGGCTCTATCTTGCGCCGCCGGAACTGATCCGCGTCGGTTCCGGCTACAGCGCCAAGATCGTCTGCTCCAATGTTTTCCTCGCCGGGCGCGACCCCGGTGAGGTGCTGGCGGTCGACGTGCAGGCGCCGGGCCATCCCTTGCTGAAGCTGATGAAGGTGAATGTCGACCGCGAGGCAGGCACCGTCTCGGCCGGACTGTTGTGGATCCTCGGCAGGAGCGTCGCGGTGGCGCGCGAAGGCTTCGGCTGCGCGAACGCCCCGGACGGCAATGTCGAGGCGGTGAAGGCGCTGGGCGCCACCGTGCCGCCGGCGGCCGCGCCGGACACCGAAGCGGTGTGGCCTGAGGGCGAGCGGGTGGATGCCTCGCAGAATCCGGCGCTGACGGCGATCCTCGACGACGCGGCGCTGGCAGGCGAGGGGATGCGCGCCATCGTGGCGATCAAGAACGGCCGCATCGTCGGCGAGCGCTACGGCGAAGGCTTTTCTGCAGCCACCCCGCTGCTCGGCTGGTCGATGACCAAGACGGTGAACGCCGCCATCATCGGCACGCTGGTGAAGGACGGGCGCATGAGCCTCGACGCGAAAGGTCTCTTCCCGGCCTGGAAGGCGGACGGGCGCGCGGAAATCAGCCTCGCCGACCTGATGGCGATGTCGAGCGGGCTTGCCTTCAACGAGGACTACGGCGACGTCACGGACGTCACCCGCATGCTCTATCTGGAGACCGACATGGCGGGTTTCGCCGCCGCCAAGCCGCTGGCGGAGAAGCCGGGCACGGTTTTCAACTACTCCAGCGGCACCGCCAACATGCTGTCGCGGCTATGGCAGGACGCTGTCGGCGATCCGGCGAAGGCGCTGGCGTGGCCCCGGCAGGCGCTGTTCGATCCGCTCGGCATGCGTTCGGCCGTGCTGGAGACGGACGAGCACGGCACCTTCGTCGGCTCCTCCTACCTGTACGCCACCGCGCATGACTGGGCGCGCTTCGGTCAGTTCCTCCTCCAGGACGGGGTGTGGAACGGCAACCGCATCCTGCCGGACGGCTTCGTCAGCTGGATGCACGAGCCGGCGGCGGCTTCGAAAGCCTATGGCAAGGGGCAGGTGTGGATCGAGGCGCCGGGCGACGAAGACAAGCCAGGTGCCGGCGTCGCCGGCGGCCTGCCGGCCGATACCTTCTGGCTGGAGGGGCATGACGGGCAGACCGTCGCCGTCATTCCTTCTGAACAACTGGTCGTCGTGCGCATGGGGCTGACGCCGTCCAAGCTTCGCTATCGCCCGCAGACGCTCGTGCTGGCGCTGATGCAGGCGCTGAAGTAGCGGGCGGAGCAATCGCACGATCTCCCATCGCGGATCACAAGTTCGTGAATGCTGTTACAGCGCGAAACGCAATGTGACGAAACCGAATGCCGGCGGCCGCATTTTGGTGTCGACCGCCCGTTAAATGACTGACCGGGCGTTGTTTGCGAAGGAGAGAGATATGAGGAAGCTCATTTTCGCGTCGGTTTCGGCGTTGGCCCTGTTGGCCGTTGCTGCGTGCAGCGATAGCGGCAGCGGGTCGGACAACACAACCACCCAGAGCACCACGCCGCCTGCGACCGAGCAGCCGGCTCCGGCGACGCCCGAGGCGACCCCGCCGGCCGACAATACGATGCAGCCGCAACCGGCTCCCAGCTCGCCCGCCCCGGCGAACTGAACGCGGATGCCCTGATCCGATCAGGAAGGCCGGCCTCGCGCCGGCCTTCTTTTTTGGCGGCATCGTCCCGCGCGTTCACCGCATCGTGACGAGCCTGCCCGGTATGCAAAAACGTCCTGCTTGATAGGCGCATGCCATGGCCCTAAAAGGGCGCGCATGTCGATTTGGGGCCGTATCGGCGATTTCATCGCCCGCCTGTCGTCTTCCGCCTCGTCGGGGATCGCCGAGATGGTGGAGGCCGTGCGCACGGTTTTTGCCGGCGATGCCGAACTCAGGCGGCGTGTCGCCTTCTCCGTGGCGATGATCGCGCTGTCGGCCAAGATGGCAAAGGCGGACGGCATCGTCACGCAGGACGAGATCCGCGCCTTCCGCGAGATTTTCGAGGTCCCGCCCGAGGAAGCGCGCAATGTCGGGCGTCTCTACGATCTCGCCAAGCGCGACGTTGCTGGCTACGAGGCCTATGCGGCGCAACTGGCGCGGCTTTGCGGGTCCGGCCATCGCAACTGCATGATGCTGGAAGACATCCTCGACGGCCTGTTCCATATCGCGACCGCCGACGGTGTGCTGCACGAGCGGGAAGGACGCTTCCTGCATCATGTGGCCGAGATTTTCGAGATCGAGGAAAACCACTATCAGACGATCATGGCCCGCCATGTCCATCTCGGCGAGGGCGATCCCTACGTCGTGCTGGGGATAGAACGGGGCAAGCCGTTCGCCGAGATCAAGACGCGCTATCGCCAGCTCGTCGCCGCCAATCATCCCGACCGGCTGATCGCGCGCGGCCTGCCGCAGGAATTCATCCGGATCGCAACGACGCGCCTGGCGGCGATCAACGCCGCCTACGAGATGATCGAGCGGGATCTGGCGCCCGCATGAGCGGGTTCGCGGCCGACCAGCCGGGCGCCGAGGTGCGGCCGTCGCCGAACTTCGGAGCGCGGCGCGGTCCGCCAGCGCCGGATATGCTGATCCTCCACTATACGGGCATGGCGACCGGACGGGCGGCCGAGGACTGGCTGTGCGATCCGGCGAGCGAGGTGTCCTCGCACTATCTCGTGCATGAGGACGGCCGCATCGTGCAGATGGTGCGCGAGGCCGAGCGCGCCTGGCATGCCGGCAAGAGCTTCTGGCAGGGCGTCACCGACATCAACTCCTGCTCGGTCGGCATCGAGATCGTCAATCCGGGCCATGTGCTGGGCTACAGCGCTTTCCCCAGGCGGCAGGTGGAGGCGGTAGTCGCGCTTGGCGCCGGCATTTGCAAACGCCACGGCATTCGGCCCGAGCGGGTGCTGGCGCATTCCGACGTCGCGCCGGGGCGCAAGATCGATCCAGGCGAGAAATTTCCCTGGCGGCGGCTTGCCGAGGCCGGCGTCGGTCTTTTCGTGCCGGCCACACCGATCCGGAAGGGCGCGGCGCTGGCCGAGGGCGATGCCGGCGGCGCGGTCGAAGAACTCCAGACGCTGCTTTCGCTCTACGGCTACGGCATCGACATCACCGCCGTCTTCGACGACCGCACGCGGGTGGTGGTGGAGGCGTTCCAGAGGCATTTCCGACCGCGCCGCGTCGACGGCATCGCCGACGGCTCCACGTTGCGGACGCTTCGTCGTCTGGTCGCTACAGCCGCCGCGTAACAGCCTTCAAGCAATCGCTGTATTAGTTCCGAATTACATTCTGTCACGCAAAGTGACTTGAGCGGTCATTTTTGGCGCTCATTCGCCCTGCAAGTGCCGGCTTCCCGCCGATGCCGGCCACGATCCCCAACGTCCGGCATCTATCAGAACAAGCACCGCGCGCTACCCCGTCGCGCGGCCAGCCAGAACAGGACTTCATGTACAGATTGCCCGTTTTTGCGGCAGCTCTCGCTGCCGGCGTGATCGTTTTTGCCATTGGTTCGGCGAATGCCGCTCCTTCCGCCGGAAGAAACGGATTTTCGCAGCAGCCAGTGGTTTCCAAGCCGGCGGAAACCGCCAAGAAACAAACCTCCAAGATCAAGGTCGAAAAGCGCAGGGCAGAAAAGCATAAGGCGACAGGCAAGCGCACGGCTGCGGTGAACGCGAAAAAGGCTGCGAAAGGCAAGGTTGCCCGGCGCAAGTCCATGCGCATCGACATGACGCAGACCGCCTCGATCCGCGCCGACGCAAAAGCCCCGACTGCGGCGGCCACGCCTGCCGATAGCGGCCGCTACGGCGCGATCATCGCCCGCTATGCCGCCAGCTACGGCGTGCCGGTGTCGCTGGCGAAGGCCGTCATCAGCATCGAGAGCAACTACCGGCCGCACATGACCGGCAGCGCCGGCGAGGTCGGCCTGATGCAGATCAAGCCGGCCACGGCGCGCATGCTCGGCTATACGGGCTCGGTCAAAGGCCTCTACGATCCCGAAACCAACATCAGGTTCGGCATGAAATACCTCGCCATGGCGCGCGACCTCGGCGGTGGCACGACCTGCGGCACGATCCTGAAATACAATGCCGGCCATGCGGCGACGCGGATGAATCCGGTGTCGTCGGCCTATTGCCGCAAGGTGAAGGTCCAGATGGCCTCGGCAGGCTCGCCCGCCTGATTTTTGCGTGTGAGACAAGAAAGCCGGCATCGCGTGCCGGCTTTTTCGTTTGCGTTTTGCCGCGCGAACCCCTTTATACGCCCTGCCAGCCGGCCGGGCGGCCGCATCCGCGACAGCCGAAAGGCTGCGGATGAGGAAAGTCCGGGCTCCATGGAGACACGGTGCCGGCTAACGGCCGGCGGGGGCGACCCCAGGGAAAGTGCCACAGAAAGCAAACCGCCATGCCCGTCCTTCGGGACGACGCGTGGCAAGGGTGAAAGGGTGGGGTAAGAGCCCACCGCGCGACCGGCAACGGGAGCGGCACGGCAAACCCCACCGGGAGCAAAACCGAATAGGGGCGGTGCGAGGGGCAACCCTCGGGGCTGTTTCCGGCCCAGCCGTCCGGGTAGGTTGCGTGAGATGCGCAGCGATGCGCGTCCAAGATGAATGGCCGCCACGTTCCTGTCCGCAAGGTCAGGGGCCATACAGAACCCGGCTTACAGGCCGGCTGGCATTTTTCACTCTCGGGTATGGTGGTCTCGTCCTCTTTCGGCGAAATCGCGGCTATTCCGAAGGCTTGCAGAGGCGTGCTGCCGTATCGAGTCAAATCTCGATGCGGTGAATCAAGATTGCCTGATGGTCGCGAGTCGCTTGAAGCCGGTGCGATTTAATCCTACCATTCGTGTCTGAAATGGAGGCACGACCATGGGCCAGATCGACAAGCGCAGCATCACCCTCTCGTCCGAATTGGCGACGGCTGTGGACGAGGCCGTCGCGACCGGCGAATACGCCTCGGCCAGCGAGGTCGTGCGCGATGCGCTGAGGCTATGGAAGGAGCGCCGCGACCTGCTCGGCTATACGGTGGAGGAACTTAGAGCGCTTGTGCAGGAAGGCATCGACAGCGGGCCGGGCCGCTTCGCCTCGATGGACGAAATCAAGGCCGAGGCGCGACGGCGGCATATTGCCGGTGAACGGTAGGCAGCCTGCATGAAAGTCCGGCACTCCGCACTCGCCGAAGACGACCTGATCGAGATCTGGCTGTATGTCGCAACGGAAAATCCTGATGCAGCCGACCGGTTGCTGGACCGATTCGAGCGGCGCATTCGGTTGCTGGCGACGCAGCCTCTTTCGGGTGTCGCGCGGGACGATCTTGGCAGGGAGATACGACAGGTCGTCGTCGGCAACTACCTGCTCTTATACCGCGTGGAAGGCGACGGCATCCTGATCCTGCGCGTCCTGCACGGCAGGCGCGATCTGGCGGCTGAAAACCTCGAGGAATAGCCGGCCTCAGCCGGCCAGTCCGTCCAGCGCCGCCTCGATCGCCTGCCACAGTTCCTCGCCCGGTTCGCAGCCGACGGCAAGCCGCACGAAGCCCGGCGGTACGGCGTCGCCGCGCTTGGTACGGCGTTCGGCGCAGGTGTGGACGCCGCCGAAGGAGGTGGCCGAGTGGATCAGTGCGCAGCCCTGGATGAAATCTTCCGCCTTTTCCTCCGAGTCCAACACGAAGCTGATGAGGAAGCCGAAGCGCTCCATCTGGACGCGGGCGAGGTTGTGGGAGGGATCGTCCGGCAGGCCGGGGAAGCGGATCGAGCGCACGGCCGGATGCGCCTTCAGGCGCGGGGCGATCAGTTCGGCGTTGTCGCACATGCGCTCGAAGCGGATTTCCAGCGTCTCCAGGCCGCGATGCAGCAGCCATGCGTCGAAGGGGCTGGGGATGGAACCTGTCGTCTTGCGCCAATCCTGGACGGCGGTGACGATTTCGGGATCGCGGCTGGCGACATGGCCGAACAGCACGTCGGAATGGCCGTTCGGTGCCTTGGTGTCGGCGGCGAGAATGATGTCGGCGCCGAGGTCGAGCGGGCGCTGGCCGAAGGGCGTCATGGTCGTGTTGTCGACGACGAAGAGGCCGCCGGCCGCATGCACCGCTTTCGCCACGGCGGCGATGTCGCAGATGTCCAGCCCCGGATTGGCCGGCGTTTCGGCGTAGACCAGCCGGTAGCCGTCGAAGCCGCCGTCGAGGAAGGTGGCGGTCGGCCGGACGTCGAACTCGACGCCGAAGGCACGTAGCCGCTCGGCGACGAGCCGGGTGGTGGGATAGCCGTCCGACGACAGGAGAATGCGGTCGCCGGCTTTGACGAGGCTGAACAGCACCGCCGAGATCGCCGCCATGCCGGAGGGGAAGCCGACGCAGGGCGCGTCCTCCAGATGCCCCAGCATGTCCTCCACCGCCGTCCATGTCGGGTTAGAGAAGCGGCCGTACTGGTGAAAGCCGGTGGAGTCGCCCGGCGAATGGAAGATCGAGGCCATCGTAAGCGGCAGCGGAATCGCGTCCCCGCGCTTCAGGCTATCGTCTCGCAGATGGGCGAGGCTGGCGGCGCGTGCCTTCGACGATCGATTGGGCGAGGACCGATCCTTGGACGGCAGGGACATGGGGAGGCCTTTCTTCGGAATGCCGATCCGGTCCTAGAACTGCCGGCCCGGCGCGGCAAGAGCCGGATGCGCTCAGCGGGCGGCTTAAACACTTCATTAGGCTTAATGGAGGATAAACAGGCGATGCCCCGGAAGATCGCCTGAAGCGGCCTTCAGCCTATTGTTGTGAAGCTTGTTCCCGTTGACGCCCATAGTGCCCCATGGTATCCCATTTCGACAATCAAGCCTTCGTTCCGTGTCAGGGTGAAGCGTACGCCAAACGGGCCGTCGCGGCGGCTGTCCGTTTGCCGGTTTCAGCCTGCG
>JBQCHN010000203.1:0-5070 GCA_051954615.1 Mesorhizobium sp. | reverse complement strand
GGCCCTGCTCAAGGCGTTCCGGGCCTATCTGAAGGCCAACGAGCTGGATGCCGACTGGGAAAGCGTCAGCCGCGCCGACGACGCCATGCTGGTCAACGCGCTGTCGATGATGGCGCCTTACGGGCCGGCCGAAAAACAGGCGCTGCTGGAGGCGCCCGATCTCAAGGCGCGCGCCGAAACGCTGATCGCCATAACGGAGATGACGCTGGCGCGCGAAGCCGACGATTTCGGTTCGAGCCTGCAATAAGGCAGCCGCGGAAGGCGGATCGCGAGAGCATTTGCGATCTTTCGGATTCGCTCCCCACGCTTTAGATTCCTGGTTTTACGCATGCCTTTTCCCGAAACCGGTTCTCCCTTTCGGGAGGCATGCATTAAAGGGAAGGAACGAGGGATGACGGCGGGACGCGACAGCGGCAGGGACGTCGACATGCGGTTGCTGGAACTGCTCGCCTGCCCGCTGACCAAAGGGCCGCTGGTCTGGAACGCCGAGCGCGGCGAACTGGTTTCGAAGGCGGCCCGGCTCGCCTATCCGGTCCGCGACGGGATCCCGATCATGCTGTCCTCAGAGGCGCGCGCGCTTTCCGACGACGAGAGCTGAAGACCTCGGAATCCAAATGCCGCCGCTCTGCCCGGCGCGGCCCTTCGGTTTCGATCTCGCACCTGCCCTTCACTGGAAATTGCGGCCTTTCGGCATCACCTCGCGGGCGCGCCGGGCCAGTCCGTCACTGTCGCTTCGCCATGCGCCGGGCTCGTTCGTGGGATCTGTTCGGTTTGTGCCGGGGCCGATTCTCGGGCGCGCATCCTGACGGGGCGCGGCTTCTTGGGGCGCGGCTTCTTCGAGCAGCACGGTCAGCCAGGACGACAGGTCGTCGATGCGGTCGGCGACGATGTGGATGACGCCTTGCTCCGATTGCAATTTTCCGCTGACGCGGATGAAGCGCGCACCCATGACGACGGCCCTGTAGCGGTCGAATATGCGCGGCCAGATGATGACGTTGGCGATCGCCTTTTCGTCCTCCAGCGTGAGAAAGATGGCGTTGCCCTTGCCCGGCCGCTGCCGCACCAGGACAAGGCCGGCGACCGAGACGCGCCTGCCGTCCGGCACCATGGACAGGCGCTCGCCGGGGGTGACGCCGAGGTGGTCAAGCCGGGTGCGCAGGAAGCCGACGGGATGCGCCTTCAGCGACAGGCCGAGCGAACGATAGTCGTGGATGACATGCTCTCCCGCCGGCATGGCAGGCAGCGTCGTCGCCGGTTCCTTATCCGTGAGGCGGATCTCGCTGCGGTCGAACAGCGGCAGCTTGCCGGCTCCCTTCGCCAGCGCCCGCACCGCCCACACAGCGCCGCGGCGATCGAGGCCGAACGAGCGGAAGGCGTCGGCCTCGGCCAGCCTTTCGATCTCGTCGGCATCGAGGCCGGAGCGCAGCCAGACGTCGCGGATCGACCTGTAGCCGGTGCCGCGCCGTTCGACGAAGGTTTTTGCCCTGGCCTCGGCAAGGCCCTTGATCTGCCGCAGGCCGAGCCGCACGGCATGGCGTGTGCGGATGACGGTTCGCATTTCGGCATGACGCGGCACGATGCGGCCGGGATCGAAGGCGGCCGGCTCCAGCGTGCAGTCCCAGTCCGAATGGTTGATGTCGACCGGCCGGATCTCGACGCCATGGTCGCGGGCGTCGCGGATCAGCTGCGCCGGCTGGTAGAAACCCATCGGCTGCGAATTGAGGATCGCCGCGCAGAAGACGTCAGGATAGAAGGCCTTGAACCAGCAGGAAGCGTAGACGAGGATGGCGAAGGAGGCGGCGTGGCTTTCGGGAAAGCCATAATCGCCGAATCCCTTGATCTGGTTGAAGCAGCGCCGGGCGAAATCTTCCGAATAGCCGTTGGCGGTCATGCCCTGGATCATCCGGTCTTCGTAGAGCTTGATCGTGCCGTTGCGCCTGAAGGTCGCCATGGCACGGCGCAGCTTGTCGGCTTCTCCCGGCTTGAAGCCGGCGGCGACGATGGCGATCTTCATCGCCTGTTCCTGGAACAGCGGCACGCCGCAGGTCTTGCCGAGGATTTCGCGCAATTCCTCCTTGGGGTAGTCGACCTCTTCCTTGCCCATGCGCCGGCGCAGGTAGGGGTGCACCATGTCGCCCTGGATGGGGCCGGGCCGCACGATCGCCACCTCGATGACGAGGTCGTAGAACTCCTTCGGCTTCAAGCGCGGCAGCATCGACATCTGCGCCCGCGACTCGATCTGGAAGACGCCAAGCGTGTCGGCGCGGCAGATCATGTCGTAGACGCGGCCGTCCTCCTTGGGCATCGTGGCGATATCGACGATGGGACGGCCGTCGTCCTCGCGGACAGGCCGGTAATGGCTGGTGAGAAGGTCGAAGGCGCGGCGGATGCACGACAGCATGCCGAGCGCCAGAACGTCGACCTTGAGCAGGCCGACGGCGTCGAGGTCGTCCTTGTCCCATTCGACCATCTTGCGCTCGTCCATCGCCGTCTTGACGATGGGCACGATCTCGTCGAGGCGATCCTTGGTGATGACGAAGCCGCCGACGTGCTGGGTGAGATGACGGGGAAAACCCATGATCTCGTTGGCGCGGTCGATGACGTGCCGTGAAAGGTCGTCTTTCGGGTCGAACCCGCCGGCTTTCGCCTCCCGCTCTCCCAGCGTCGAAGAATGCCAGCCCCAGATGGAGCCCGACAGGGCGCCGCGCGCGTCGTCGGACAGGCCCATCGCCTTGGCGACCTCGCGCAGCGCGGAACGGCCGCGATAGCTGGTTACGGCGGCGGCTAGCGCGGTGTGCTTCTCCTGATATTTCTCATAGACATAGGCCATGACCTCGTCGCGGCGCTCATGCTCGAAATCGACGTCGATGTCGGGGGGCTCGTTGCGCTCCTCGGAAATGAAGCGCTCGAACAGCGTGTCGATCTGGTCCGGGCCGACCGGCGTGATGCCGATGCAGTAGCAGACGACCGAGTTGGCGGCCGAGCCGCGGCCCTGGCACAATATTTTCTGGCTGCGGGCGAAGCGGACGATGTCGTGGACGGTGAGGAAGTAGCGCGCGTAGCCCATCTTCTCGATCAGCGCCAGTTCCTCCTCGATGCGCTGCGAAACCTTTTGCGGGATACCGGCGGGATAGTGTTCCGCCGCGCCTTCGCGGGCGAGCCGCGCCAGTTCCTGCTGCGGGGTGGCGCCGTCGCGGGTCGGTTCGTCGGGATAGTTGTGCTTGAGTTCTCCAAGCGAGAAGCCGAGTTCCGCCGAAAAGCGCAGGGTCTCGGCAATCGCCTCGGGGAATTTGTGGAAAAGGCGTGCCATCTCGGCGCCGGACTTCAGGTGGCGCTCGGCGTTGGCGGCAAGCTCCAGTCCGGCCTCGGCGACGGGAACGTTGAGGCGTATCGCTGTCAGCACGTCCTGCAAGGGCCTGCGTTCGCGCGTGTGACAGAGCACGTCGTTGACCGCCATCAGCGGCATCCCCGCCGCCGTCGCCATTGCCGCCGCCCGCTCCAGCCGGAACCTGTCGCCGCCGCCATAGGCGGGAGCGACGGCCAGCCGCAACGCCGCGCCGAAGCGATGGCGAAGGCCGCGCAGCAAGGCCAGCGTCTCCTCCCCATCGCCGGCAGGACTGGGGTTGCCGACGGGATCGGGCAGGACGGCGAGGGAGAGGCGATCCCCCCATTCCAGCAGGTCGGCGCGCTTGAGAAGCGTGGCGCCTTTTTCGGTCTCGTCGCGAAGGTTGGCCTGGGTCAGCATGCGGCACAGGTGTCCCCAGCCGGCGCGGTCGCGCGCATAGGCGAGGATGTCGGGCGTGCCGTCGCAAAAGACGAGACGGCAGCCGGGATGGTAGGGCAGAAGAAACGGTCCGAAGGGTTTCTTCGGTTCGTCCTCGTTCTTGCCCTTATCTTCGTCCCCAGCCTCGATCCGGATGTATTTCGACGCGCTCCAGGCGCGCACCACGCCGGCCACCGTGTTGCGGTCGGCCAGCCCCATGCCGGCATGGCCGAGCAGGCAGGCGGCCACCACCAGTTCCTCCGGCCGCGAGGCGCCGCGCAGGAAGGAGAAGTTCGACTGCACGCCGAACTCGATGTAGCGCGGCTCGGCCGGTATGTTGCGGGGCGGCGTGTCGGAGGACGGTTCCGTCTTCATGCGAACAGCCCATGCAGGAACCAGCGCGGTGTTTCCCCGGACAGGCCGTAGAGGCCCTGGCGGTAGAGCCAGTAGCGCCGCCCCTCGGCATCCTCGACGGTGAAATAATCCCGGCTGCGCTGCGCCAGCCTTCCGGCGGCGGCGGCCTTGCGGCGGTCTTCGTAAGTCAGCTCCTTCTCGTTTTCCTCCCTTGCGACGACGGGCAGGCTCTCCCGCCACCATTCGGGTTCGATCCGCTCCGGCCCTTCGGCGTTGACGATGCGGTAGCGGGCGCGGCGCCAGCGGAAATTCAGCGGCGGGCCGTCCGGTACCTCGGCCATGACCTCGACAGGCTCGGGCCTGCCGAGCAGGCGCAACGGCCGCTCCGGTGTCGTCGCCGGCGCGGCTTCGACCGGCATTTGCGGCGCGAAGGGCAGGAAAGCGACGGCGCGCTCCGGCACATGGCTGGCCACGGCGACCGGCCGGCGCATAACGGCGCAGCCGAGTCGCGCGCCGACGCGGTCGACGAATTCGGACAGGGTCTCGCCGGTGTCGGCGGCCTGCTCGCCGAGGTCTGCCTGTCCCGGCGGCAGGGTAGCGGCGGTCAGGACCGAAAGCCTGACGAGATCGAATCCGAAGCCGGCATCGAGGTTTTGGCCGAGCGCGTCGAGCCGTTCGTGGAAAAGCCTGGCGATCCGATCCGGCGCGCGTGTCGGAGAGGACAGGCCGAGCGGCAGGCGGGCGACCGCGCCGTCGACCCGGAACAGCAGGAGTTGCAGGGCGAGCGCGCCGGCGTCGCGCTGTTCCAGGCTTGTCCGCAAGGATTGCGCCAGGATGAGGACGATGCGTTCGACATCCTCGATCGCCATGATCGGCTCCGCCAGCCGGCGCTCGGCCGAAAGCTCCGGCACCGCTAGGCGCGGCGACAGCGCTTCCTCGATATGGCCGAGCGC
>JBQCHN010000202.1:0-9431 GCA_051954615.1 Mesorhizobium sp. | reverse complement strand
GGCATCATCATCGCACGCGGATCGCGTGACGCACTCGACGCGCGGCTGGCCGAGGACCCTTTCGCCAAGGCAGGGGTCGCGGACTACGAGGTGACTGAATTCGCCGCCACAGTCACGGCGTCCGATCTGGAAACGTATCGGGAATCATGAGCGCGCCTGCGCGCCAACCGGCGCATACCCCCTATGAAGGTTCCTCGAAACCCTTCACCATCGGGCTCAAGCCGCTCGCCCTCGCCGACTGGATCGAGGTCGACGAGAACCTTTTCGCCCATCTCGCGGAAAAGCGCCGTCTCTATGCCGAGATGCCGGAAAAGGTCTTCGTCGAGGAGCAGGAAACCCGCGCCGCCCAGCAGGAAGTGCTGGATATGCTGACGGCGCACCTGCCCGAGCGCTTTCCGCGCACCCATGCGGTAGCCGGCGACGGGGTCGCTGTGCGCAATTTGCCTCCCGGCCAGGCCTTGACCCTCGATGCGCCGCTGGTGGCCGCCTCGCTTCTGGTGCAGGAGGACCTGATCCTCATGCGCCGCGGCGAGGACGGCTGGCGGCTGGCCGCCGGCTCGCTGTGCTTTCCCTCATCCTGGACGTTGACGGAAAAGTTCGGCAAGACGCTGCACACCATCCATATCCCGGTGCCCGGCTTCGGCCCCGGCTCTCGCCCGGACGAGCTGATCGCGCGCATGTTCGACGGCTTGCAGGGTCAGGCGATGGAGCGCTTCAACTGGTCGATCCAGGCGGGCGACGCGCTCTACCACCCGCTGTCGAATGTCCAGCGCGACGACCGCGCCACCGGTCGCCCGTCCCGCTTCGCCGACGAAGGGGAGATAAACGCCAGCGCCTTCATCCGCGTCGAGCGGCAGACCTTGCGCAAGCTGCCCGTCTCGCGCGACGTGCTGTTCACCATCCGCATCCATCTCGATCCGTTGGCCGTTCTGGCAAGGCATCCCGACAAAGCGAGGCTGGCCGCCTCCTTTGCCGCCCAGCTGACGGCGCTCGACACCGCCCAACTCGATTACAAAGGCCTCACCGCCGACCGCGACCGACTGGTCGACTGGCTGCAAGCAGCCGCTGCCGCATAGAAGTCAGCCGGCGTAGATTCGCTTTAATCCGGGCTAGCGTGTATGGAGGCGCCTCCAGCCGGGCGCCCGCGCCCGGCTTTGTTGTAGTTCCGCTTGTTCGAAAAGGAGTGCCCCGAAAAATGGCGAATGAAAAATGGCCTGTCTATGGTGAGATTACCGGCCCCATCGTGATGATCGGCTTCGGCTCGATCGGTCGCGGAACGCTTCCTCTCATCGAACGCCATTTCAAGTTCGACAAGTCGCGCATGGTTATCATCGATCCCAGCGAGGAAAACCGCAAGCTGGCGGACGAACGCGGCATTGCCTTCGTCAAGGAGACCGTCACCAAGGACAACTACAAGGACCTGCTCACGCCCTACCTGACCAACGGCGAAGGCCAGGCCTTCTGCGTCAACCTGTCGGTCGATACCGGTTCGGTCGACCTGATGCGGCTGACCCGCAAGCTCGGCGCGCTCTATGTCGACACCGTGGTCGAGCCGTGGCTGGGCTTCTACTTCGACGCCGACGCCGACAACGCCGCGCGCACCAACTATGCGCTGCGCGAGACGCTGCTGGCGGAAAAGCGCAAGCATCCCGGCGGCACGACGGCCGTCTCCACCTGCGGCGCCAATCCGGGCATGGTGTCGTGGTTCGTCAAGCAGGCGCTGCTCAACCTCGCCCGCGACCTCGGCCTGAAATTCGCCGAGCCGGCCACCGACGACCGCGAAGGCTGGGCGAAGCTGATGAAGAAGGCCGGCGTCAAGGGCGTTCATATCGCCGAGCGCGATACCCAGCGCGCCAAGAAGCCCAAACCGATGAACGTGTTCTGGAACACCTGGTCGGTCGAGGGCTTCATCTCGGAAGGGCTGCAGCCGTCGGAACTCGGCTGGGGCACGCACGAGAAATGGATGCCGAAGAACGCCCGCAAGCAGAAGCACGGCTCGCAGGCGGCGATCTTCCTGGAGCAGCCGGGCGCCAACACGCGCGTACGCACCTGGGTGCCGTCCGCCGGGCCGCAATATGGCTTCCTCGTCACCCACAACGAGGCGATCTCGATCGCCGAGTTCTTCACCGTTTACGGCAAAGACGGCAAGGTGAAGTACCGGCCGACCTGCAACTACGCCTATCACCCCTGCAACGACGCGGTGCTGTCGCTGCACGAAATGTTCGGCGCCGGCGGCAAGGCGCAGCCCGTCCTTCACGTTCTGGATGAAAACGAACTGGTCGACGGTGTCGATGAGCTCGGCGTGCTGCTCTACGGCCACGAGAAAAACGCCTACTGGTACGGTTCCCACCTTTCGCTGGCGGATGCGCGGCGTCTGGCGCCCTACCAGAACGCCACCGGCCTGCAGGTGTCTTCCGCCGTGCTCGCCGGCATGGTGTGGGCGCTTGAGAATCCGAACGCCGGCATCGTCGAGGCCGACGAGACGGACTATCGCCGCTGCCTCGAAGTTCAGTCGCCCTATCTCGGCCCGGTCGAGGGCCACTATACCGACTGGACGCCGCTGGAGGGCCGACCCGGCCTGTTTGCCGAGGATCTGGATGAGAAGGACCCGTGGCAATTCCGCAACATTCTCGTCCGATAGACCAATCCCCACCCCCGAACCACGCCTTGCAATCGCCAGGAAATCGGGCGATTGAAGGATGCGGACCGAGGAGAGGATTCCACCTGATGACCATCGCGCGAAGAATGCTTGGCTTTGGCATGGCGGGCCTTGCCGTGGCTGCGCTCGCCGCCTGCACCACCGCCGGCCCCGGCGAGCCGCCGGCAAGCGCGGCCCCCAAAGGCGTTGAAGGTTCCTGGATCGACGCGCAGGGAACCGGCCTTTCCACCCTGTCGGCAGGCCGCTTCCAGACCGTGGCCACCGACACCGGCGAGAAGCTCGCGGACGGCAGCTACAGGCTGACCGGCGCCACCTCGGTCGAGATCACCGGCACCTCGCTGATCCGCCAGACAGGCATCAGCTTCAACTGCCTGCTCGTCTCGACCAGCCAGCTCAACTGCACCAGCGCGACCGGACAGAATTTCGTCCTGACCCGCCGGGGCTGAAAATCGCATCGGCATGATAGAAGGCAGCGGGCTCCGGTCCGCTGCCTTTTTCGTGCGCGCGCTCTTTTGCTCCCGACAGACAGGTATCCTGCGACGGCAGGAGCCGGCCGCGATTCCGCTTGCATCGAAAAAAGCACGGTGTGAACATGCCGCGGGACGGGCTGTAGAACTCCGGTCAAACAAGGCTCTTAAAGTCTGTATCGACTTCATCCGGGAGAGGAAGAATGAAGAAGATCGCTGTCATTGCCGCGCTGTCGGCTTCGACACTCGGGCTGTCGGCCGGCGCATCCTTTGCCGACTACACGCTGAACATCCTCCATTTCAACGACTGGCACAGCCGCATCGAATCCAACAACAAGTACGAATCGACCTGTTCGGCGGAAGAGGAGACGAAGGGCGAATGCGTCGGCGGCGCCGCCCGCCTGATCACCGCCATCCATCAGGAGCGCGACAAGCTCAAGGGCCAGAACGTGCTCCTGCTCAACGCCGGCGACAATTTCCAGGGCTCGCTGTTCTACACCACCTACAAGGGCGCGGCGGAGGAGGAATTCCTCAACCAGATGGGCCTCGACGCCGTCACCCTCGGCAACCACGAATTCGACGACGGCGAGACCGCGCTGGTGCCCTATCTCGACAAGGCGAAGTTCCCGGTCGTCAGCGCCAACGTCAATGCCAACGAGAAGTCGGGCGCCCATGGCAAGATCAAGCCGTCCATCGTCGTCGAGATAGGCGGCCAGAAGATCGGCATCGTCGGCGGCATCACCAACGACACGCCCGAGATCGCCTCGCCCGGCCCCAACATCGCCATCGAGGACGACGTGAAGTCGATGACGGCGGCGGTGGAAGCGCTCAAGGCCGAGGGCGTCAACAAGATCATCGCCGTCACCCATATCGGCTACCCGCGCGAGCGCGACGTCATCGCCAAGATCCCGGGCATCGACGTGGTGGTCGGCGGCCACTCGCATTCGCTTCTGTCCAACACCGACCCGAAGGCGGAAGGCCCCTACCCGACGATGGTGGACAACCCCGACGGCTACAAGGTGCCGGTGGTGCAGGCGGCGTCCTATTCGAAATATCTCGGCGAGGTGAAGATCGTCTTCGATGACAACGGCGTCGTCAAGGAAGCCAGCGGCGACCCGATCCACCTCGACAAGTCGATTACGCCCGACCCGCAGGTGCTCGCCCGCATCAAGGAACTCGGCGCACCGATCGAGGAACTGAAGGCCAAGGAGGTCGGCGAGACGACGGCAGCCATCGACGGCAGTCGCGAAACCTGCCGCGCACGCGAATGCTCGATGGGCAACCTCGTCTCCGACGCAGTGCTGGATCGCGTCAAGGACCAGGGCGTCACCATCGTCTTCTCGAACGGCGGCGGCCTGCGCGCCTCAATCGACCAGGGCAAGGTGACGATGGGCGAAGTGCTCACCGTCCTGCCCTTCCAGAACACGGTCGCCACCTTCAAGCTCGCTGGCAAGGATGTCGTCGCCGCACTTGAGAACGGGACGAGCCAGTTGGAAGACGGCGCCGGCCGCTTCGCCCAGGTGGCGGGCCTGAAATATTCGTTCGACAAGTCCAAGGCGCCAGGCAGCCGCATCAGTGACGTGCTGGTGGCCGACGGCTCCAACTGGGTGCCGATCGACGAGAACAAGGATTATATCGTCGCCACCAACAACTACGTCCGCCAGGGCGGCGACGGCTACAAGATTTTCGCCGAGAAAGCCAAGGACGCCTACGACTACGGCCCCAGCCTGGAGCAGGTGGTCGCCGACTATCTCAGCGCCCACAGCCCCTATACGCCGAAGGTCGAGGGCCGCATCACCGAGATCGCCGCGAATGCCGCCGCCGAACCCGCAAAACCGGCGGAGACGGCTCCGGCTGAACCCGCCAAGCCAGCGGAAGCCGCGCCTGCCGAACCGTCGATGCCGGCGCTGCCGGCCGGATCCAACGACATCGCCAACTCTCCGCCGAGCCTGCCGGCCGACGGTGCGGCACCGCCGGCGAAGCCTGCGGAAGCGGCCCCGTCCGAACCGGCAAAGCCGGCCGAGGCAGCGCCCGGCGCCGAGACCAGCCATGTCATCGCCAAAGGCGACACCTATTGGGATCTGGCAGTGAAATATTACGGCGACGGCACCAGGTGGAAGGTCATCGCCGACGCCAATCCCGGCCACGAGCCGCGCCGCCTGCCGGTCGGCGCCACATTGACGATCCCGGCGGCGAAGTAAGGCCCCGGGGTCCAATCCCCAACGCCCGCCTTTGACCGGGGCGGGCGTTCGCCTGACGGAAGGTGCGGCCAGACGCGGCATTGCATCGCTGGCGGACATGGTTAGACCGTCTGCCAAGTCCAGCAGGCCGGAGAGCCGAAATGCCGTCAGCCAGAACCGCCGTCGCCGAAGCGCCGAAAAAAGCCGCATCCGATGCGCCCCCTGCACCCGCCAGGGACAAGGTCGGCGTAATGCTGCTCAACCTGGGCACGCCGGACGGCACCGACTACTGGCCGATGTGGCGCTATCTCAGGGAATTCCTGTCGGACCCACGCATCATCGAGCTCAACAAGGCGATCTGGTATCCGATCCTCTACGGGCTGGTGCTGACGACGCGGCCGCAGAAATCCGGCGCCAACTACGCGCGCATCTGGAACCGCGAGAAAAACGAGTCGCCGCTGCACACCTTCACCCGCGCCCAGGCCGAGAAGCTCATGCCGGCTTTGGCCGACCTGCCGAACGTCACGGTCGATTGGGCCATGCGCTATGGCAATCCGTCCACCGGCAGCGTCGCCGAGAAACTGGTGGCGCAAGGCTGCGACCGCCTGCTCGCCTTCCCGCTCTATCCGCAATATTCGGCCACCACCACGGCGACCGCCAACGACCAGCTTTTCCGCGCGCTGGCGACAATGCGACGCGCGCCGGCGGTCCGCAGCGTACCGCCCTACTATGCCGAGCCGGTCTACATCGATGCGCTGGCCGCCTCGATCGAAAAGCATCTCGCGAGCCTCGACTTCGAGCCGGAGGTGGTCATCACCTCCTATCACGGCATTCCGAAACCCTATTCCGACAAGGGCGACCCCTACCATGCGCACTGCCTGGAAACGACGCGGCTGCTGCGTGAAAAACTCGGCTGGGACGAGAAGAAGATGATCGCCACCTTCCAGTCGCGCTTCGGCGCGCAGGAATGGTTGCAGCCTTACACCGACAAGACGGTGGAACGGCTGGCGAAAGAAGGCGTCAGGCGCATCGCCATCGTCAATCCGGGCTTTTCGGTCGATTGCATCGAGACGCTGGACGAGATCGGTCGCGAGGTGCGCGACGAATTCCTGCACGCCGGCGGCGAGAAGTTCTCGCATATCCCCTGTCTCAACGACAGCCCCGAGGGCATGACGGTGATCGAGACGCTGGTGAGGCGCGAGCTGGCCGGCTGGGCCTGAATACGGCGGGCCGGCCTGCCGGCTCTGACCATTCCGCACGGCGCAGCGATTGTAACGCCGCAAAATCCCCCCTAAGTGTCTTATGACCGGCGAACGGGATGGGCCTTGCCGCCGGCTCGATTCTACGCATGTCCTTGTCCCGGAACCGCTTCTCGCTTCGGGAAACATGCCTTGAGGGAGTGACGCATGGGTTTCACCGGCTTCGACGTGGTAATTCCGGTTCTTGTCGTTCTCGTCCTGCTGATCCTTTTCACCGGCATCAAGACCGTTCCGCAGGGCTATAACTATACGGTCGAGCGCTTCGGCCGCTATACCAAGACGCTGAGCCCCGGCCTCAACCTGATCATCCCCTTCATCGACCGCATCGGCGCCAAGATGAACATGATGGAACAGGTGCTGGACGTTCCCACCCAGGAGATCATCACCAAGGACAACGCCATCGTCGCGGTGGACGGCGTTGCCTTCTACCAGGTGCTGAACGCGCCGCAGGCCGCCTATCAGGTGGCCGGACTGCAGAACGCTTTGCTCAACCTCACCATGACCAACATCCGCACCGTCATGGGTTCGATGGACCTCGACGAGCTGCTCTCCAACCGCGACACCATCAACGAGCGGTTGCTGCGGGTCGTGGACGAGGCCGCGCATCCATGGGGCATCAAGGTCACCCGCGTCGAGATCAAGGACATCAACCCGCCGGCGAACCTGGTCGATTCCATGGCCCGCCAGATGATGGCCGAGCGCGACAAGCGCGCGCAGATCCTCGCCGCCGAAGGCCTCAAGCAGGCGCAGATCCTGGAGGCCGAGGGCCGCCGCGAGGCTGCCTTCCGTGACGCCGAGGCGCGCGAGCGCGCGGCCGAAGCCGAGGCCAAGGCGACCCAGGTTGTCTCCGAAGCCATTGCCAAGGGCGATACCCAGGCGCTCAACTACTTCGTTGCGCAGAAATACACCGAGGCGCTGACCCGGATCGGATCGGCGACCAATTCCAAGATCGTGCTGATGCCGCTGGAAGCGTCCTCGCTGATCGGCACGCTGGGCGGCATCGGCGAGATCGCCCGCGAGGTGTTCAAGAACGACGGCTCCGCGACCACGCAGAGGCAGGCGGCGCGCCCGCCGCTGGTGCGCCCCGGCGAGCCGTCTTAGGCGCGGAGGCCTGCCATGCTGGAGCGCATTTTCGCCGAACTCGGGCCGTGGAACTGGATGGTGCTCGGCTTCATCCTGCTGGTGCTGGAGATCGCCGTTCCCGGCGTCTTTCTCCTGTGGATCGGCATCGCGGCGCTTATCATCGGCGCCGCCTCGCTGGCGCTGTGGGACGCCGGCTTCTGGATCTGGCAGGTGCAGGTGGTCGCCTTCCTGGCGCTGTCGCTGGTCTCGGCCTATGTCGGCAAGCAGATCGTCGGCCGGCGCCAAGACCAGAGCGACCAGCCGCTGCTCAACCGCCGCGGCGAACAGATGATCGGCCGCACAGCGACGCTTGTCGAGCCGATCCGCGAAGGCCGCGGCCGCATCCAGCTCGGCGACACGCTATGGCGCGTCTCCGGCCCCGACCTGCCCGCCGGCACCCGCGTCAGGGTAACGGGCGCGACCGACACCGACCTTGAACTGAGGGTCGAGCCGGTTCCGTAGGGGTTGCTGCGGATATTCGCGCCGCCAAATGACTTCAGAGACGAGCCGGTTTCCGCCTCAAGCAGCACCGATGCGCAAGAGATCGTGGAAGTGCACCAGGCCGATGGGGCGGCCGCCTTCGACGACGACGAGAGCCCCGATCTTGTTCTCGTTGAGATAAGCGATCGCGGCTCCCGCCGACATGTCGGGGGAAACGGTCTTGGGCGTCCGCGTCATCACCTCCTCCACAGCCACGTCCTTGAGGTTGCGGTGCAGGTTGCGCGCCAGATCGCCGTCGGTGATGATGCCGGCCAGCCGGCCGGCCTCGTCGACGATGACGACACAGCCGACCTTCTTGTTGGACAGCGTCATCACCGCTTCCGGCATCTTGGTGCCGAGCGGCACCAGCGGCAGGTCGTCGCCGGTGCGCATCACCTTGGCCAGGTGCGTCAGCGTCGCGCCCAGCTTGCCGCCGGGGTGGTAGCCGAGGAAGTCTTCCGGCGTGAAGCCGCGCGCTTCGAGCAGCGCCATCGCCAGCGCATCGCCCACCGTTAGCTGCAACAGCGCCGAGGTCGTCGGCGCCAGCCCGTGCGGGCAGGCTTCGGGCGCATGCGGCAGCGCCAGCACGACATCGGCTTCGCGGGCCAGCGAGGATTTCGCACCCGAGGTCAGCGCGATGAGCGGGATGCCGAAGCGGCGCGAATAGCCGACGATACCGCGCAGTTCCGCGCTCTCGCCCGACCATGACATGGCAAGGATGGCGTCGTCCGGCGTGATCATGCCGAGGTCGCCGTGGTTGGCCTCGACCGGATGGACGAAGAAGGCCGGCGTGCCGGTGGAAGCGAGCGTGGCGGCGATCTTGGAGCCGATATGGCCGCTTTTGCCCACGCCGGTGACGATGACGCGGCCACGGATGCCGGCGATCATCTCGACCGCGTCGGCGAACGGCTCGGCCAGTCCGTCGGCCAGCGCCTGCGACAACATGGCGAGGCCGGCCTGCTCGGTGGCGACCGTTCGCAGGGCCGAGGCGATGGAGGCCTGCCGGTCGGGTTTCCTGTTCATCGACGCTCCCGCAAACATGACGACGCGCTTACTGCTTCGGCTCCGCTTTGTCCAATGCAATCGCCTCGGCCAGCCGCCTGGGAGGCGTCTCCTCAACGCTCCGTTAACCATCCCCATTTACGGTCCGGTAAGCATGGCGCGCGCGCGCCGCCGAGGTGACGATGTCGCATGCCCAGCCCCTACAAGGACCACGCAGAGGCCGAAAGGCCGCGCGTGCGCTGCTTCTGGCGGCTGGCACGGC
>JBQCHN010000201.1:0-3073 GCA_051954615.1 Mesorhizobium sp. | reverse complement strand
GGCAAATTCGATTCCAAGGTCTACGAAACGTCCGGCGGCCTGCATGGCGTCGGCGTGTCGGTGGTCAACGCGCTGTCCGATTCTTGCGAAGTCGAGGTCGCGCGCGGGCGGCAGCTCTACCGCCAGCGCTTTTCGCGCGGCATCCCGCAGGGACCGCTGGAAAAGCTCGGCGAGGTGCACAACCGCCGCGGCACGCGCACCCGTTTCCATCCCGACCCCGAAATCTTCGGCAAAGGGGCCGCCTTCGAACCGGCGCGGCTCTACCGCATGGCCCGCTCGAAAGCCTACCTGTTCGGCGGCGTCAACATCCGCTGGTCGTGCGATCCGGCCCTGCTGAAGGAAAAGGACGACACGCCGCCCAAGGCCGACTTCCATTTCCCCGGCGGCCTGAAGGACTATCTCGCCGCTTCCCTCAACGGCGACTTTCAGGTCACGCGCGAAGTCTTTGCGGGGAAAAGCGAAAAGCAGGGCGGCCACGGGTCGATCGAATGGGCCGTCACCTGGTATGGCGGCGACGGCTTCGTCCATTCCTACTGCAACACCATCCCGACCCACGAAGGCGGCACGCACGAGGCCGGCTTCCGCAACATCCTGACACGCGGGCTCAAGGCCTATGCGGAGTTGACCGGCAACAAGCGCGCCTCGATCGTCAATTCGGAAGACGTGATGATCTCGGCCGCCGGCATGCTTTCGGTGTTCATCCGCGAGCCTGAATTCGTCGGCCAGACCAAGGACAGGCTGGCGACGATCGAGGCGATGCGCATCGTCGAAACCGCGATCCGCGATCCGTTCGACCACTGGCTGGCCGACAATCCGCAGGAAGCGACCAAGCTGCTCGATTGGGTGATCGCACGTGCCGACGAGCGGGTGCGGCGCCGGCAGGAGAAGGAAATTTCGCGCAAGAGCGCCGTGCGCAAGCTGCGCCTGCCCGGCAAGCTGGCCGACTGCACGCAGAACGCGGCGGCCGGCGCCGAGATATTCATCGTCGAAGGCGATTCGGCCGGCGGCTCCGCCAAGCAGGCGCGCGACCGCGCCATGCAGGCGGTGCTGCCGCTGCGCGGCAAAATCCTCAACGTCGCCTCGGCCGGCAACGACAAGCTGGCCGCCAACCAGACGATTTCCGACCTGATCCAGGCGCTTGGCTGCGGTACCCGCTCTAAATACCGCGATTCCGACCTGCGCTACGACCGCGTCATCATCATGACCGACGCCGACGTCGACGGCGCCCACATCGCCTCGCTGCTCATCACCTTCTTCTACCAGGAGATGCCGCAGCTCATCCGCGACGGCCATCTCTACATGGCCGTGCCGCCGCTTTATTCCATCCGCCAGGGCGGCAAGGTCGCCTATGCGCGCGACGACGCGCACAAGGACGAGTTGCTGCGTACCGAATTCACCGGGCGCGGCAAGATCGAGATCGGCCGCTTCAAGGGACTGGGCGAGATGATGGCCGGCCAGCTCAAGGAAACCACCATGGACCCGAAGAAGCGCACGCTTCTGAGGGTCGAGGTGCTGGACGAGGAAAGCGCCACCAAGGACGCCGTCGACGCGCTGATGGGCACCAAGCCGGAAGCGCGCTTCCGCTTCATCCAGGAGCGCGCCGAATTCGCCGAGGCCGAGGTTCTGGACATCTGAGCCGGGTGCGTCCAGCCTGCCTGCCGAACGCGGAGGTGGAGCGGTGAGTGCGTGGCCGGCAGGCGTCATCGGCGATTGGCTCGGCCGCGTGCCGCGTCCCACCCGCTCGGACTGGATTTTCGCGCTGCGCACCGTCTCGGCCGGGCTGATCGCGCTGCTTATCGCCTACGCGCTGAACATCGGCGAGCCGCAATGGGCGATGATGACGGTCTTCATCGTCGCCCAGCCTGTCGCCGGCATGGTGCTGGCCAAGGGGTTCTACCGGCTGGCCGGGACGCTCGCCGGCGCTACCGCCGCCATCGCGCTGACCTGGCTGTTCGGCGCCAATCCGTGGCTGTTCGTGGCGGTGCTGTCGCTGTGGATCGGCATCTGCACCTTCGTCTCCTCGCTGCTGCGCAATCCGGAAGCCTATGGTGCGGCCCTTGCCGGCTACACCGCCACGATCATCGCCCTGCCGGCCTTCGGCGAAACGCATCTGCTGACCGAGCTCGCCACCGCCCGCTGCGCGGAAATCGTCATCGGCATCGTCTGCGCGGCGGTGACCAGCCGGCTGATCCTGCCGCAGCTTGCCGGTGACGCCATGGGCGCGCGGCTCAGGCGCTGCGTCAACGACCTCGCCACCTATGGCGCCAACGCCTTCGGCGCGGGCGATGAAGCGAAGCTGGAAGCTCTTTATCGCAAGCTGGTCGCCGATGCCGGTGCGCTGGGCGAAATGCGCGCCTATGCGCGGCTGGAAGCGCCGAGCCAGGCGACCCGCGCCCATCCGGTGCGGCGCACCATCGGCCACCTCCTGTCCGCCCTGTCGGCGGCACGCATGCTGCGCGCCCATTCGGCGCCCGGAAACGTGGCGTTGATGCCGGTGCGCGAGCGCCTTCGGGCATTGCTGGTCGAACTGGCGGCCAGCCCGCTTGACGACACCCAGCCATGGATCGAGCGGCTGACGGCGATTGCCGACGAAGCGCGCAAGGTGCCGGCGGCGGCTGGCGAGGAAGGCGCCGACCGCATCGGTACCGTCTCGCGACTGACCATCGCCGGCGAATTCGCCGAAGCGTTGCGCGAGGTACTGCTCGGGCTCGATGCGCTGCGCCGGCCGCCGTCGCGGCGCGCGCGCGACCGTCGCCAGCCGGCGCTGGTCATCCACCGCGACCACCATGGCGCCTGGCGCAACGCCGTTCGCGCCACCATCGCCACCATGCTGGTCGCTGCCTTCTGGATCGCGACGCGCTGGTCCGAACTGGAGGGCGTCGTCATCATCATCGCCGTGGTATCCAGCCTATTCGCACCGCGCCCCGATCCCGTGCAGGTCGCCTGGGGCTTCTTCAAGGGCACGCTTTTCGCGCTGCCCTTCGCCTTCGTCGTCGGCCAGCTCGTCCTGCCCGCCCTGCCCGGCTTCGGCTGGTTCATGGTCTTCGTCGTGCCGATCCTGATTCCGGCGGCG
>JBQCHN010000200.1:0-3302 GCA_051954615.1 Mesorhizobium sp. | reverse complement strand
ACGCCGAGGCGGACCTGGCTGTAGATCTTCATCGGCAGCGTCGTGGCGCCCGGACCGGAGGTGAAGGAGGCGACGACGAGATCGTCCAGCGACAGGGTGAAGGCCAGCATCCAGCCTGAAATGATGGCCGGCGCGATCACCGGCAGGGTGATCTGGAAGAAGGTCTTGACCGGCGGCGCGCCGAGATCCATGGCCGCCTCCTCCAGCGAACGGTCGAAGGTGACGAGGCGCGACTGCACCACCACGGCGACGAAGCACATGGTGAAGGTGATATGGGCGAGCGTGACCGTGTAGAAGCCGCGGTCGAGGCCGACGGCGACGAACAGAAGCAGCAGCGACAGGCCGGTGATGACGTCGGGCATGACCAGCGGCGCGAAGATCATGCCGGAAAACAGCATCCGCCCCCGGAAGCGCGTGTAGCGCGTCAAGGCCAGCGCTCCCAGCGTGCCGAGCACCGTGGCGACCGAGGCCGAGATCAGGCCGACGCGGATCGTCACCCAGGCCGCGTCCATCAGGCCCTGGTTGTGGAATAGCGACACGTACCATTTGGTCGAGAAGCCGCCCCATACGGTGACCAGCTTCGAGGCGTTGAAGGAGAAGATGACCAGAAGCACGATCGGCAGGTAGAGGAAGGCGAGGCCGAGCGTGACGGCGGTGATGTTGAAGCGGCTCCAGGTCGAGTTCATCGCCTTACCTCCCCGCTTCCTGGGCACGCGCCTGGGCGTTCTGGAAGAAGACGATCGGCACGATCAGCACCAGAAGCAGGATGATCGCCACCGCCGACGAAACCGGCCAGTCGCGGTTGGTGAAGAACTCGGTCCACAGCGTCTTGCCGATCATCAGCGTGCGCGAGCTTCCGAGCAAGTCGGGGATGACGAACTCGCCGACGGCGGGAATGAAGACCAGCAGGCAGCCGGCGACGACGCCGGGAATCGACAGCGGGAAGGTGATCTTCCAGAAGGCCGCGATCGGCTGGCAGCCGAGGTCCTGCGCCGCCTCGATCAGCGAGTGGTCCATCTTCTCCAGCGACGAATAGAGCGGCAGCACCATGAACGGCAGGTAGGAATAGACGATGCCGATGAAGATCGCCGTATAGGTGTTGGTGATGATGAGCGGTTCCTGGATGACGCCGATGCCGAGCAGGAGCTGGTTGAGCAGCCCTTCGGGCTTCAGGATGCCGATCCAGGCGTAGACGCGGATCAGGAACGAGGTCCAGAACGGCAGGATGACCATCATCAGCAGCGTCGGCCTGAGCGAGGCCGGCGCGCGCGCCATGCCGTAGGCGATCGGATAGCCGATCAAAAGGGTCAGGAAGGTCGAAATGCCGGCGACGACGACGCTGGTGATGTAGGCGTTGAAATAGAGCGCGTCCTGGGTCAGCCAGACATAGTTGTCGAAGCTCAGTTGCTTCAGGCCATCGATGAAGCCGGAGATGCCGTCGCCGAAGCCGAGCACCGGCGTATAGGGTGGCATGGCGATCGCCGTTGTCGACAGCGAGATCTTGAAGACGATGAGGAAGGGGATGAGGAAGAAGAACAGCAGCCACACATAGGGCACGATGATGACGAGGCGGCTGACGAAGGCGGCCGCCAGCCGCGCCGGCAGCGGCTTTTGCGCGGCGGTGGCCGTGTCTTCGGCCGACAGGGCGACGTTCGTCATTGTCCGCCTCCTATTGCGTCAGCACGACGCCGGCGTCGGGTCGGAACGAGATCCAGGCCTTGTCGTCCCAGGTCAGCGGATCGTCGACGACGCGGGTGGCGTTCATCGTCGCGGCGCGCACCATCTGTCCGTCGTCGAGGCGCACGTGGTAGACGGTCATGTCGCCGAGATAGGCGATGTCGTAGACCTCGCCTTCCAGCGCGTTGACGGCGTCGGCCGGCCGTTTCGAGGAGACGCGGATCTTCTCCGGCCGGATGGCGAAGGCGACGTCGGCGCCCGGTGTCGCCGCGCCGGCGTTCTCCAC
Organism: Mesorhizobium sp.; assembly: GCA_051954615.1. GTDB lineage: Bacteria > Pseudomonadota > Alphaproteobacteria > Rhizobiales > Rhizobiaceae > Mesorhizobium. Next base: position 1,339 of record JBQCHN010000200.1, on the reverse strand, counting down.
CATGATCTGCGCGCCGGTCCCGCCGGTGATGCGCACGCTGCTGCCGCTGCGCTCGGCGACCTTGCCCTCGAACATGTTGACGTTGCCGACGAAGTTGGCGACGAAGCGCGAGGCCGGCGCCTCGTAAACCTCGGCCGGCGTCGCCACCTGCATCACCTGGCCCTTGTCCATGATGGCGATGCGGTCGGCCATGGTCATCGCCTCCTCCTGGTCGTGCGTGACGACGACGAAGGTGAGGCCGAGCTCCTGCTGCAGGTCCATCAGCTCGAACTGCGTTTCCTCGCGCAGCTTCTTGTCCAGCGCGCCGAGCGGCTCGTCGAGCAGCAGCACCTTGGGCCGCTTGGCGACGGAGCGGGCGAGCGCCACGCGCTGGCGCTGGCCGCCCGAAAGCTGGTGCGGCTTGCGCTTGGCGAACGGCTCGAGCTTGACCAGCTTGAGCATCTCGGCCACGCGCTTGTCTATCTCGGCCTTCGGCATGCCTTCCTGTTTCAGGCCGAAGGCGATGTTCTTTTCGACGCTCATATGCGGGAACAGCGCGTAGGACTGGAACATCATGTTGACCGGGCGGCGGTAGGGCGGGATGCCGGCGAGGTCCTGCCCGTCGAGCATGATACGGCCCGACGTCGGCTCCTCGAAGCCGGCCAGCATTCTCAGAAGCGTGGACTTGCCGCAGCCGGACGCACCGAGCAGGGCGAAGAACTCGCGCTCGTAGATGGCCAGCGAGAGATCGTTGACGGCGGTGAAGTCGCCGAAATTCTTGGTCACCTTGTCGAAATGGATATACGGCTTCGCCCCCGGATCGTTCCACGGCGAGAAGGCCCTGCGTATGCTGCCCAGTGACTTCATGCTCCACCCGTCCCTGCTGGACCGCCCTTCTGGCCCGTCCCTCTGGCCCGTCCCTCTGGCTTGGCGGTCCCTTGCGCCTTTAGCCGAAGGCCCCGGCAGGTCGCTGCCGGGGCCTGACGTTCTTTGCGGCTACTGGCCGGTCACCACCTTCGTCCACGTGCGGGTGAACAGGCGCTGGGTCTTGGGGTCGAGCGCCGTGTTGACGAACAGCGTCGACATGGTCGCTTCGTCCGGATAGACGGCCGGGTCGTCCTTCACTTCGGGGTCGAGGAATTCCTGCGAGGCCTTGTTGCCGTTGGCGTAGAACACGTAGTTCGACGACTTGGCGATGACCTCGGGCTTCATCATGTAGTTGAGGAATTCCAGCGCCTCTTCCTTGTGCGGCGCGTCGGCGGGGATCGCCATCTGGTCGAACCACATCTGCGTGCCTTCCTTCGGAATGGCATAGGCAAGTTCGACGCCGTTCTTGGCCTCTTCGGCGCGGTCGCGGGCC
>JBQCHN010000199.1:0-5367 GCA_051954615.1 Mesorhizobium sp. | reverse complement strand
CGCCGTTCAAGCCGCAGGCGGACAATTCGAGCTGAACGAGGACCAGCGCGCTATCCAGGCGATGGCCGAGGCTTTCGCCGCCGAGCGCGTGGCGCCGAACGCGCTCGACTGGGACCGCGAAAGGCACTTCCCCGCCGACGTTATTCGTGAGACCGGCCCGCTTGGGCTGGGCGGCATCTATATACGCGACGACGTCGGCGGCTCGGCGTTGGGGCGGCTCGACGCGGTATTGATCTTCGAGGCACTGTCGCGCGCCTGCCCAGCCTTCTCCTCTTTCATCTCAATCCACAACATGGCGGCATCGATGATCGACCGCTTCGGTTCCGACGAGCAGCGTCAGCGCATCCTGCCGAAGCTGACCTCGATGGAGTGGCTGGCGAGCTACTGCCTGACCGAACCGGGCTCCGGCTCGGACGCGGCGGCCCTCAAGACGAAGGCGGAGCGCAGCGGCGGCAACGGCTCGGACTATGTGCTGAACGGCGCCAAGCAATTCATCTCCGGTGCCGGCGATTCGGACGTCTACGTCGTCATGGCGCGCACCGGCGCCGATGGCCCGAAGGGCATCTCCACCTTCGTTGTGCCGAAGGATGCGCCCGGCCTCTCCTTCGGCGCCAACGAGAAGAAGATGGGCTGGCATATGCAGTCCACCCGGCAGGTGATCTTCGAGGACTGCAAGGTGCCGGCCGAGAACCTGCTTTCCAACGAAGGCGCCGGTTTCGGCATCGCCATGGCCGGCCTCGACGGCGGCCGGCTCAACATCGCCGCCTGCTCGCTCGGTGGCGCTCAGTCGGCGCTCGACAAGGCGCTGGCCTATGCCTCCGAGCGCAAGGCGTTCGGCAAGACGATCGACCAGTTCCAGGCGCTGCAATTCAAGCTGGCCGACATGGAGACGGAACTGCAGGCCTCGCGCATATTCCTCTACGCCGCCGCCTCGAAGCTCGACGCCAAGGCGCACGACGCTTCAAAGTGGTCGGCCATGGCCAAGCGCTTCGTCACCGACACGGGATTCAAGATCGCCAACGACGCCCTGCAACTGTTCGGCGGCTACGGCTACCTGCACGACTATGGCGTCGAGAAACTGGTGCGCGATCTGCGCGTTCACCAGATCCTCGAAGGCACGAACGAGATCATGCGGGTGATCGTCGCGAGGCATATGATTGGAAGGCAGTAGGACAATAGGGCAGTAAGGCAACAGGCAAACAAACCAGTGCCTACTGCCCAAATGCCTTATCGCCTTACTGCCCTCTAGCCTGGCATAGCAGAAGGAAATTCGAATCATGACCACCCTAACCATCGCCTTCATCGGCCTCGGCAACATGGGCAACCCGATGGCTGCCAACCTCGTCAAGGCGGGACATGCCGTGCTCGGCTTCGATCTCGTGCCGGAGAACCTGACGGTGGCGAAGGATCACGGTGTCACCGTCATGGCGAATGCGGCCGCCGCCGTGAAGGATGCCGATGTCGTCATCACCATGCTGCCCGCCGGCAAGCATGTGCTTTCGGTCTATGACGACATCGCGCCGAAGGCCAAGGCAGGCAGCCTGTTCATCGATTCCTCCACCATCGACGTCGAATCGGCGCGCAAGGCGCATGCCATCGCCCAGAAGCATGGCCATGCCTCCGTCGATGCGCCTGTCTCCGGTGGCACCGGCGGCGCGACAGCCGGCACGCTGACCTTCATGGCCGGCGGCGCCGAGGACGCCTTCGCCCGCGCCGAGCCGGTGCTGAAGCCGATGGCCGGGCGCATCGTCCATTGCGGCGGCGACGGCGCCGGCCAGGCCGCCAAGATCTGCAACAACATGCTGCTCGGCATTTCCATGATCGGCGTGGCGGAAGCCTTCGTGCTGGCCGAAAAGCTCGGCCTCTCGTATCAGGCGCTGTTCGACGTCGCCTCCACTTCGTCAGGCCAGTGCTGGTCGCTTACCACCTATTGCCCGGTCCCCGGCCCCGTGCCGGCCTCCCCCGCCAACAAGGACTACAAACCGGGCTTTGCCGCAGCCCTCATGCTGAAGGACCTGAAACTGTCGCAGGAAGCTGCCCAGGCGTCCGGCGCCGTGACACCGCTGGGCGCCGAGGCGGCGCAGCTCTATGCGCTTTTCAACGCGCAAGGAGGCGCCGGCACCGATTTCTCCGGCATCATCAATTTCCTGCGCGGTGACGCTACGTAAACCCCGAAGTTCATTCCGCTTTTTCTAAAATTCGCGGCGATAAAAGTTACAAATTTAGGTTTGCTTAAGCTCTCGCTAACCACGCGGTAACGATGTGCCTGTAGAACGGATCGCGAGGCGGACATCACGCACCGCCCGCGCTCCGGATCAGGTCTCGCGTACCGGAGCCGATGCCTTCGCAGCGTTTGTAAGCGTCGGCCATGCGTATCTGGCAAAGCCGCGTTCCCCGGGAGCGCGGTTTTTGCGTTCAACCCGACGCTTTTGCCGACAGGCGCCTGTAGTTCGCCCGCACGCGCCGGCTTGCCGGGCGCAACGCCGCATCGAGCGAACGCTGGAGCGCCACGCCGTTCCAGATCGACGGCACCTGTCCAGATAGCAGCTCCGGCCAGAAAGAGGCCGCCGACATGGCTAACGAAATCTGCGCGGCGACAAGGCCTTCCGTCGCCGCTGCCGCCTTCTCCGCCACGGCGCGGAACGATTCGCGCGGCCAGTGATCGGGGTGGCGTGCCTCGCCCATCAGGGCCGGCAGCCTGAGCCAGACCACCATCGGCGCCAGCAGGAGATCGCCGCCGGCAAGGCCGGCGCCGAAGCCCGTCCGTTTGTGCATGTTCGTCCCCGCCCCTCGATGCCCGGCCGTCAATGAATGTGTGAAACACGCCACCGGGCGGATCGTTCCGTCCGGTGGCGCGGATCGTTCAGCGCCGCAGATCGGCTTCCGCCAGGTCGAGCGCCTTGCGGATGCGCTCGCAGGCCATGTCGATGGTATCGCGCGTCCAGATCAGCGGCGGCGACAGGATCATCGTGTCGCCGGTGGCGCGCATCATCATGCCGTTGTCGATGGCGTGGTCGCGCACGACGACGGCCGCACTTCCCGACGGGCTGAAACGCTCCTTAGTCGCCTTGTCCTTGACGATCTCGATGGCCCCCATCAGGCCGAAGGAGCGCACCTCGCCGACCAGCGGATGATCGGCGATGCGTTCCCCGAGCGCCTGCGCGAAATAGGGACCGGTATCGTTCTTCACGCGTTCCACCAGGCCTTCGCGAGCGATGATGTCGATGTTGGCAAGCGCCACAGCACAGGCCACCGGATGGCCCGAATAAGTGTAGCCGTGGGCGAACTCGCCGCCCTTCTCGACCAGCGTGGAAGCGATGCGGTCGCCGACCAGCAGCGCCGACAGCGGCTGATAGCCGGAGGTCAGCGCCTTGGCGGTGGTGATCGTGTCCGGCCTGACGCCGAACGACTGCGCCGCGAACCACTCGCCGGTGCGGCCGTAGCCGGTGATGACTTCGTCCAGCATCAAAAGCACGTCGTATTTGCGGCAGATGCGCTCGACTTCCGGCCAGTAGCTCATCGGCGGGATCTTGACGCCGCCGGCTCCCATGATCGGCTCGCCGATGAAGGCGGCCACCTTGTCGACGCCTGCCTCCAGGATGGCATCTTCGACGGCCTTGGCCGCGCGCAGGCCGAAATCGTGGTCGCTCTCGCCGGGCAGCGCAAGCTCGTAGGCATAGGGCATCATCACATGCACGATGTTCGGCACCGCGCCGCCGAGCTGCTTGTGCATGGCCTCCATGCCGCCGAGTGACGTGCCGGCGACGGTCGAGCCGTGATAGGCGTTCTTGCGCGAAATGATGCGGTTCTTCTCCGGCTTGCCTTCGAGCGCCCAGTAATGGCGCACCAGCCTCACCGCCGTATCGTTGGCCTCCGAGCCGGACGAGCCGTAGAAGACCTGGCTGATACCTTCCGGCGCGATCTCGACGAGCTTCTGTGAAAGCAGCACCGGCGTCGGCGTCGAGCATTTGAAGAAGGAATTGTAGTAGGGCAGCTCCTTCATCTGCTTGTAGGCGGCATCCGCCAACTCGTTGCGGCCGTAGCCGACGGCCACGCACCACAGGCCGGCCATGCCGTCGAGCAGCTCGTTGCCTTCCGAATCGTAGATGTAGGGCCCATCCGCGCGGGTGATAATGCGCGAGCCGGCCTCGCGCAGCTCCTTGTGGTCGGTGAAGGGATGCAGGTGATGCGACGCGTCGATCTGCTGAAGCTGCTTCAGCGAATAGTTCTGATAGCTCATGGACTTGGTCCTTCCTGTTGAATCTGTCCGGCAACACGGCCGGAGCGGACTTCAGGACAGGGCGGGCGGTGAATAGCCGATACGCGCGCACAGCCTGAGCAGCTCGGCATGGCGCGTGCGCCGCGAGCAGGTCAGGAGCGTGATACCGGCGATGATCCCCTTCATTCGCATACTGAAATCATGCCTTACCGCCCTTGCGGCGGCAAGAGGGGCGAAGCGAGCACACCGCACCACCGCAATGTCGTTTCCCTTGCCCAACGGGTCGCCACCTCCGCAATCGCGCCCTCGGCGGAGGTCCATTATCACCGCGCAATCGCCTATCGTGAGCCATCATCATGACCGCAGCCCTGCCCGCCACCGAACCGACCGCACACGCCGAACGCACCCGCCGCGGCGGCCGGGCGGGCAAGCGTGCCGGCGGCGCGGCCGCCTTCGACCAGCCGCCCTTCCGGCAGCTTCGGAATCCGTTGAAGCCGACGCCTTTCATTTCCGAGGACGAGCTGGAGCACATCCATCTTGCCTCGCTCAGGGTGCTGAAGGAGATCGGCGTCGACGTGCTGCACGAGGAGGCGCGCCGCATCATGAAGGCGCACGGCGCCGACGTGCGCGACGGCACCGAGCGCGTGCGCTTCGACGCCGGCATGATCCTGGAGCTCATCGCCCACGCGCCGTCCGAGTTCACGCTGCACGCCCGCAATCCCGCGCACAACGTCCGGCTCGGCGGCGACAACATCATATTCTCGCAGATGGCGTCGGCGCCGAACTGCTCCGACACCGACCGCGGCCGCCGCGCCGGCAACCAGGCGGACTTCCGCAATCTGGTCAGGCTCGGCCAGATGCACAACATCCTGCACGTCACCGGCGGCTATCCCGTAGAGCCGGTGGATATCCACCCGGCGGTCCGGCACCTAGAATGCCTGCGCGATTTCGTGCTCCTGACCGACAAGGCCTTCCATGCATATTCGCTCGGCCGCGAGCGCAACCTGGACGGCATCGAGATCGCTCGCATCGGCCGCGGCGTGCCGATGGAGCAGTTCGTCCAGGAGCCGTCGCTGCTCACCATCATCAACACCAACTCGCCGCTGAAGCTCGACATTCCGATGATGGAAGGCATCATCCAGATGGCC
>JBQCHN010000198.1:0-7224 GCA_051954615.1 Mesorhizobium sp. | reverse complement strand
AAGCAGGCGGACCTGCCGCTGCTGGTCGGCACCGGCGCGCCGCAGCAGGCGCCCGACCTGATGGCCAGGATCGGCCGCTATCCCGAACTGGCGGCGCGGGTGAAGGGCTATATCCGCGTCGGCGAGCGGCGCTGGGATTTGAGGCTGGACAACGGCGTCACCATCAAGCTGCCGGAAAGCGGCGAGGATCAGGCGATCGCCGAGTTGGTCCGGCTGGACCACGACAAGGGTCTTCTGTCGCGCGATATCGTCGCCGTCGACATGCGCATCGCCGACCGGCTGGTGGTGCAACTATCGCCCGATGCCGCCGAGGCGCGCGTCGCGGCGCTGAAGAACAAGCCCAAGGCCGTGAAGCGCAAGCTGGAGCGCAAGATATGAACTGGCTCGGCTCCCATGGCGATGCCGCCGCCCGCCGCTCCGGCGTTCTGACGGTGCTGGATGTCGGCTCCAGCAAGGTCTGCTGCGTGGTGGCGCAGCTCAAGCCGTGCGACGACGGCAAGCTCCTGCGCGGCCGCTCGCATCGCGCCCGGGTGATCGGCATCGGCCATCAGAAGTCGCAGGGCGTGAAGTCGGGCGTCGTGGTCGATCTCGACCGCGCCGAGCATGCGATCCGGCTGGCCGTCGACGCGGCCGAGCGCATGGCCGGGCTGACGGTGGATTCGCTGATCGTCAACATGACGGCCGGCCGCCTGAGGAGCGACACCTTCGCCGCCACCATCAATCTCGGCGGCCATGAGGTCGACGAAGCCGACATCGGCCGCGTGCTGGCCGCCGGCGCCAAACAGGCGCTGAAGGCCGAGCGCGAGGTGATCCATTCGCTGCCGGTGGCCTTTTCGCTCGACGCCGAGCGCGGCGTGCGCGATCCGCGCGGCATGGTCGGCGAGACGCTGGGCGTGGACATGCACGTGGTGACGGGTGATGCCGCACCGCTGCGCAACATCGAGCTGGCGATCAACCGCTCGCATCTTTCGGTCGAGCGCATGGTGGCGACGCCCTATGCCAGCGGCCTGGCCTCGCTGGTGGACGACGAGCTGGAGATGGGCGCGGCCTGCATCGACATGGGCGGCGGCACGACCACGATCTCGATCTTCGCAGAAGGCAAGTTCGTGCATGGCGACTCGATCCCGGTCGGCGGCAACCACGTCACGCTGGACCTCGCCAAGGGCCTGTCCACGTCGCTGGAGGCGGCGGAGCGGCTCAAGGTCATGCACGGCTCGGCGCTGCCCGGCATCGCCGACGACCGCGACGTCATCAGCATCCAGCCGATCGGCGAGGACGGCGAGGCGCCGCTGCAGATCCCACGCGCGGTGATGACGCGCATCATCCGCGCCCGCGTCGACGAGACTCTGGAGATCCTGCGCGAGCGTATCAACAAGTCCGGCTTCGGCAACGCGGTCGGCAAGCGCGTCGTGCTGACGGGCGGCGCCAGCCAGCTTGCCGGCCTGCCGGAAGCCGCGCGGCGCGTGCTCGGCCGCAACGTGCGTGTCGGCCGCCCGCTTGGCGTGGCCGGCCTGCCGGAAGCGGCCAAGGGACCGGCGTTTTCCACGGCGGTCGGCCTGCTCATCTATCCGCAGCAGATGGCGAGCTTCGAAAGCCAGTCGGCTTTCGGCGGTTTCCGCTTCAGGATGACGGGAACCGGGGGGCGGTTACAGCGCGTAAGTCAGTGGTTGAGAGACAGTTTTTAAGTTTGACGGGGACAGCCCCATAGGCGGCCGCAGCGGCGAAGCGGCGGGAAAGGCAAAGGACGAGGAACAATGACCATCAATCTGCAAAAGCCGGACATCACCGAGCTCAAGCCGCGCATCACCGTTTTCGGTGTCGGCGGTGGCGGCGGCAACGCGGTTAACAACATGATCACCGCCGGCCTGCGCGGGGTCGAATTCGTGGTGGCCAACACCGATGCCCAGGCGTTGACCATGTCGAAATCCGAGCGCCTGATCCAGCTCGGCGCGCATGTCACCGAAGGGCTCGGCGCCGGCTCCCAGCCTGAAGTCGGCCGCGCCGCCGCCGAGGAGTGCATCGACGAGATCATCGATCACCTGTCCAACACCCATATGTGCTTCGTCACCGCCGGCATGGGCGGCGGCACTGGCACGGGTGCCGCTCCCGTCGTTGCCCGCGCCGCCCGCGAAAAGGGCATCCTGACCGTCGGCGTGGTGACCAAGCCGTTCCATTTCGAAGGCCAGCGCCGCATGAAGACGGCGGACCTCGGCATCGAGGAACTGCAGAAGTGCGTCGACACCCTCATCGTCATCCCGAACCAGAACCTGTTCCGGCTGGCCAACGACAAGACCACCTTCGCCGACGCCTTTGCCATGGCCGACCAGGTGCTCTATTCGGGCGTCGCCTGCATCACCGACCTGATGGTCAAGGAAGGCCTGATCAACCTCGACTTCGCCGACGTGCGTTCGGTCATGCGCGAGATGGGCAAGGCCATGATGGGTACCGGCGAGGCTTCCGGCGAGGGCAGGGCGATGGCCGCGGCCGAGGCCGCGATCGCCAATCCGCTGCTCGACGAGACCTCGATGAAGGGCGCCAAGGGCCTGCTGATCTCCATCACCGGTGGTCGCGACCTCACCCTGTTCGAGGTGGACGAAGCCGCGACCCGCATCCGCGAGGAGGTCGACCAGGACGCCAATATCATCCTGGGCGCCACCTTCGACGAGGAACTGGAAGGCGTCATCCGCGTGTCGGTCGTCGCCACCGGCATCGACAAGACGGCCGAGCAGATCGCCGCCGCCCCGATCGCCATCCGCCCGGCGCAGCCGAAGCCGGCCGGTCGGCCGGTAACCGACGAGCGTCCGGTCGCGGCGCAGCCGGCGGTCCAGCAGCAGCGTGCCGCCGATCCGGTGGCCGAAGCGATCCAGCAGGCCGAAGCCAACGCCGCCGCGATGGCGCAGGCCCGCCCGGCTCAGGCGCACCAGCCGGCCGACGACATCCATCCGCAGAACCGCATCTTCCAGGCGCCGCCGGCCCAGCCGCAGATGCAGCCGCAGCCGATGGCTGCTCCTGTCCACCAGCCGCGCCTGGAGCCCGCTCCGCAGCCGGTTGCCGCGGCACCGCAGCGCATGCCGCGCGTCGAGGATTTCCCGCCGGTGGTGAAGGCCGAGGTCGAGGCCAAGACCAACCCGATCGATCATGAGGATCGCGGGCCGATGGGGCTTCTCAAGCGCCTGACGACCGGCCTGACCCGCCGCGAGGAAGAGCCGGCCCGCCTGCAGCCCGCGCAGCCGCGCGAGCCGAAGCTGCGCCAGGCGACTCCGGAAGTGCGCCGCCTCGCGCCGCAGGACGCGCAGCTTTACGCGCCGCGCCGTGGCCAGCTCGACGATCACGGCCGCATCGCGGCGCAGCCGCGCGCGACTCACGAGGACGATCAGCTGGAGATTCCGGCCTTCCTGCGCCGCCAGGCCAACTGATCGAAAGCGCATTGCGACGATTGTAAGCGGGCAAACGGGGGACCGTTTGCCCGCTTTCTTTTATTGTCGTTTTAAAACAATTGCTTATGATGCCGGGCGTAGTCGATTTCACCGTTACAAAAGGTAAGAAAGCGTGATTTGGAGGATGCCAGCGGCGTGCTTATCTTCGCGGCATCTTATAAGCGGCGCGGGTTTTCTCTTGGGGTGGAGGTCCGGCGCGGTACCAACAGACGAACAGCTTCGATCGCAGATCACGCCGGGAGTCGGCATGGCCGACCGAAGCGCGCGGGCATATGGGGATCATTTTGAGCGACTATCAAACGACCCTGAAAACGCGCACGACTCTTTCCGGCACCGGGGTCCATAGCGGCAAGCCCGTTTCCATCCATTTTCTTCCCGCCGACGCCGATACCGGGATCGTCTTCCATCTCGCCGACAAGGATGGCCAGGTCCGTGAGCTGCGTGCGCTGGTTTCAGAAGTCGGCGCAACCGACCTGTGCACCATGCTCGGCAATCCGGACGGTCCCCATGTTGCCACCGTCGAGCACCTCATGGCGACGGTGTTCGGACTCGGCATCGACAATCTGGTCATCGAGATCGACGGCAACGAAGTGCCGATCCTCGACGGCAGTTCCATGCCCTTCGTCGAGGCCATCGACCTTGCCGGCATCGAAATCCAGGCGGTCAAGCGCCGCTTCATCCGCATCGTCAAGCCGGTGCGAATCGAGAACGGCGCCTCCTGGGCCGAGTTCCGGCCTTACGACGGCACGCGCTTCGAGGTGGAGATCGATTTCGAGAGTCCGGCCATCGGCCGGCAGAAGTTCGCTTCCGACATCAATGCCGACGTTTTCCGCCACGATATCGCGCGGGCCCGCACCTTCGGTTTCATGAAGGACGTCGAGCGGTTGTGGGCCGCCGGCTATGCGCTCGGCTCCTCGCTGGAGAATTCGCTGGTCATCGGCGACGACCACAAGGTCATCAACATGGGCGGCCTGCGCTTCCCCAACGAGTTCGCGCGCCACAAGACGCTGGACGCGATGGGCGACCTTGCACTGGCCGGCGCCTGCTTCATCGGCTGCTTCCGCTCCTATCGCGGCGGCCACCGGCTCAACGCCGCCGCCTTGCGGCGCCTGCTGTCCGACCGCTCGGCGTTCGAGATCGTCGAGACGACGCGGCGCGAACGCGGCCGCGGCGCCGAAATGAAAGCGGTGAGCGCGCCGCTGCACGCGCCCTGGATTCTCTGATCTCCCGCCTCCCGTCCATAGCCGGCCGGGCTGTTGCCCCGTTGCATCACCGGCCGAGGAAATGGCGAGAAGGCGAGTGCTTTGCAAAAAGCCATAAAAATGTGCGATTGCCGGGCCATGGCGTTGCCGCGCGATGCGGTTATGGTCTATGGCTGCGCGCCGACGATCGACAAGGCGCCTAAAGCGTGTCGCGATCTTTCAGAATCGCCCGGTACGCTTTAGCTTTTTGATTTTACGCATGTCTTTCCCGAGACCGGGGCCATTTCGGGAGACATGCGGCAGAGGGCGAGAACCGATTATGCTGTTCAGGAAAGCCGACATGACGACCGCGCCGGCAAAGTCTTTGGTAGTCGCCTTGGCCGTGGTCGCGCCGCTGCTGGTATCCGGCTGCATGTCGGAGAAGGACGTCGACCTGTCCACCTATGTCGAGCAGACCGACCCGGCCGACGTGCTCTACAACCAGGCGCTCGCCAATATGAACGCCGACCGCCTCGAAGAGGCGAGCAAGAAGTTCGCGGCGATCGACCGCCAGCATCCCTATTCGGAATATGCCCGCAAATCCATGGTGATGGGTGCGTTCGCCAACTATCGGCAGGGCAACTACGACGACGCCATTTCTTCGGCCAAGCGGTATCTCACGCTCTATCCGTCGACCGAGGATGCGCCCTATGCGGAATACATCATCGGGCTGTCCTACTACCGGCAGATCAAGGACGTGACGCAGGACCAGAAGGAAGCCCGCCAGACGATCCAGGCGATGCAGGATCTGGTGCAGCGCTGGCCCGATTCCGAATATGTCGAGGACGCCAAGGCGAAGATCCGCTTCGCCAACGACCAGCTCGCCGGCAAGGAAATGCAGATCGGCCGCTATTACCTGGAGCGGCGCGAATACATCGCCGCCATCAAGCGGTTCCGCACCGTCGTCGAGACCTATTCCAACACGCGCCACATCGAGGAAGCGCTGGCGCGCCTGACGGAAGCCTATTACGCGATGGGCCTGACCGACGAGGCGCAGACGGCGGCGGCGGTGCTCGGGACCAACTACCCGGACAGCCAGTGGTACAAGGATTCCTACAAGCTGTTGCAGAGCAACGGCTTGCAGCCGCGCGAGAACGCCGGCTCGTGGATTTCCAAGGCCGGCAAGCTGATCACCGGCGGCGCCTGACGCGACGCGGGCGGCCTCACGCCGGCGGCGTATGATGGTATAGAGCGCCGATGCTCTCCAGACTGTCGATTCGCGATATCGTCCTGATTGAGAAGCTGGACATCGATTTCTCGTCCGGCCTGTCGGTGCTGACGGGCGAGACGGGCGCCGGCAAGTCCATCCTGCTTGACGCCCTGTCGCTGGCGCTCGGCGCGCGCGGCGACGCTTCGCTGGTGCGCCACGGCGCCACCCAGGGCCAGGTGATCGCCGTCTTCGACGTGCCGCGCAACCATCCGGCTCGCGCCATCCTAGCCGACAACGCCATCGAGGACGACGGCGACATCATCCTGCGGCGGCTGCAGACGGCGGACGGGCGCACGCGCGTCTTCGTCAACGACCAGCCGGCCAGTGTGGCGCTGATGCGTGACATCGGTCATGCGCTGGTCGAGATCCACGGCCAGCACGACGAGCGCGCCCTGGTCGATCCGGCCGCGCATCGCGACCTGCTGGACGCCTTCGGCGGCCATTTCGGCTCGGTACGCGCCGTCGGCGAGGCGTGGCGCCACTGGCGTTCCTGCGAGAGCGAGCTTGCCCGCCACAAGGCCAGGGTGGAAGCGGCGGCGCGCGAGGCCGACTACCTGCGCGCGGCGGTGGCCGAACTTGCCCAGCTCGATCCAGAGCCCGGCGAGGAAACCGACCTTGCCGAAGAGCGCGCCGTCATGATGCGTTCGGAAAAGATCGCCTCCGAGATCAAGGACGCCGAGGACGTGCTGTCCGGCCCGGCATCGCCGCTACCGCAGCTTGCGGCGCTGCTGCGCCGGCTGCAGCGCAAGGCGGGCGAGGTGCCCGGCCTGCTCGACGAGGTGGTGAAATCGCTGGACGAGGCGATGATCTCGCTCGACGCCGCGCAGTCTGGCGTCGAGGCAGCGCTGCGCGCCACCGAATACGACCCCGAGAAGCTGGAAAGGACGGAGGAGCGGCTGTTCGCGCTACGCGCCGCCGGCCGCAAGCACAATGTTGCGGTCGACGACCTGGCGCAGTTGCGCGACGCCATGGCCGCCGACCTTGCCGACCTCGACGCCGGCGAGGAAAAGCTGCACGTGCTGGAAAAGCAGGCCGCCGCTGCACGGCAGGCCTATGACGAGGCCGCTGCCCAGCTTTCGGCTCAGCGCCATGGTGCCGCCACCGGCCTTGCCAGGGCGGTGATGGCCGAGCTGCCGGCGCTCAAGCTGGAGCGCGCCGAATTCATCGTCGAGCTTTCCAGCGAGGCAGACAGCCGCATGGAAGAGGGCATCGACCAGGTCGAATTCTGGGTGCGCACCAATCCCGGCACCCGGCCGGGGCCGATGATGAAGGTGGCGTCCGGCGGCGAGCTTTCGCGCTTCCTTCTGGCGCTCAAGGTGGCGCTGGCCGATCGCGG
>JBQCHN010000197.1:0-16055 GCA_051954615.1 Mesorhizobium sp. | reverse complement strand
AAGAACCCGCCCGGGGAAGAAGCAGCCGTTCTGGATGCAGGAAACGGAACAAGCCATAGCCGAACTCGGCAACGAGCCGCCGCTGATCGCCGACGGCCGCAGCGGTCCGCCCGACCGCCGCGAAGTGTCGGCGCGCTGGCTGTCGGGCACCTTCCTGACCGGCATCACCTCTTCCGTTCTCATGGGCGTCGCTCTCTTCGCCGCGCTTGACGGGCGCCAGCAGCTCGCCACCCCGCCCGAGATCGCCGAGATCGTCGGCCTGGCTTCGGCCGCCGATGCCGGCGAGCAGGCGAAGACCGACCGGCTCGTGCCGCTGCGCCAGATCGCCAGGGCCAAGGACAAGCGACGCATGGAAGTGTCGATGGTCACCAAGGTCGGCGACCGCGACGTCATTCACGCCATGCCGTTCGTGCAGGTGAAGATGAACCTCGCCGCCGGCCACACCACGACGCGCCCCTACCCGCCTTTCGACCCGATGAAGGTGTTCGGCGACGACAGCAGCAACGATCCCGGCCCCTCGCTCGCCGCCGGCCAGATCTACGGCGCCAAGGTCGAGAACGAGATGACCTTGAAGACGATCGACTTCCCGATCGAGACCGCCGCCTTCGACGAGACCAGCGACCTCTCCGCCGACGAGGTCGAAAAGGTGGTGCGCGAGGCGGGCGCCGAGCTCGACGAGGGCGCGGTGCAGGTCGCCGCACTTCATTATGTCGACCCGCAACGCTTCGGCGACCAGCTCAGCCAGTCCATGGCCGGCTCCTATGGCGTGAAGATCGTGCCGGAGAACGTCTCGGTGGCGCCGCGCGCCGAGGCCGAGAGCGACGACGCTCCTTCCTTCGCCGAAGAGATCATCCCCTTTACCAAGGATACCGACATCGCCGGCGCGCTCGCCGATTCGGGCTACACCGGCGACGATGCCGTCAACATGGCCGGGGCGATCGGCAAGCTGCTCAACACGACGGCGTTGAAGGCCGGCAGCGTGCTGCGCGTCGGTCTGGAGGTTCACGGCGACGCGGCCAGGATCGTGCGCACCGGCGTCTATGACCGCACCCGTCACATCGTCACCATCGCGCTGGACGACCGCGGCCAGTACGTGCCGGCGCAGGAGCCGGACCTTAACCCCGAACTCTTGACCGCCTTCGACGACTCGCCGCCTCAGACCGTGCGTGGCAGCCTTCCTAACGTCTATGACGGCATCTACCGCGCCGCCTATTCCTACGGCATGTCGAAGAAGATGACCCAGCAGGTGGTCAGGCTCCTTGCCTCCGACGTCGACTTCCAGTCCAGGCTGAACCCGTCCGACCGGCTGGAAGTGCTGTTCTCGCAGCCCGACGGCGACGACAGCGCCTCCGACGATTCGGAACTGCTTTATGTCTCGGCCTCGATCGGCGGCATGACGCGCAATCTCTACCGCTTCCAGATGCAGGACGGCACCTTCGACTATTTCGACGAGGACGGCCGCAGCGCCGAGCAGTTCCTGCTGCGCAATCCGCTGCCGGCCGGCAAGTTCCGCTCCGGCTTCGGCGCTCGCCGGCATCCGATCCTCGGCTACGTGCGCATGCACACCGGCGTCGACTGGGCGGCTCCCGTCGGCACGCCGATCATCGCCGCCGGCAACGGCGTCATCGAAAAGGCCGGCTGGGCCGGCGGCTACGGCAAGCAGATCATGATCCGCCACGCCAACGGCTACGAAACTTCCTACAACCACCAGAGCGCCTTCGCCAAGGGCATCGCGCCAGGCGTGCGGGTGCGCCAGGGCCAGGTCATCGGCTATCTCGGCCAGACCGGCCTCGCCACCGGCCCCCACCTGCATTACGAACTGCTCGTCAACGGCACAAAGGTGGACCCGATGCGCGTACGCCTGCCCACCGGCCGCGTGCTGAAAGGCGACGATCTCACCGCCTTCAAACGCGAGCGCGAGCGCATCGACGAACTGCTGAAGCAGCAGGATTCGGATCAGCTGAAGGTGGCGAGCGCCAAGGTGGAAGGATAAAGCAGTGGGGCAATAAGGCAGTAAGGGAATAGGGCAATAGGTACTTGCCCCGAACTTCTTCCCTACTGCCCTACTGCCCTACTGCCCTACTGCCCTGCTCGCTCAATCCACAAACTCCACCGTCACGCCGGCCTTGACCAGCTTCGCCAGCTCGTTGGCGTCCCAGTTGGTCAGGCGCACGCAGCCGTGGCTCTCGGTCTTGCCGATCTTCGAGGGTTCGGGCGTGCCATGGATGCCGTAGGTCGGCTTGTCGAGCGCGATCCAGATCGAACCGACCGGCCCGTTCGGCCCCGGCGGAATGGTCAGCACCTTGTCGTTCTCGCCCTGCTTGAAGTTGATCTTGGGATTGTAGGTGTAGTTCGGGTTGAAGGCGACGCGCGACACCGCATGCGTGCCGGTGGGCGACGGTGTGTCGGCCGAACCGATGGTGGCCGGATAGCTTGCCACCAGCTTGCCGGCCGCGTCATAGGCGAACACTTCCTTCTTGCCCTTGTCGGCGACGATGTGCGCAACCGGCGTCGACACCAGCCTGCCGAAATTGGCGACCTTGATGACGGTACCCGGCCGGTTGAAGTTCACGCCGGGATTGAGCGCCTTGAGATAGTTCTCGTCCATGTGGAAGCGCTCGGCCAGCGCCTCGGTGACGGAGGTGAAGCCCAGCCGTTCGAGTTTTGCCTTGGCGCCGTAGTCTTCCGGTACGGACGCCACATAGGGGCCGGCGGCATCCTCGGCGGTGATGGTGTAGCTGGCGAAGGCGTCGCCGCCGGTTCTGGCAAGTTCCGCCTTGATGCCTGCCGAATCGGTCGATTTCAGCCGTGCGCCGGTGATCTGTGCGTATGCGGCGAGCGCCTTGTCGACATTCGAACCGAACCGTCCGTCGATGACGCCCGGCGAGGCGCCGGCGCGGTCGAGCAGAACCTGCAACGCCGCCACGTCCTCGCGCGCGCCAAGCGAAAGCGACGGGTCGACCGTCGTTCCGGCGCCGATCCGCGGCTGCTCGGGCGCCGGCTCCGTCGCCTTCGCGGCCGGTTGGTTCGGCTGGACCGCCGCTTCCTCGAGCGGCTTGCGCTCGATCGGCTGGCGCGCGACGGCCGGCGGCGCGCCCAGCGAATCATCGCCGTAGCGGTCGCTCTCGCCCGGTGCCGGCGGGAACCGGTCGTCCGGAACACCGAAACCGTCGTCGCCGAAGCCGCCGTCATCGATGCCGAACCCGTCGTCGGGCCCACGCAGGCGCTCCTCCCGCATCTGGCGGCGCCGCAACCGCGCCATGTCCTCGGGGTCGTCGAGATAGTAGCGGTCGCTACCGGGTGGCGGCTCGTCCAAGCGCTGCGCACGCTCGCGCAAGCGCAACTGACGGCGATCGAGCCGCGTCTGCGGCGGCTGTATGGCGATCACTTTGCCGGTGTAGGAATCGACGATGACGCGGTTGCCGCGCCCGTCGTAGAAAACCTCGTAGTCGCCGTTCTGGGCGACCTGCAATCCGTCTGAATCGACCGGCGCGGCCGAACGGGACGCCTCATTCGCTCCGGCGCCCGGCAATGCGGCCATGGCTTCCGATGCCGTCAGCCCGGCGAAAAGCGTCGAGAGAAGCAAAAGCGTACGGACCATCTGGCCAAAAATCTCCGGTCGTTCCCGTTGCCGTCCAGCCCGTACGGCGCGGCAAACCCCTTCGCACGTAACCTGACAACCCATCTATTGGTTCCAACATGAACCGGGCATGAAAATGGCGAAGCGCGGGCGACAAACAAAAGCCCCCGCTCATCGCGGGGGCCTCGCCATTCCATGCGTTTCCAGCGCCTACGCTGCCTTGTCTTCCTTCACCGCGCTCGGCTTCGAACGGAAGTTCAGCCGGTCGGAGCCTGCGGTGACCTTGACGGTGGAACCGTCGAGGATCTCGCCGCCGAGGATCTTTTCGGCCAGCGGGTCCTGCAACTCCTTCTGCATGACGCGCTTCAGCGGCCGCGCGCCATAGGCGGGATCGTAACCCTTCTCGGCCAGCCACTCGACCGCATCCTTGTCGAGGTCGAGCGCGATCTTGCGATCTTCGAGCAGCTTTTCCAGCCGCTTCAGCTGGATCTCGACGATCTGGCCCATGTCCTGCCGGCGAAGCCGGTGGAACAGGATGATCTCGTCGACGCGGTTCAGGAACTCCGGCCGGAAATGCGCACGCACGACGTTCATCACGTCGTCGCGCACCAGATCGACGTCCTGGTCTTCCGTCAGGTTGACCAGATATTCCGAGCCGAGGTTCGAGGTCATGACGATCAGCGTGTTGCGGAAATCGACCGTGCGGCCCTGCCCGTCGGTCAGGCGACCGTCGTCCAGCACCTGCAACAGCACGTTGAACACATCCGGATGCGCCTTCTCGATTTCGTCGAACAGGATCACCTGGTATGGCCGCCGCCTGACCGCCTCGGTCAGCACGCCGCCCTCTTCGTAACCGACATAGCCGGGAGGCGCGCCGATGAGGCGGGCCACGGAGTGTTTCTCCATGAACTCGCTCATGTCGATGCGCACCATCGCCGTCTCGTCGTCGAACAGGAACGAGGCCAGTGCCTTGGTGAGTTCCGTCTTGCCAACGCCTGTCGGGCCGAGGAACATGAACGAGCCGATCGGCCGGTTTGGGTCCTGCAAGCCGGCGCGGGCACGCCGCACCGCTTTGGAGACGGCCTGCACCGCTTCGCCTTGACCGACGACGCGCTTGGCGATCTCGTCTTCCATGCGCAGCAGCTTCTCGCGCTCGCCCTCCAGCATCTTGTCGACCGGAATGCCGGTCCAGCGCGACACGATGTGGGCGACGTGGTCGGGGGTGACCACCTCTTCCACCATGCCGCCGCCCTTGCCATCGGGACCGTCGCGCGCCTCGGCTTCCTTGAGCTTCTTTTCCAGCTCCGGAATCTTGCCGTAGGCCAGTTCGCCGGCCTTCTGGAACTCGCCCTTGCGCTGGGCGCTCGCCAGTTCGTTGCGCGCCTCGTCGAGCTGCTTCTTCAGGTCCGCCGCCTCGCCGAGCTTGGCCTTTTCGGACTGCCACTTGGCGGTCAGCGCGTCGGATTCCTCCTCCAAGCCGGCAAGCTCGGTCTCCAGCCGGGCCAGTCGATCTTTGGAAGCCTCGTCCTTCTCGACCTTCAGCGCCTCGCGCTCGATCTTGAGCTGCATGATGCGGCGGTCGATCTCGTCCAGCGCCTCGGGCTTGGAATCGACCTGCATGCGAAGCCGCGACGCGGCCTCGTCCACAAGATCGATGGCCTTGTCGGGTAGGAAGCGGTCGGCGATGTAGCGGTTCGACAGCGTCGCCGCCGAAACCAGCGCCGAATCCGAGATGCGCACCTTGTGGTGCTGCTCGTACTTCTCCTTCAGCCCGCGCAGGATGGAGATGGTGTCCTCCACCGAAGGCTCGTCGACGAAAACCGGCTGGAAGCGGCGGGCAAGGGCCGCGTCCTTCTCAATATACTTGCGGTATTCGTCCAGCGTGGTGGCGCCGACGCAGTGCAGCTCGCCGCGCGCCAAAGCGGGTTTCAGCAGGTTCGAGGCGTCCATCGCCCCGTCCGCCTTGCCGGCGCCGACCAGCGTGTGCATCTCGTCGATGAACAGGATGATGCCGCCGGCGGCAGCCGTGACCTCGTTGAGCACGGCCTTCAGCCGCTCCTCGAACTCGCCGCGATATTTCGCACCGGCAATCAGCGCGCCCATGTCGAGCGCCATCAACTGCTTGTCCTTGAGCGATTCGGGCACGTCGCCGTTGACGATGCGCAAGGCGAGGCCTTCGGCGATGGCCGTCTTGCCGACGCCCGGCTCGCCGATCAGCACCGGATTGTTCTTGGTACGGCGCGACAGGACCTGAATCGTGCGGCGGATCTCGTCGTCGCGGCCGATGACCGGATCGAGCTTGCCCGACCGCGCATCGGCCGTCAGGTCGCGCGCGTACTTCTTCAGCGCGTCGTAAGCCTGCTCGGCGGACGCCGAATCGGCGGTGCGGCCCTTGCGGATATCGTTGATGGCCGCGTTGAGCGCCTGCGGCGTGACGCCGGCCTTGGCGAGGATATCGGCGGTCTTGGCCGACTTCTCCATGGCGAGCGCCTGCAACAGCCGCTCGACGGTGACGAACGAGTCGCCGGCTTTCTTGGCCAGATCCTCGGCGGTCGAGAAAACCTTCGCCAGCGGCTGCGCCATATAGAGCTGGCCGTTGCCGCCCTCGACCTTCGGCATCGCCTCGAGGGCCGCGTCGACGCCGAGTTCGACATCGCGCGGCCGGCCGCCGGCGCGTTCGATCAGCGAGGCGGCGAAACCATCGTCGTCGTCGATCAGCGCTTTCAGGATATGTTCGGGGGTGAACTGCTGGTTGTTGCGGTTGAGCGCATATTGCTGCGCGGACTGGATGAAACCACGCACGCGCTCGGAATATTTTTCAAGATTCATACCTGTCTCCTTCCGTCACCGGCCCGCTTTGCGGCACCGGATCGGCCTTGGTGACGGACCCGCTTGGCAAGCCGGGTCCTGTTCCTGAGCGAATATGGTGCGGCTTCCGGCATCCCTCAAGAGCGCGGCAGGGGCCTGAAAGGCGAAGACCGGGAAAAATTCCGCCGAAGCGAACCGTGCTTCCCACCGCGATCCGTCCATGCCATGTCCGCAGGCGAGACGCCTATTGAAGGAGAGTTGGCCGATGCCTTTCTACCAGACCGCCGCCGGCGCCGCGGCAGCATGCTACGTGCTGGCTCTCGCGCTGCTGATCGCGCTTCATGTCGTCGAGCGGCAGCGCAATCCGGTCAGCATCGCCGTCAGCGACTACGGCACTGGCAAGGCGGCGAAGCTGTTCAAGGTCTATGGAGCGGCCGGCATCATCGGCGCTGCGGCGCTCTGCCGGGCGATGCTGGATTATCCCGGCGCGGAATTTCCCCGCGCCGCCGCCTGGTGCCTGGGCGCGCTGGCCGTGCTCAGGCTCGGCATCTTCGCCTTCAAGACCGACGAAGGCGCCTTCGGCCGCACGCGCGAAGGCATCATCCATCTCGTCTTCGCGGTGGTGACCTTCACGCTGGCCTATGAGGTCGTCAGCTTCGGCGGTCCGACGGCGCTTGCGATCACGACGGGGCCGCTCAACGCGGCCTTCGCCCTGCTCGGCTGGATCGTGCCGATATCGCTGGCCCTGGTGGTCGTGACAATGGTGCTGCCCAGGTTGCGCGCTTTTTTCGGCTTGGCCGAGCGCGCCTTCCTGGTGTCGACTCTGCTGTGGTTCCTGTTCCTGGCGGCCCGGCTGTTCGCCGGCGCCTGAACGGTTTCAATCAGCCTTCGACAGATGCCGGGGCGTCGCCGGCCTCGGCGGCAGCCGGCTGATCGGCAGCGCTTTCAGCGGTGCGGCTGCGGCGCGGACGCCTCGTCTTGCGCGGCGCGGCTTCCTCGCCGCCGGCGCTTTCGGCCTGTTCGACCTGCGCAGCTAAGCCGGCCGGACCGAGATCGGCAACGGTTGCCGCAGGGGTGGAGGCAGCGGCGACAGGAGCCGTTTCAGCGGACGTATCCGCCGCCTGCATCGATTCCGCACTGGCGTCGGCCGGTTCAGCAGCCGCCTCGCGGCGCTCGCCCTGCTCGTTGCGCGGGCCACGGTCGGGGCGCTGGCCATTCTGGTATCCATTGCGACGATCGCGATGGTGGCGGTTGCCGCCATTACCGTCACGGCCACCGTTCTCGCGGCCCCCGTTTTCGCGACCATTGCCTTCGCCGTTCAGCGCGACTTCGGCCGGCATGCCCTCGATCACCGGCTGTGGGCCGGCGCCATGGTTGACCGGCGCCTCGGCGGCATTGCCGGCGCCCTCGAAGTCCTCGCGCTCGTCGTCCATGTCGTCGTCGAACTCGTCGCGGTTCTGCTGCTGATGCTGGATCGGCATCTGCGCCTGCGCCGCGGCGATGATGCGGTTGTAGTGTTCGGCGTGCTGGAGATAGTTCTCGGCCATCACGCGGTCGCCGGAGCTTTGCGCATCGCGGGCCAGCGTGGCGTATTTCTCGGCGATCTGCTGGGCGGAGCCGCGGATCTTCACGTCCGGCCCGTTGCTCTCGTAATTGCGGTTGAGCGGGTTCGGGCCCCGGCGGTTGTTATTGTTGTTGTTATTATTGTTGTTGCCGCCGTTACGGCCGCGCATGCGCCTGTTCTGCTGTTGTGGCCTCATCAGGACTCTCTTCCAGATTGAACTTGAAAAAACTCTCCGCGTACGGCGGCGCTCATGCGGCCTGCCGTCTCGCTGTTTCACCGGTGCTCGCCCGCATCGATTGCGTTGGCGCCACGATATTCCTGTTCCGGTTACATCACTTGCCGGACGATTCCCGCACGAAGCTTGGGCGTCGTTTGCGCAAGAAGGCAGCTATTTCCAAGGAAACCGAATCGCTTAAGAGCACTGCCTGCTTCGTTCATCCGGTTGGCCGGACCTAAACGCATTTTACCGGGCTTGCCAAGCGTTTTTTTCGCCGCACCCGGCTTTTCATACCGGTGAAAACACCAAGACACGGTCGTTGCCTGCCAGATCGCGCATCGTCTCCAGGACAATAAAGCCTGTCCGCTCGAACAGCGCTGTCACATCTTCTTTCTGTGTACTGCCGATCTCGACGGCAACGATGCCGTCCTTCTCCAGATGCGCCGCCGCGTTGGCGGCGATGATACGATAGGCATCCAGACCGTCTGCGCCGCCGTCCAAGGCGCGGCGCGGGTCGAAATCGCGCACCTCCTTTTGCAGGGCCGCGATCTCCTTGCCAGCTATATAGGGCGGGTTGGAGACGATTGCATCGTATCGGCCCGAGATTTTCTCGAACCAGTCTGATTGCAGCGCGCAAAAGCGCCCGTCGAGCCCGAGGTCGGCGGCATTGCGCGCCGCCGTCGCCAGCGCGTCGGCCGAAATGTCGACGCCGGTCGTCTCTGCTTGTGGCACCGCCGAAAGCAGCGCCAGCGCGATCGCCCCGGTGCCGGTGCCGAGATCGAGGGTGCGACACGTCCCTTTGCTTTGTACCATCCGCCTGACGAACGGCAGAACGGCCTCGACCAGCGTTTCGGTATCGGGGCGCGGCTCCAGCGTCTCCGTCGAGAGAGACAGCCGAAGCCCGTAGAATTCACGGAAGCCGAGAATGCGATGCACCGGCTCGCCGGCGGCGCGTCGGGCGAGCGCGGCCTGGATATCATCCGCCGTTCCGGCATCGACCAGTCTGTCCGGATCGGTGATCGCGTCGGTGCGCGTCGTGCCGGAAAAATGCTCGACCAGCAGGCGGGCATCGAGCGCGGCATCCGCGATACCCGTCTCGGCCAGCTGGCGTCGCGCCTTTCGCAAAAGTTCTGCCAGAGTCAAGGCCACAGCCCCTTGCCTGAACGGGGAACGCCGGTTCGAACGATCGAAAAGGGGCTTTGCACCATCGGTCGCGATGCCCCTAATCTTCCTTCATGTCAGCCAGGAGCCTCGACTGATGGTCGGCGATGAGTGCGTCGACCACCTCGTCCAACTCGCCTTCCATCACCCGGTCGAGCTTGTAAAGGGTGAGGTTGATGCGGTGGTCGGTCAGCCGCCCCTGCGGAAAATTGTAGGTGCGGATGCGTTCCGAGCGATCGCCCGAACCGACCTGCGATTTCCGCGATTCCGAGCGCTCCTCGGCGGCGCGGCTGCGCTCCATGTCGTAAAGCTTGGCGCGCAGGATCTGCATGGCGCGCGCCCGGTTCTGGTGCTGCGACTTCTCCGCCTGTACCACCATGATGCCGGTCGGCAGGTGGGTGATGCGAACGGCCGAATCGGTGGTGTTGACGTGCTGGCCGCCGGCGCCGGAGGCGCGCATGGTGTCGATGCGTATGTCCTCGGGACGGATGTCGATGTCCACGTCTTCCGCTTCCGGCAGCACCGCCACCGTCGCCGCCGATGTGTGGATGCGCCCCTGCGCTTCCGTTGCCGGAACGCGCTGCACCCGGTGCACGCCGGATTCGAACTTCAGATGCGCGAACACGCCCTTGCCCGAGACGGAAGCGACGATTTCCTTGAACCCGCCGGCATCGCCGTCGCTGGCCGACACGGTCTCGAAGCGCCAGCCCTTTTCGGCGGCGTAGCGCTCGTACATGCGGTAAAGATCGCCGGCGAACAGGGCCGCCTCGTCGCCGCCCGTGCCGGCGCGGATTTCCAGAATGGCGTTCTTCTCGTCGGCCGCGTCCTTCGGCAGCAGCAGGATCTGGATATCCTGTTGCAGTGCCTCGATTTTCTCTTCGACGCCCGGCAGGTCGGCCTCGGCCAGCGCCCGCATCTCGGCGTCGGTCGCCTTGTCGTCGAGCATGGCCTGGAGATCGGCCGCTTCCTGTTCCGCCGCCCGCAACGCCCGGATCTTGGCGACCATTTCCTGCATGTCGGCATATTCCGACGCCATCCGGACGTAAGCGTCCGGCGCCGGCCCGGCGGCCATCTGCGCTTCCAGCATGTCGAAACGCTTGACGACCTGATCCATGCGATCGCGGGGAAGGGAGATCATGGGTGTACGAAAAGGTTGGAGTTCATGGCCGGCAAATAGCCGAGATTGCCGCAAACCTCAACGAGCGCCGGTCTGCCTGCTCGATCAGTTGCCCTGGAGCGCCGGCGTGCGGGCGACGGCTTCGCGCAGTCCTATCTTCTTCGCGGCCATGGCCAGAACGACCGAGGCCAGCACGCACCAGGCCGCCATCCACAGCATCTGGGTCGGCAACGGAATTCCCTGGTCGATGAGGGCGCCCGTGATGCCGGGGCCGAGCGCCGACGACAGCACCATGGCCGAAACCGTGATGGCGCGGATGCCGCCCAGATTGGCAAGCCCGTAGACCTCCGGCCACAGGGCGCCGAACAGCGTCGAGGTCAGGCCGTTGCTGATGCCGAGCAGGAACATGAAGACATAGACGCCCCAGACCGGCGTCACCAGACCGGCCACCGCCGCCGAGGCAGCGAGAGGCAGCAGTGAATAAGGTAGCAGGTTGAGCGATCCGAACCGGTCGATCAGCGCGCCGCTGACGAAACTGAAGCCGACGGTGACCAGCGACATCACGGTGAAGGCAGCCGCAAAGGCAAGCGGGTCGTAGTGCCTGGTCTCGATCAGATAGCCCTGATGGAAAAAGATGACGGTGGCGATGAAGGACGGCGCGAGAACTCCGGCGAGCAGCAGGTAGAGCATCGGGTCGCGGATGACCTCGCCGCGCGTCCAGTCGCGGGCGGTCCGCGCCGTGAGCGATTTCGCTTCCGTGGATTGCGGCACGCGCTCGACCCGCATCAGCCCCACGATCGCCGGCAGCCCGACCAGCATGAGCACGGCGGCCGAGGCGAACCAGACCGCGCGCCAGTCGCCGCTCCAGCCATGGACAACAACGACGATCATCGGAAGCAAGGCCGTGCCGGTCTGCGAGCCCTGGACGATGACGGCCATGGCCCGGCCCCGGTTGGCTACGAACCACCGGCCCGTTTCGGTGAACGCCGTTTCCGTCATCATGCCCTGCCCGAACAGCCTGAGCAGATAGAGCGACAGCGTCAACACGGCGACGTTCGGGGCAACCGCGATCAGCACACAGGCGAAGGCGAGCGCGGGAATGGTGAAGCGCGCCACCTGCCAGCCCGGCATGACATCGAGCGTGCGGCCGAGCCAGGGCAGGGTCATGGCGGATGCAAGCGTCGCCAGCATGTAGATGCCGCCAAACGCGCCGCCCGACAGATCGAATGCCGCGCGCAGGTCGTTGCCGGACATGCCGATGAAGAAAGTCTGGCCGAACGACGAGAACAACATCAAAAGGAAACCGCCGGAGAGCCAGCGGCCGTTGTCGCGCATGAAATTCAGCATCGGGATAGCTTTACGAACGCAGCCTGGAAGGAGATCCCCGACAAAGCGCGGGGAAGAACGGCCTTTGCGCAATAACCGGCCGGCGCGCCTTTGCCAACGGAAATGCGACGGCCGGTCGGCGCACGCCTACAGCGGTATGCCACGATCGTCCGCGAAGGCCTGCAGCAGCGCCCGCATCGGCACGCCGGTGGCCGGCTGGTCGAGATTATCGTCGAACAGCGCCGTGAGTTCGGCCAGCGGCAGTTCGGTCAGCATCGCCTTGACCGGGCCGATCGAGGCCGGCGACATGGAGATGGACCGGAAGCCCAGCCCCAGAAGCGCCATGGCCGAGATCGGCTTGCCGGCCAGTTCCCCGCACAGCGTCACCGGCGTGTTGTTGCGTGCTCCCGCCGCCGCGACCGTCCTCAGCACGCGCAGGAATGGCACCGACAGCGGGTCGAACCGGTCGGCCAGCCGCGTGTTGCCGCGGTCCACCGCCATCACGAACTGGAACAGGTCGTTAGAGCCGACCGATACGAAATCCACCGCCTTCATCAGTTCGTCGAGCTGGAACAGCAGCGACGGCACTTCCAGCATGGCGCCGACCTTGAGGCTGGTCGGCAGATGGTGGGCGAAGCGCGACAGGTGGCGCACCTCCTTGTCGATGATCTCGCGCGCCTGGGCGATCTCGGACAGTTCCGTCACCATCGGCAGCATCAGCTTGAGCTCGCGCCCGCCGCAGGCCTTCAAGAGCGCCCTCACCTGCGTGCGCAGGAGGCCGGACCGATCCAGCGTGAGGCGGATGGCGCGCCAGCCGAGCGCCGGGTTCTCCTCCTGCACCGCGTCCTTGAAATAGGGCAGCACCTTGTCGCCGCCGATGTCGATGGTGCGGAAGGTGACGGGCTTGCCGCGCGCCGCCTCGACGACATCGCGATAGAGCTTCTCCTGCGCCTCGGCGCGCGGAAAGGCCGACGCCACCATGAATTGCAGCTCGGTACGGAACAGGCCGATGCCGGCCGCGCCTGAATCGGCCAGATGCGGCAGGTCCACCGAAAGGCCGGCATTGAGGAGCAAGTCGACCGGCACGCCGTCTTTGGTGACCGACGGCTTGTCGCGCAGTTCCTGGTAGAGTTTCTGGCGCCGCGCGCGGAAGCGCACCTTCTCGGCATAGGCGGCCTCGAGGTCCGCCGGCGGCCTGAGGTGGATCGAACCCTCTTCGCCGTCGACGATGATGGGGTCGCCGTTCTCCGCCATGGAGACCGCGCCTTTCATCTGGCCGGCGACGGGAATGCCCATGGCGCGCGCCACGATGACGACGTGGCTGGTGGCCGCGCCGTCCTCCAGCACAAGGCCGCGCAGCTTGTCGCGCGGATAGTCGAGCAGTTCGGCCGCCCCCATCGAGCGCGCGACGATGATGGCGTCCTTCGGCAGCGCCGCCGCCACGTCCTCCGGCCCGCGCCCCATGAGCTGGCGCAGCAGCCGATTGGCGAGATCGTCGAAGTCGCTCATGCGCTCGCGCAGATACGGGTCGGTCATGTGGATCATGCGCGCGCGCATGTCCGACTGCACCTTCTCCACCGCCGCTTCCGCCGTCAGGCCGTTGCGGATCGCCTCGTGCAGGCGGCGCACCCAGCCGCGGTCGTTGGCGAACATACGGTAGGCTTCCAGCACCTCGCGGTGCTCGCCCTCGAAGGCGACCTCGCGGCGCGACAGCATGTCGTCGATGGAGAGCCTGAGCGAGCCGAGCGAGGATTCCAGCCGCCGGATCTCCTCGTCGCTGTCCTCGTTGAACAGGCTGGTGACGACGATGCGTGGCTCATGCAGCACGACATGGCCAAGGCCGACGCCGTCGTTGAACGACAGGCCGGTAAAGGAAACGGGGCGCGACAGGTCGAGCTCCACGCCGGTGCGGTTGAGCCGGGCGAGGTCGCCGGTGGCGATCATCTCGGCGATCACCATGGCGGTCGTTTCCAGCGCCTCGACCTCGTCGTCGCGGTAATTGCGCATCGTCTTGTTCTGGACGACCAGAACGCCCAGCGTGCGCCCGGCCCTGAGGACCGGCACGCCGAGGAAGGAGTGGTATATCTCCTCGCCCGTCTCCGGCAGGTAGGCGAAGGCGGGATGCTCCTGCGCGTTGGACAGGTTGAGCGGCCTGGCGCTGGCGGCGATGGTGCCGACGAGGCCCTGCCCCAGCCGCAACTGCGCCTGGTGGACGGCATTCTTGTTCAGGCCTTCGGTAGCATAGAGTTCTAGCACGGAATCGGAGCGCAGCACATAGAGCGAGCACACCTCGGCCACCATGTTGGAGGCGATGTCGCGCACGATCCGGTCGAGCCGCTCCTGCGGCTCCATCGGCTCCTGCATGAGCTCGCGGAGTCGTCTCAGCAGTACGCGCGGGCCGCTGGCCGTATCACGCATCGCGAACGTCTTCTCCAATGCACCGAGGCGCCGGCGCGACCCTTTCGCCGCCCCGACGCTGCCGTCAAGTCATATCCACGTCCTAATGCTTATCGAGGCCGTAGACAGAATGCAAAGTCCGAACCGCCAGTTCCGTGTAGGGACCGTCGATCAGGATCGAAATCTTGATCTCCGAGGTGGTGATGGCGCGGATGTTGATGGATTTCTCGGCCAGCGCCTTGAAGGCGGTGGCGGCGACGCCGGCATGGCTCCTCATGCCGATGCCGATGACGGAGACCTTGGACATGCCGTCGTCGTGCTGGACGGCGTCGAAGCCGACCGTTTCGCGCACCTTGTCGAGCACGGCCAGCGCCTTCGCCACATCGCCGTTCGGCACGGTGAAGGTCATGTCGGTCGACTTGCCGTCCTCGGAGATGTTCTGGACGATCATGTCGACGTTGATGTTGGCCTCGGCGAGTGGGCCGAAGATGCCGCCGGCGACGCCCGGACGGTCGGCGACGCGGCGCAGCGAGATCTGCGCCTCTTCCTTGGCGTAGGCAATTCCGGTGACGACCTGCTGTTCCACGATTTCATCCTCTTCGCATATCAGCGTACCGGGCGGGTTCAGGAAATCGCCCATGCCGGGCGCATCCGGGTCGGTGAAGGACGACCGCACGAAGGTGCGCACCTTGTGCACCATCGCCAGTTCCACCGAGCGCACCTGCAACACCTTGGAACCCAGCGACGCCATTTCAAGCATTTCCTCGAAGGAGATGCGGTCGAGACGGCGGGCCTTCGGCTCGATGCGCGGGTCGGTGGTGTAGACGCCGTCCACGTCGGTGTAGATGTCGCAGCGGTCCGCCTTCACGGCGGCGGCGATGGCGACCGCGCTGGTGTCGGAACCGCCGCGACCGAGCGTCGAGATGCGGTTGTCGGGGGCGATGCCCTGGAAGCCGGCGACGACGGCGACCTGCCCCTCGCCGAAGCGCTTGATCAGGAAGGAGCCGTCGATGTCGGCAATGCGCGCGGCGCCGTGCGCCCCGTCCGTCTTGATCGGGATCTGCCAGCCCTGCCAAGAGCGCGCGTTGACGCCCATCGACTGCAAGGCGATGGCGAGCAGCCCCGACGTCACCTGCTCGCCGGAAGCGACGATGGCGTCGTATTCGCGCGCGTCGAAGAACGGGCTGTTGGCGCCGGTGGCCTTGGGCATGCCCTGCACCCAGCCGACCAGCTCGTTGGTCTTGCCCGACATGGCCGACACCACGACGGCGACCTCGTGGCCGGCGTCGACCTCGCGTTTGACGTGCCGCGCCACATTGTGGATGCGGTCGAGGTCGGCGACGGAGGTCCCGCCGAACTTCATCACGATGCGCGCCATGGAAGCGGCCTGCCTCTGGATGCTGCCGGAAACCGGAAATGACTGGAACCGCCCCGGCGGACCGGGGCGCGAATGCGCGGCCTCCTTAGCCAAACCGTGCCGGTTTCGCAAGGCATGCGCTTGCCTGCGGCCATCCTGCCGCACCGGGCGGCCGCGGCGGCGCGCCGGCAGCGCCTTGACATTCACCGCCATGGGACCGACTTGGTAGCGTCGCAGGAGACCGCCCATGCCAGATTCCAGAGCCGCGCAGACCGGACGATCGACCATCGACGCCGCCGAGGTCGAGCGCTTTGCGGCGCTCGCCGCCGAATGGTGGAACCCCAACGGCAAATTCCGTCCGCTGCACAAGTTCAACCCGGTGAGGCTGGCCTATATCCGCGACCAGGTGGCGGCCCGCTTCGGTCGCGACCCGCGCGCCGCGCGGCCCTTCGAGGGCCTGCGCTTCCTCGACATCGGCTGCGGCGGCGGCCTCCTGTGCGAACCGATGGCCCGTCTCGGCGCCGAGGT
>JBQCHN010000196.1:0-8493 GCA_051954615.1 Mesorhizobium sp. | reverse complement strand
TACGGCCTGCTCTCGGTCGTCGCCATCGCGCTCGACCAGTGGATCAAGGTCCTGGTCGAGGCCGACCTGCCCTGGCAGCAGCCGGTGGACCTTTTGCCGTTCCTGGCGCTCTTCCGCACCTACAACACCGGCATCGCCTTTTCGATGCTGTCTTCCCTCGGCGATACCGGCCTGATCGTCCTGGCGCTCGCCGTCGCCGCCTTCGTCATCTGGCTGGCCGCCCGCACGGAGCCGCGTCAGGTCGCCGCCCGCATCGGCTTCGCCCTCATCGTCGGCGGCGCGCTCGGCAACCTCATCGACCGCGCCGTCTACGGCCATGTCATCGACTACGTGCTGTTCCACACGCCCGTCTGGTCCTTCGCCGTCTTCAACCTCGCCGACGCCTTCATCACCGTCGGCGCGGCACTGGTCATCCTCGAGGAATTCCTCGGCTGGCGCAGCCAACCGCGACCTTCGGATGATTGACCCGGCACGCGGGGAGCCGCAAACTTCGCCGACACGCGCGAGGAGAAAAAATGCCTGACACCTTCAAAGCCATCCTGGTTTCCCGCGACGAGGACAAGAAGCAGTCGGTGGCGGTGACGGACCTCACCGAAGCGGACCTGATGGAGGGCGACGTCACCGTCGCCGTCGAGGCGACCACGGTCAACTATAAGGACGGCCTCGCTATCACCGGCAAGGCGCCGGTCATCCGCCGCTGGCCGCTCGTCCCCGGCATCGACTTCGCCGGCACGGTCACGGCCTCCGATCATCCAGACTGGCGGCGCGGCGATCATGTGATCCTCAACGGCTGGGGCGTCGGCGAAACGCATTACGGCGCCTATTCGGAGCGCGCCCGCGTCAAGGGCGACTGGCTGGTGCCGCTGCCCGAGGGCATGAGCGCGCACGACGCCATGGCGGTCGGCACCGCCGGTTACACGGCGATGTTGTGCGTCATGGCGCTGGAGCGCCACGGCATTTCGCCCGACCGCGGCCCCGTGGTGGTGACCGGGGCTGCCGGCGGCGTCGGCTCGGTCGCCGTCGCCATCCTGTCGAAGCTCGGCTACCACGTCGTCGCCTCGACCGGCCGCGAGGCCGAAAAGGCCTATCTCGCCGACCTCGGCGCGGCGGAAGTGATCGCGCGCGACGAACTGACCGGCCCGGTCAAGCCGCTGGGCAAGGAGCGCTGGGCCGGCGGCGTCGACGCGGTCGGCTCCGCCACGCTCGCCAACGTGCTGTCCATGACCGCCTATGGCGGCGCCGTCGCCGCCTGCGGCCTTGCCGGCGGCATGGACCTGCCGTCTTCCGTCGCGCCCTTCATCCTGCGCGGCGTGTCGCTGCTCGGCATCGATTCGGTGATGGCGCCGAAGGAGCTGCGCCTAGAAGCCTGGCGGCGCATCGCCGCCGACCTCGACGTCGCCAAGCTGAAGGCGTTGTCGACGACCATTGGCTTCGACGGCATCCTCGACGCCGCCCGCGCCATCGTCGAAGGCAAAATCCGTGGCCGCGTCGTGGTGGATATGTAGGGCCCTCCAAGCCGCAAGCGTCACCCCGCAAGCAGATCGCAGCGCAGCGAAGATCGGCTATCCGGGATCCATTCCGAAACACTGGCAAGGTCACGGACCGGGTCCCGGCTCGCAGTCGCTCTACTCCTTTGGTCGGGACGACGAAGTGGGAAAAATCTATCCCCGTCCTTTTCATCCGCCTCATACTCCTCGTCATCTCCTGTGCGGGAACGCGGGTCGCGAACCGGGCGCTTGTGGCGGGAGACGGTGCCGGGCTGGTCGTCTGCGGTAGGCGGCTGGGCGATGAACCCCCAAGTCCGGGCCTCGACCGAGCCAGCGGGCCGCCCGAAAGGCGGCAGCGACCCTCGGGGAGGCAAGACACCGGCGGGCGCGGGATGCCGCGCCACTACTAACTTAAGCAGGCACGGCCCCCGCGCCCGCTTCCCGACCTCACCAATCGAGGTCCGCTCTTTGACAATGGCCAGACTGCGAAAGCAGGGCGTGGCGACGATGAGGTGTGAGTACCCCTCCCCTTGAAGGAAAGTGGAAGTCGCGCCACGGCCCTACGCTATCGCTCCGGGCGTTCGTCGCTCGAAAAGCCAAGCAATTAGCTTTTCGTTCGCTGCGCGGACCGCTTCTCACCCCCCAAACCGCTAAAATGCAAGCGATCCGTCAAAACCTTCCCTAATCGCTTTGTGGCAACGATGGCCGCATGAGCGCGCAGCCCGATCTTGCAGCAGCGGTAACACACGACGAGCCAGGCGAAACTGCGTCGCCCGCAACGACGCGCATGCGCATCCAGGCGCCGCCGCTGCAGCCGGACCTGCCGCCCGCCAGGCGCGGGAACGGCCTTACCTTCCTGGTGTTCGCCGCGACGATAGCGCTCGCCGGCCTGTCCTGGCTGACCGGTGCCGCGCCCTTCATCCCCGCCTGCCTGGTGGCGATCGGCGTGGCCGGGCTTCTGGTGCATCTGCGCAGCGGCCAGGCGGCCAGGCGCGCGGCCTTCGCCTTCGACGACAGCGCCGCACGCACGCGCGCCGAGATCGAGACACTCGCCGACCGCATGTGGGAGATGCAGGAAAGCGAGGAGCGCGCGCAAGGACTGATCGACGCGCTGGGCGACCTCGTCGTCCACCGCGACCGCAGCGGGCGCATCGTCTACGCCAACAAGGTGTTCGCCGATCTTGTTCGCATGGACCCGCGCGAACTGGACAGCCGCACGCTGGCGGAGATCGGCATCGACGTCGGCCTGATGCCGGACGCCGCCTTCGCCGAGCGCGACTGCCTCAGTTCCACCGACGTGATGATTTCGACGCCGGACGGCCAGCGCTGGTTCTCATGGATCGAGTTGTCGGTGCGCGAAAAGGACAGCGGCGCCGTCTCGCACCGGGCGATCGCCCGCGACATCACCGCCCGCAAGCGCGCCGAAACCTCGCTCATCGGCGCACGCGAGCGTGCCGAATACGCCAACCAGGCCAAGTCGCGCTTCCTCGCCACCGTCAGCCACGAGATCCGCACGCCGATGAACGGCATCATGGGCATGGCCAAGCTCCTCGCCGACACCCAGCTGACGCCCGAGCAGCGCACCTATGTCGGCGCCGTCTCCACCTCTGCCAGCGCGCTGCTGGCGCTGATCGAGGACCTGCTCGACTATTCCAAGATCGAGGCCGGCCGCTTCGATCCCGAACCGCAGCCGATGGCGCCGCGCGAGATCGCCGACAACGTGGTCGAACTGCTCGCCGCGCGCGCCTTCGGCAAGGGCATCGGCCTCGGCTGCCACGTCGCGCCGGACGTGCCGCAGCGCATCAGCGCCGACCCGGGGCGCGTGCGCCAGGTGCTGCTGAACCTGATCGGCAACGCCATCAAGTTCACCGGCGAAGGCGGCGTGCTGGTGTCGATTTCGCAGGCGCGCGACGAGACGGGCGACCGCGTCCGCTTCAGCGTCGCCGATACCGGCCCGGGTCTGGACGAGAAGGACAGGGACCGCATCTTCGAGGAATTCGAGCAGGCCGACGGCACCTCGACGCGCGCCTTCGGCGGCGCCGGCCTCGGCCTCGCCATATCGAAGCGGCTGGCCGCTGCCATGGGCGGCAGCCTCTCGGTGACGAGCCGGCTCGGCGAAGGCTCCGAATTCGCCTTCGAGATTCCGGCCGTCGAAGCGAGTGGGCCGCCGCCGGGCCGCGAAGGCATCCTGACGGGCCGCCATGTCGCCATCGTCTCCAGGAACCAGGTGGAAGCCGAAGCCATCGCTGCGACCATACGCGACCACGGCGGCAGCGCCGTCATCGCCTCCAGCGCCGCCGTCGCGGCGCCGCTCGACGGCCATTGCGACATGCTCCTGGTGGATGCGGCGCTGGAAAAGAGCGACGGCCGACTGCTCCAGCACCTGCGCGAGGCCGGCCTGACCAATTGCGAGGCCGCCATCTTCATCGCACCGGCCGATCGCGGCATGCTGGGCGAATTCCGCGCCAGCGGCTACGCCACCTTCCTGGCAAGGCCGGTGCGCGGGGAAACGCTGCTGCGCGTGCTTCTGGCGAGCCAGGCAGCCGCCACGGCGCCGGAAGCCCCTGCCGCCGACACTCAAGGGACGGCGAACCTCACCCGCAAGGGCCACCGGGCCTCCGGCCTGTCCGTGCTGATCGCCGAGGACAACGACATCAACGCCATGCTCGCCCGCGCCACGCTGCAGAAGGCGGGGCATCGGGTGGAAGTGGTGGGCAACGGCAAGGCGGCGGTGGAAGCCGTCATCGAGGCGGGGCACCGCCACCGCTACGATGTCGTGCTGATGGACCTGCACATGCCGGTCATGGACGGGCTGGACGCCATCGCCGCCATCCGCCGCCACGAGGAGGAAGCCGGCGTCGCCCCGCTGCCGATCATGGTCCTGTCGGCCGACAGCCAGGAAAAGACCCGGCACACGCTGCTTGCCCACGGCGCCAACGGCTTCGTCACCAAGCCCCTCGACCCGGAGGCGCTTGTGCTGGCCGTGCAGGAACACACCGCCGCCTGAGCCGAAGGCGGCCGCAGGCAGGCATTTTTCCCGCTTCGAATCGGCGCTCCTTTCACCGCGCCATTGCCCATCGGAAGCGAACACGGTACTGTCACAATCCTGTTGCACCCCCATCGTATCCCCGCGCCAGGAGGGATGGCTCGAAGGAGAATCGCTCGTGCACACAGCGATGCCGCAAGGTGATTCGCAACCCAATTCCGGCACCGCCAGGCTTGCCGAGCTGAAGATGGAGGGCATCGCTTCGGGCGCCCTGCTCGGCCGTATCGGCAATCTCGAAGTGCGCCTTGCGCGCAACGAGGCCGAGGTGGCTGCCGCCCAGGAGGTGCGCTACCGCGTCTTCTACGACGAGATGGGCGCTCACAAGGGCGCCTTGCAGGCGCTGGACCGCCGCGACGCCGACCGCTTCGATCCCGTCTGCGATCACCTGCTCGTGCTGGATTCCAGCATTTCCGGCCCCGAACATCGCCGTATCGTCGGCACCTACCGGCTGTTGCGTCAGGAAGCGGCGGTCGCCGCCGGCGGTTTCTATTCGCAGGACGAGTTCGACCTGCCCGGCCTCGTCGCCCGCCATCCCGGCGAGCGGTTCCTGGAACTCGGCCGCTCCTGTGTGCTGCCCGAATATCGCTCCAAACGCACCATCGAAGTGCTGTGGCAGGGCATCTGGGCCTACATCAACCATCACCGCATCGGCGTCATGACCGGCTGCGCCTCCTTCCCCGGCGTCGACCCGGCCGCGCACGCCGAATCGCTGAGCTATCTCGCGCACCATTGCCGCGCCGGCGCCGACTGGGACATCCGCGCCGTCCCCGGCCGCTATCACGCGATGGATCTGATGCCGGCCGAGGCCATCAACGCCAAGAGCGCCATTGCCGGCATGCCGCCGCTGGTGAAAGGCTATCTCAGGCTCGGTGCCCGCATCGGTGACGGCTGCGTCATCGACCACGATTTCCGCACCGTGGACGTCTTCATCATCCTGCCGGTCAGCGAGATTTCCTCGCGCTACGTCAATTACTACGGCGCGGAAGCCCAGCGCTTCTCCGCCTGACCCGTGAGCGGCGGCGACCTGTCCCAAACGTTCGAGCGGCTGAAACGGGTCGCCGAGGGCCTTCCGGGTGTCGTCGAAGGCACATCCTACGGCACGCCGGCGCTCAAGGTCGGCAAGAAGATGCTGGCCCGTGTCAAGGATGCCGACACCGTCGCCATCCCCTGCCCGCTCGACGAGAAGGAAATGCTGCTCTCCGCGGCGGACGACATCTATTTCGAGACCGACCACTACAAGGGCTGGCCCTATGTGCTGATCCGCATGGCCGCCGTTTCCGACGAGGAATTGCGCCATCGGATCGAACGGTGCTGGCTGGCGCAGGCACCGAAAGCTCTCGTCAAGACCAGGCAAGCCCGCTCCATGTAAAATTGGATGCTTACGGAATGTCCTCGGGCTTGCGCCCCGGCCGGCTCTTGTAGGCCGGAAACGACCAGCCGAAACGCAGCGCCCCGCCGCGCACGATGAAGGCGGCGGCGAAGCCGATCAGCGCCGAAACCGGGGCCGGCAGGCCCGCCAGGTCGCCGAGCGTATAAAGCGCCGCCCCGGCAAGGGCGGCCGAGACGTAGATTTCGGGCTTCAGCAGAACCGACGGCTCGCCGGCCAGCATGTCGCGCAATATGCCGCCGAAGGTGGCGGTCAGCATGCCCATCACCACGGCGATGATGGGCGAGCCGGTGATGGCGAGCCCCTTGGCCGCGCCCATCACCGAAAAGGCGGCGATGCCCACCGCATCCAGCCACAGGAGGAGCTTGTAACGGGATTCCACCCGGTGCGCGCCGAAGAAGACCACCACCGCCACGACCGCGCAGATCGGCACATAGGCCCGGTTGGATACCCAGAACACCGGCACGCCAAGGATCACGTCGCGCAGCGTGCCACCGCCGATCCCGGTGACGGCGGCCAGGAACAGGAAGCCGATGATGTCGAGTTGCTTGCGCGAGGCGGCAAGGGCGCCCGTGGCCGCGAAAACGGCGACGCCGGCATAGTCGAGGAGAGTGACGAGGGGCATCGGACCTCGGCCGGGCAGTAGGGCAGTAGGGCAGTAGGGCAGTAGAAACTGATGCCAGCGCACAGGCTCGTCAAGACACAATAGCCTTCAGAGAAGGCATGGCGTCCGAAGCGACAGCCCTTACTGCCTTACTGCCTTACTGCCTTACTGCCTTACTGCCTTACTGCCTTACTGCCTTACTGCCTTATTCCCCTACTCCCTCACGCGTCCTTCTCGGCCTGTTCGTTGACCGGGCCGGGCTCGGCCGGCGCTTCGCTCGGAGCCTGCTTCGGGCCGCCCTTGGAAACCCCGACCATGGCGGGCCTCAGCACCCGTTCGCCGATCGAGTAGCCAGACTGCACCACCTGCACGACCGTATTGGCCGGCACGTCAGCATTGGGCACCTCGAACATCGCCTGGTGGAAATGGGGATCGAACTTCTCCCCCAGCGGCTCGAGCTTCTTCACCCCGTGCCGCTCCAGCGCCGACAGCATGCCGCGTTCGGTGATCTCGACGCCGTCCACCAGCGCCTTGAAGCCGGCGTCGGCAGCCGCCTTGGCCTCTGCGGGGATGGCATCGATGGCGCGGCGCAGATTGTCCGACACGCCCAGCATGTCGCGCGCGAAATTGGCGATCGCGTAGGCGCGCGCGTCCTGCACGTCGCGTGCCGTGCGGCGGCGAAGGTTCTCCATCTCCGCCGCTGCCCTCAGCGCGCGGTCCTTCAATTCCTCGTTCTCCTTCAGCAGCCTCACCAGAGCTTCGTAGTCGCCCTCGACGCTGCCTTCCGCGCGCTCGGCCGCGGCCTCGGCGGTCTCGTTTTCCTCGGGCGCGTGTTCGTCTTTTGCCTGGTCGCTCATCGCGTTTTCCATCATCTCAACGGTTTGGAAGTTGCGCCCGATATCGAGGTTCGGGCACCAAAAATCAAGTGGCCCGGGGCAGTTGCGTCGGCTCATGACCGCCGGAGCCCCTTCCCGTGGGACCGCTCGAAATTAAGTCAAATTTTACCGTAACGGCCAATCGGGCTTGCGGCCATGGTGCGATGCGGGAACCATCACCGGTGCGGAGGAGTTTCGGAGCCGACCAAGGGAATACAGATGATGGCCCGCAATACCGCAAACCGGCAGGACAAGCTCGCAGCCGACATCCGCCGCCAGATCGGCGACCGGTCGCTGACCCGCTTTCTCGGCGCCATGCCCGCCTACAAGGTGGTGAACGACATTCCCCGCCACATGAAGGACCTGCTCGAGCAGCTTGAAGCCAGTGAACGCCGGCAGGCAGGCCGTTCCGGATCCTGAGGGCAGGACCAATCGAACGACAGGCCCACGGAAAGGGACGCGGCAACGTTACAGCGCCGCGTCGGTCAGCGACGCTTCCAGCCCCGAAAGGTGGATTCCGCATTCGGTCTTCGCCTGCCCTGCCCAGCGGCCGGCACGCGCGTTTTCGCCTGGCTGCACCGGCCGGGTGCAGGGAAAACAGCCGATGGACAGATAGCCGTAGGCAACCAACGGATTTTCCCGCAGCGCATGCGTGCGCATGTAGTCGGCTTGATCGGCGGTGGTCCAGTGCGCCAGCGGGTTGATGCGGATGCGCCGTCCCACCGCTTCGAACACCGGCAGTGCCGCCCGCGTCGAAGCCTGGAAGCGCTTGCGGCCAGTGAACCAGGCGTCGAAGGGCTCTACGCCACGCGCCATCGGCTCCACCTTGCGCACGGCGCAGCAGGCATCGGTGTCTGTCTCGTGCAGTTTGCCGGTCGGGTCGATGCGGGCAAGTGCCGCCGCGTCGGGCGCAACCACGCGCACGTCGGTCAGGCCGAAATCGGCGACCAGCGCGTCGCGATAGGCAAGCGTCTCCTCGAAATGCTTGCCGGTGTCGAGGAAGACGATGGGCAGGTGCCGGTCGACACCGGCGATCAGGTGAAGCAGGACGGCCGAGTCCGCGCCGAAGGACGACACCGCCGCGATCGTGCCGG
>JBQCHN010000195.1:0-5658 GCA_051954615.1 Mesorhizobium sp. | reverse complement strand
AAACTGCCCTGCCGCACGATCAGCACGCCGAGCATGCCGATGACCAACGCGATGGCGAGCCAGATGAACTGGATCTGGCGCATCAGAAGCGGCGAGGCCTGCGCGGCTGCGGCACCGCCAGGCACCGGCAGCGAGGTTGTCGGGATATCGGGTGCGCCCTGGGATGAACCGACCTGCGGCGGGCAGGAGCGATCCGCCTTTGGCTCATAGACCGGAACGTAGGAACCGCGCGGAACGGTGATACGAAACGCGTCTCCCGCCCCTTCGGTTTCGGAATATTGCTGCAACAGATCGCGCAGGCGTCCCGCCTGCACCCGCACGACCGCATCCGTCGCGGAATCGAAATCGGCGTCCTTGCCGAAGACGTCGACGGCTATGGCAAAGCCCTTGAGCCGGTCGGCTTCACCGGCCTGCTCGCGTTCGACCAGATATCGCAAAAGGTCGCGCGCGCGCTCGGAGCGTGCGAACGTTTCGCTGGCAAGCACCCGTTCCAGCGTCTCGCGCACTGCGGGGGCAGCAGGCGTGGAATGCCGCAAGTGTCGGACCTCTCCAGTCGGCACAGAGGGAGTCCAATCTTATATAGCGCCAGCCTCGAGCGACAAGCGTTTTACCATGCGAAATGCCTGTTTCCCCCGGCCGAAAAATTCCGGCCGGGGACGATTTCCGGCAAACGGCCGATTCTTATCGGCTTTGTCCGACAATCCGGTTGGCCGCCGACACCACGGCTTCGAGCGAGGCGGCGGAAATGTTGGTGTTGATGCCGGCGCCGAACAGCTTGCCGCCGGGATGCTCCATCTCGACATAGGCGATGGCCGAGGCGTTCGAGCCGCGCTGCATCGAATGCTCGGAATAGTCGAGCACCGACATCGCAACGCCGACATGCTTGGAGAGCGCGTCAACGAAGCCGTCGATCGGGCCGGTGCCCGTGCCCGAGATCGTCACCTCCCTGCCGTTGTCGAAGATCGTCGCCTCGACGATGCGGCGGCCTTTGACCTCCGTATCGGGATAGGTGCGGTGCTCGACGTATTTCAGCCGCGCGCCGGGCTGCTCGACATAGGTCTCGAGGAACTGCTGGTAGATACGCTTGACCGGCACCTCCTTGCCCTCGGCGTCGGTGATGGCCTGGATCGCCTGGCTGAACTCCACCTGCAGGCCGCGCGGCAGGTTGAGCCCGTAGTCTGCCTGCAGCACATAGGCGATGCCACCCTTGCCGGACTGCGAGTTGATGCGGATGATCGCCTCGTAGGAGCGGCCGAC
Source organism: Mesorhizobium sp. (assembly GCA_051954615.1). Lineage (GTDB taxonomy): Bacteria > Pseudomonadota > Alphaproteobacteria > Rhizobiales > Rhizobiaceae > Mesorhizobium. Next base: position 4,401 of record JBQCHN010000195.1, on the reverse strand, counting down.
GTCGGCCGGATCGATCGGCAGGTAGGGAACCTCCCACAATTCCTTGTTGGCCTTCTTGAGCGCCTTCATGCCCTTGTTGATGGCGTCCTGGTGCGAGCCGGAAAAGGCCGTGTAGACCAGTTCGCCGACATAGGGGTGACGTTCGGGGATCTTCAGCTGGTTGGAATGTTCGTAGACGTCCTTCATGCGGGTGATGTCGGAGCAATCCAGCTTCGGATCGACGCCCTGCGTGTACATGTTGAGCGCCAGCGTGACGATGTCGACGTTGCCGGTGCGTTCGCCGTTGCCGAACAGCGTTCCCTCGACGCGGTCGGCGCCGGCCATCAGGCCGAGTTCGGTGGTGGCGATACCGGTGCCGCGGTCGTTATGCGGGTGCAGCGAGACGATGATGGAGTCGCGCCTGTCGAGGTTGCGGCACATCCACTCGATGCGGTCGGCATAGGTGTTGGGCGTCGCCATCTCGACGGTCGAGGGCAGGTTGAGGATCAGCTTGTTGTCGGGCGTCGGCCGCACGATCTCGGTGACCGCGTTGCAGATCTCCAGCGCCACCTCGAGTTCAGTGCCGGTGAAGCTTTCCGGCGAGTACTGGAAGCGGTAGCCGCGATGTCCAGGCTCCTTGGCTGCCTTGGCTGCCATGTCGGTGATCATCTTCGCCGCATCAGTGGCGATCTTCTTGATGCCGCCGACGTCCTTCTCGAACACGACGCGGCGCTGCAACTCGCTGGTGGAGTTGTAGAAATGGACGATCGGGGTCTTGGCTCCCTGGAGCGACTCGAAGGTTCGCGTGATCAACTCCGGCCGGCATTGCACCAGCACCTGCAAGTCCACGTCGTCAGGCACGTTGCCTTCCTCGATGCACCAGCGGGTGAAATCGAAATCCGTCTGCGAGGCCGAGGGGAACCCGACCTCGATTTCCCTAAAACCCATGTCGAGCAGCAATTGGAACATGCGCGCCTTGCGCTCGTGGCCCATCGGGTCGATCAGCGCCTGGTTGCCGTCGCGCAGGTCGACCGAGCACCAGATCGGTGCCTTGTCGATCACCTTGTCGGGCCAGGTGCGGTCCCGGAGGCCGACGGTGGGGTAGGGGGCGTATTTGCGGGCGGCGTCCGGCATGCCCTTGGCCGCCGATTGCGTATCGGCGTGGACTTCCTGTCGTGCGTTCATCGTCTTGTTCTCCCGGCTGCCTGACGGACCGGCCACGAGGCCGTCACGGATGACAGGCATTGCCTTATCGGATTGTGGTTCGCTGGTTACGATTTGCCAAGGAGCATGGGTGCCGTGCGGCGAAACGACCGCCGGGCGCTCCTTCAGCGAGCCCGGCGATCGCCGATAAGGCCGAGAAGCAGAAGGGTCGCGGAAAGCGCGCGCAAGGTCTCGCCGGCGAAACCGGTCGGACGGTGTGCTGCGGTGCGGCGCGTGATCATGGCGGCTCTCTTACAGGAGGGATCGGCGGGAGGCAAGCGTTTGCCGGGCGCTCGAAACCCTTTCCCGGTTCGCGCAAATGCGCCACACTCGCAAACGCGCCGATCGTTCAGGGGGATGCCCATGAATTTCGTGTTCTTCTCGCCGCATTTTCCGGCCACCGGCGCCGAATTCTGCGACCGGCTGAGGAAGGCGGGCGCCACGGTACTGGGCATCGGCGACGCGCCATACGACTCGCTCTCCGGCAAGCTCAAGGACGCGCTGGCGGAATATTACCGCATCGCCGACATGGAGGACTACGAGCGGACCTACCGGGCGATGGGCCATTTCATCCACCAATGGGGCCGCGTCGACCGGTTTGAATCCCTCAACGAGCACTGGCTTGACCTCGAGGCCGGCATCCGCACCGATTTCAACATCGAGGGTATCCGCCTCGATTACGTACAGAACATCAAGAAGAAGAGCCGCATGCGCGCCGCCTTCCGCAAGGCCGGCGTCAACGTCATCGCGCAGCGCAAGACCTCGGAGCGCTCCGGCGCGATGGAGTTCATTCGCAAGACCGGCTATCCGGTGGTGGTCAAGCCGGATTCAGGCGCGGGCGCGGCGCATACCTACAAGATCTCCAATGCCGCCGAACTGGACGAGTTCTTCCGCATCAAGCCGCCCGGCATGAGCTTCGTCATGGAGGAATTCATCGACGGGCTGGTCGTCACCTATGACGGGCTGGTCGACCGCGACGGCGAGATCGTCTTCGCCGCTTCCACCAAATACGACGACTCGATCATGGACGTCGTCAACAAGAACAAGCACATGAGCTACACCTGCCGGCCCGAAATGCCGCCGGAGGTGGAGGAGGCGGGCAGGAAGATCGTCAGGGCTTTTGCCCTGAAAGAGCGTTTCTTTCACATCGAGCTGTTCGAGACGAAGGACGGCCGCATTGTTGCGCTGGAGGTCAACATCCGCCCGCCGGGAGCATGGATGACGGATGCGATCAACTACTCCTTCGACATCGACATCTATGCCGAGTGGGCGAACATGGTGGTGAAGAACGCCACCTGCGGGCCGCACAAGGGCAGGTATTTCACCGCCTATGCCAGCCGCAAGGACCATATCGCCTATTTGCACGACCACGCCGACGTGCTAGCCGCGCACGCCGACAAGATCATGCGCCACAACGCGATCGAGCCGGTCTTCAGCCGGGCCATGGGCAACTACGCCTACCAGATGCGGTCAACCGACCCGCAGGCGCTGAAGGATGCGGTCGCCTATATCCACGCCCTCAAGGGTTGAACCGATGGACATCTCCTACCACAGGCATTTCAGCGAGCGCCTCGGCCGCGACATGGAATACAAGCGCTACGGCCATGCGGGACGGCCGGTGGTGGTGTTTCCGACCTCGCAGGGGCGTTTCTACCAGTTCGAGGATTCCGGCGGCGTCGGTGCGCTGGCCGAGTTCATCGACACCGGGCGCATCCAGCTTTTCACCGTCGACGGCATCGATTCCGAAAGCTTCTTCGACAAGGGCGGCGACGTCCGGCAGCGGATCGGCCGGCACGAAGCCTATTTCGCCTATGTGCGCGAGGAGGCGCTGCCCGTCTTCGCGGCTACCGCGGCGAGCGCCAATGGCGGACGCATGCTGAAGTCGCTGATGACGGGCTGTTCCATGGGCGGTTTCCATTCGTCCAATTTCACCTTCCGCTTCCCCGCACTGGTCTGCGGCGTGATCTCGCTGTCAGGCGTCTATTCGACGCGCGGTTTCCTCGGCGATACGCTGGAAGGCGCGGTCTACTACAATTCGCCGCTCGACTACCTGCCAGGCATCGAGGGGGCGATCCTCGATCGCATCCGGGCGCTGCGCATGGTGTTCTGCTGCGGGCAGGGGAAATGGGAAGAGCCCATGCTGGTCGAGACCCGCGCGCTGGAAAAGGTGCTGCAGGCCAAGCAGATCCCGGCCTGGGTCGACTACTGGGGCGGCGACGTCGACCACGACTGGCCGTGGTGGCACAAGCAGCTTGCCTATTTCTTCGGCCGCTGGCTGGACGAGGACCTGAAGCAGAGGCTGGACTGACAAGAACGTCCCTCCGAAGATGGCGCCCGCCTTCACTTCGCCGTCAGCACGACCGACTCCGCCGATCGCTCGGCCGGGCCGTGATGGACCGCCTCGACGTTGTTTCCGTCGGGATCGAACAGGAAGGCGCCGTAATAGCCGGGATGATAAGGCCGTTCTCCAGGCGCCCCGTTGTCGCGGCCGCCGGCTTCCAGCCCGGTGGCGTGGAAGCGGGCCACCGTCTCCCGGTCCGGCGCTTGGAAGGCGAGATGTACGCGCGACGTATGGCCGTCCGCGGCGTCGATCCACAGCTCGTCGGCGTTGAAAAAGCTCTCTCCTTCGTGGATCGCGTCGGCGCGCCCGATAGCGGTGAGCACGGCGCGATAGAAGCGCTTGCTCGCCCCGAGATCGCGGGCGCGCAGATGGATGTGGTCGATCAGGCGGCCTCGGTGGAATTGCATGACGGTTCCTCCGTTCATGGGCGGTTGCCATTCCTACCGGTCAATCCGCTCGCAGGGAATCGGTCCGGCTCTCTCTGCTGACATCTGGAGTCGGTAGCATGTCTGATTATTTTACCCGGATAATATTGACGCCGTGCAACCCACGGTGCATAAGCCTGCGCCTTGCGGTAGCCTGCTGGGGTGCCGAATCCTCCGACACGGGGCCGACCTGCCATGAACGAGACAAAACGCGGCCGGTCCCGCGACCTGACTTCCGGTCCGATCGCCAGCACACTGCTGGTCTTTGCCCTGCCGGTGCTCGGCTCCAACGTGCTGCAATCGCTCAACGGATCGGTCAATTCGATCTGGGTCGGCCGTTTCCTCGGCGAGGCGGCGCTGGCCGCCACCTCCAACGCCAATCTGGTGCTGTTCCTCATCCTCGGCACCGTCTTCGGCATCGGCATGGCGGCGACTATCCTGGTGGCACAGTCG
>JBQCHN010000194.1:0-2839 GCA_051954615.1 Mesorhizobium sp. | reverse complement strand
TGCGTGCGTATTTTATTCCCCTCCCCCTCGGCCTGCTGGCTCAGTCGTATCGGTCCACGGCGCGCGACGGCCGGATGCGCAGCGCCTTCACCAGTCCCCGCGCGGTCGTCAACCCGGCCGACGTCGCTATCGCCATCTGCGGCAGCACCAGCCATTCCAGCGTCCATGCCGCACCCGAGCGCTCGTTCTCGTGCACCAGCGCCTGATTGAGCGCGCCGAGCAGGCCGGCATTGAAGCGGGCGAGCGCCACCAGAACCTCCGCCGGCACGGGATTGGCCTTGTGCGGCATGGAAGAGGAGCAGCCCGCCCCGGAAATCTCAGCCTCGCCGACCTCGTTCTGCGCCATCAGCGCGACATCCTGCCCGAGCTTGCCGAGCAGGCCCGAGGTCAGCGACAACCACGCGGCAAAGCGGGCGATCCGGTCGCGCTCGGAATGCCAGCAAGGTGCGTCGGCGAGGCCGAGCGCATTCGCCATTTCCCGGGCAACAGCGTCTCCCTTGCCATCGAATCCGCTGCGCGTGCCGACGGGACCGCCAAGCTGCACAGCGAAGATCGACGGACCAAGCCGCCGCAATTCGTCGGCCTGCCGCTCGAGCGGCGCGCGCCATGTTTCGATCTTGTCGGCGGCGGTGAAGGCAAGTGCTGCCTGCATGCGCGTATGCGCCATCAGCGTCACGGCACCGTCGCGGGCCGCCAAATCGCGAAGGCCGGTGACGAGAGCGTCCAGCCGCTTCTCCACGATGCCTGCGACGCGCTTGAGCCGCAGCATCAGCGCTGTATCGACGATATCCTGGCTGGTCGCACCCTTGTGCACGGCATCGCCATGCGGATCGCCGACCGCCTCGCGCAACTGGCGCACCAGGTCCGGCACGACGACGCCATCGCGGGCAAGGCCCTCAGCCAGCCTCTGCCGATCCGGCGAGAATGTCCGGCACACGTCGCCGATGCGGGCGGCGGCCTCCGCCGCGATCACGCCCGCCTTCGCCTCGGCATCGGCAAGCGCCACCTCGACAGCCAGCAACGCCGCCAGTTCGACCTCGTTCGAAAACAGCGCCTCGACCTTCTCGTCGCCGACGAGCGCCGCAAGGAACGGCCGGGACGGAGCACCGGTCACCGGGCGGCTCCGGGAGTTGCTGAAAGCTCGGTCATGGTCAGCCTTCCCACCAGCGGATCGTCACTCAAACGTCGAAAAACACGGTTTCCTTCTCGCCCTGCAAGCGAATGTCGAACGTATAGGCCACGCCATCCTTGCCTTCGCTGCGCGGCGCGATCAAGGTCGGCACGCGCACCTTGTGCTCGATGCGCGCCAGCACCGGGCACTCTGCGTTGGCCGCTTCCTCGTCGGCGAAATACATGCGCGTATGCAGACCGATGTTGATGCCGCGCGCAACGATCCAGAAGGTGATATGCGGCGCTTGCAGGCGGCCGTCCTTATAGGGCACGCGGCCGGGCTTGATCGTCTCGAAGCGGTACTCGCCGGTCGTGCCATCGGTCGGCTGGCGGCCCCAGCCGGTGAAATGCGGATCGGCCGCTCCGCGTTTTTCCAGCGGGCTGCTGTGCAGACCTGCCGCATCGGCCTGCCAGATCTCGATCAGCGCGTCCTTCAGCGGTGTGCCGCTGCCGTCCAGAACCCTACCAGCGACGGTTATGCGCTCGCCCTTCGCCTGCGGCCCGACTATGACGCGGCCGAGGTCTTCGGGATAGACCCCGTCGATGCCGCACCAGTTCGGCGTCAGGCCGATATGGACGTAAGGCCCCGCCGTCTGTGAGGCCGTTTCCTTCAACATGTCGAGCTTCTGCACCATCAGTTGCCCTCCATGCGGTTCTCGAACAGGGTCGAGCGGCGGCCGCGCAGCACGATATCGAACTTGTAGGCGAGCGCGTCCATCGGCAGCGTGTTGTTGCGGTCGAGGGCGGCGACAAGCTGCTCCACCGCCGCGCGGTCGGGGATGGTGGAGACGATCGGGCACTGCCAGATCATCGGGTCGCCCTCGAAATACATCTGCGTGATGAGGCGCTGGGTAAAGGCGTGGCCGAAGACGGAGAAATGGATGTGGGCCGGACGCCAGTCGTTGACACCGTTCGGCCAGGGATAGGCGCCGGGCCGGATGGTGCGGAACCAGTAGCGGCCGTCGTCGTCGGTGATCGTGCGCCCGCAGCCGCCGAAATTGGGATCGAGCGGGGCAAGATAGGCTTCCTTCTTGTGCCGGTAGCGGCCGCCGGCATTGGCCTGCCAGAACTCCAGCAACGCGCCGGGGACCGGTCGCCCATTCTCGTCCAGAACCCGGCCATGGACGATGATGCGCTGGCCAATCGGCTCGCCGTCCCTGGAAAAATTATGGATCAGGTCATTGTCGAGCGGACCGAGCTGGCCATGGCCGAAGCGCGGGCCGGTCATTTCCGACAGGGTGCCTTCCATGGACAGCAGCGCATGCTGCGGCGAGCGCAGCACCGAGGTCTTGTATTGCGGTGTATAGGCCGGTGGATGCCAGGCCCTGTCGCGCTGGTAGAACGACCCCATGTCGCGGATCGCGTTTGTGTCCTTGTCCGCCAAAGAAGCGCCCTCCCCGCCTACCGTTCCGCCCCGTCCGCAATCTCGGCATAGACCTTGCGGGCGACCTTGAAAGCATGGTTGGCGGCCGGCACGCCGGCATAGGCGGCGACGTGCAGCAGTGTCTCGCGCACGTCGTCGACCGTCGCGCCGGTGTTGCGGGTGGCGCGGATATGCAGGGCGAGTTCGTCGTCGTGGCCGAGCGCGGCCAAAAGGGCGATCGTGACGATGGAGCGCTCGCGCAGCGAAAAATGCGGCCGCGTCCACACCGAGCCCCAGACGCCTTCG
>JBQCHN010000193.1:0-7028 GCA_051954615.1 Mesorhizobium sp. | reverse complement strand
GTCGGAGGCCGGTACGATGCCGATGCGGTAATCCGCCGGCACCTGGAGCACCTCGCGGGTCAGGCTGATCGCCTGTTCCAGCTTGCTCTTGCCGATTTTGGCACGGTGGGAACGGCCGAGCGCGGCATCCTTCAGCGCCTCGACCGACCAGCCGGGGCGTTTCGCGCAGGGACCTGAGGAAAAATTGGGGTTCGCCGGACGGAGTCCGGGCTTGGGGAGCGTCGTCATCGTGGTCTATCCTTCCAGATAGTAAGCCCCTCGTTGGGGAGGGGTGGCCCACGGACGGCGATATGCCTGGCGACCTGCGGCGTCAAGGGGAAAGTTTCTGTCGCAGGTGGAATGGTTTTCCAAAATGTCGAAAGCAAACGGCGGGCCTGAGCCCGCCGCATGAAGGTGCTTGCCGTTCGGGCAATCTACCAGAGATCGTAGCGCAGGCCGACCTTGATCTGGTGCATGTCGTAGCCTTTGTTGTAGTGCAGGCCGTCGTCGGCGATCGTGTAGTAGTTGACGTTCGGCGCGCTGACATACTGATAGCCGAGATCCACCGAGGTGTTCTTCGAAAGCTGGTAGGAGACGCCGGCCGAAAGACCGTACATGAAGTCGTAGCTGGTCTTGTTGTAGGAGGCCACATCGCTGCCGTCGGTCGGGGCGCGGCAATTGAAGTCGACCGTCTGTTCGACCGTGGTCGTACCGCCGAGTGCATTGGCGGCCATGGAACGCTCGGTGGCCGAGCTGTTTTCGCACTTGGCTCCCACCGTCACTTTCGTGCGCGTCTGCAGCAAGCCGACGCCGGCGCCGATATAGGGCGTGAAGCCGGAATAGGTACCCAGGTCGATATAGCCGTTGACGAGGCCATTCCAAGCGGACTGTTTTGCCGTGGCATTGACTATACAGTCGCGGCGCCAGTCCTGATCGGTATGGGTCGCCGTGCCCGACTGGGCCGCAACCGGGTTGCCGGCTCCGTCCACCGCCGTGGTCGTGGTGGTGATCGTGCGAGAACCCAGACAGCCGAAATCGGGCATGTTGAACACGCCGGCATTGAGCGAATTGACCAGCAGCGGCGGATCGAGATAGCCGGCGACCAGATGTGACGTGCCGCTATACTTGTCGTTCGACAGCGATCCGACCGTGACGTCGGCGCGCAGCCAGTCGTTCAAATGGTAGCCGACGCCGATGCTTGCGGTGACAGGCGTTTCCGAGCGGCTGGCGGAGAAGGTGTCGAGCGGCCCGACCCAGCCAAGGCCGATGAGATCGTTGTCGATGAGCGCATCGTCCGCGGCGAACGCCTCGTTCTTGTAGTTGCGCTTAAAGGCATAGCCCACGTCGCCGCGCAGATACCATCCCGAGCCGACCTCGACGGGCACGTATTCCGGCGCCTCGTCGACATAGATCGGCGGATCGTAGTCGGCCGCCACAGCCGCCGCCGGCAGCAGCGCGGCCGCCGCCAGAGCCAGCACAATGCCCGTTTTGTACCTCATGACCACATGCTCCCAAGTCACCGCTTCGGGAGCATTGTTAACCATACAGGTTAAGTGCCGGTTAAGGATAACGGACGGTTACCGCAATCGCCCGGCGCGACCGTGCCAGGCCCCCGGGGCAGCGCAGGGGAGGCGGTCAGCGCTCGGTGAGCTTCAGCTCGATGCGGCGGTTCTTCGAGCGCGCCTCGTCCGTGTCGGCTGGGTCGAGGGGCTGGAACTCGCCGAAGCCGGCGGCGACGAGGCGCTCCGGCGGCACGCCGTTCTCGATCAGGAACTTCACCACGGAGGTGGCGCGCGCGGTGGAAAGCTCCCAGTTGTCCTTGTAGCGTCCGGTGCCGGAAAGCGGGATGTTGTCGGTGTGGCCGTCGACTCGCAGCACCCAGTTGATCTCCGGCGGGATTTCCTTCTGCAACTCGATGATGGCGCCGGCGAGCTTCTTCATCTCGACCTGGCCGGCATCGTTGATCTGGTCGGAGCCGGTGGGAAAGAGCACCTCGGACTGGAAGACGAAGCGGTCGCCGACGATGCGGATGTTCTCGCGGTCGGACAGGATCTCGCGCAGGCGGCCGAAGAAGTCGGAACGGTAGCGGTTCAGTTCCTGCACGCGCTGGGCGAGCGCGACGTTGAGGCGGCGGCCGAGGTCGGCGATCTTGGTGTTGGACTCCTTGTCCTTCTCCTCCGAAACCTGCAGGGCGTCCTCAAGAGCGGCGATCTGCTTGCGCAACGCGGCGATCTGCTGGTTGAGGATTTCGACCTGGCTGAGCGCGCGCTGGCTGACCTGCTTTTCCGTGTCGAGTTCGCCAGACAGCGCGTCGGCGCGCGCATTGGCGGCCTCGCCGGCACCGGTGCCTTTCGCCAGAAGCTGTTCCAGCCGGCTTTTCTCCGCCTCAGTGGCGCTCAACGATGCCTGCAGGTTGGCCAGCGAATCCTGCGCGTCCTGGGTGTTGCTCTTCTCCAGTGCCAGGAGTTGCGTCAGCTCGTTGATCTGCGAGTTGAGGCGGTTCAGCACCTGGTCCTTGCCGGAAATCTCGCGGCTGAGCAGAAACTGCGCCAGCACGAAGACCGAGAGCAGGAACATGAAGGTGAGCAGCAGCGTCGACAGCGCGTCGACGAAGCCCGGCCAGTAGTCGATGCGGCGGTCGGCGCGGCGCGCGCGGGCGAGTGCCAAGTCAGTGGACCCCTTGCTTCTTCAAGGCGTCGGCGATCTTTTCCAGCGTGTTGCGCATGGCTTTCTGCTCGTCCGACTGCGCCTCCACCCAGTCGCGCATGATCTGCTGCTCGGAGCGCATGTTCTTGACCAGGCCGGAAATGCCGTCGGCGAGATTGGCCATGGCGCTGGCGACGCGCGGGTTGGAGGAGCCGTTCTCCTGCATGGAGCGCAGGCGCTCCGACAAAAGCCGGATCTCGTCGGCGGACTCGGCCCGCATCGCCTCCGGCACGGCGATGTCGGAGGACAGGTCCGTCACCGAGGACAGCCAGTTCTCCAACTCGGTGTAGAAGCGCGTCTGGGCGCGGCCGGCCTGGAGGTCGAGGAAGCCCAGCACCAGCGAGCCGGCGAGGCCGAACAGCGAGGACGAAAAGGCGGTGCCCATGCCCGACAGCGGGGCCGCCAGCCCCTGCTTGAGGGCGTCGAGGACGGCGGCGGCATCGCCCGAACCGGGATCGAGCGCCTGGATGGTGTCGCTGATCGAGCCGATCGTCTTCAGCAGGCCCCAGAAGGTGCCGAGCAGGCCAAGGAAGACGAGCAGGCCGACGAGGTAGCGCGAGGTGTCGCGGCTCTCGTCGAGGCGGGTCGCGATGGAATCGAGCATCGTGCGCATCGAGGAGGCGGAAAAGGCGACGGCCGAGGAGCGGCCGATCATCGCCTTCATCGGTGCCAGGAGCACCGGCTCGGTCGTCTCGGAACCGGCGCGGAAGGAATTGACCCAGCGCACTTCGCGGAACAGCCGCCCGACCTGCACGAAGGCGAGCAGGATGCCGACGCCCAGCACGCCGAGGATCAACCCGTTGAGGCCCGGATTGGTGACGAAGGCTGTCGATATCTGCCGGGTGAGGATGACGCCGATGAAGGCGACGATGGCGAGGAAGATGACCATCGTCAGCACGAACACCTGCGGGCTGGACAGCCTGTGGGGGTCGTAGCTGAGGACGTCGGAACGCCCACCTATGCCGAACGATCTGAGAAGGGCCATGCGTCTTCCGTTCCGATTCCGCAGCAAGTTCGGCGGCAACTCTACTCGGAATTCCGGCGAAATTGAAAGCCGTTCGGGCTGTGTGCGGCGATCGTGCGAATCGATGCCATTATCTCGCCCCTATGAGCTGATTGCATGAACAACTGATTCTCGGCGGAGGCATGGCGGATAGAACCAATGACGAGATCGTGCATTTATACAGATGACCAAAGTAAGCAAGAGGCGCGACGCGCATTTTGATGCCCTGCGAGGGGCTGGTATATTATTAGTCGTCTTCGGACATCTCATAGAGAAGCCGTCATCCGAATCGCCGATCCTGCAAGCGGCCTATATCGGGATTTACAGCTTCCACATGCCGCTTTTCGTTTTTCTGGCCGGAGCATTCGCCCGCGAGACGCTGGGCCGGCGCGACTACCGCAAGATCGTGTGGACGCTGGTGTTGCCGCTCGTGCTGTTCCAGCCTCTTTATATCGGCATGGGGCGGCTGACGGGCTGGTACGAATACTCTGTGCTCACGCCCTACTGGCTGTTGTGGTTCATCGCCAGCATGATCTGCTGGCGCCTGCTCCTGCCGCTGTTCGCCTCGCCGGCCGGACTGGTCGCTGCCTTCGCCCTGTCGGTCGCGGCGGGCTACGACGACGGCATCGGCTATTCGCTCAGCGTCTCGCGCACGCTGTATTTCCTGCCCTTCTTCGTGCTTGGCCATCTCTATGGCGCGGATCTCGTCGCGCTGGCGCGCCGGCATGGCGGCGTCTTCGCGCTTGTGTTCGCCCTTGCCATGGCGCTGGTGATGGTGTGGTGGACGCAGGGGCTCGAACCGTCGGCGCTGACCGGCAGCCACGACTACGCCAATGGCGGCGCCCAGTCCGCCCATCCGGCGCTGGCCCGCATGGCCATACTGGCGCTCAGCGCCGCCTCGGTGCTCGGCTTTTCCGCCATCGTGCCGGGCAGGGCGTTGCTGCTGCGCTGGTTCGGCGAGCGTTCGCTGTCGATCTATCTGTTGCACGGTCTGGTGGTGATGGCCTTCGTCGCTGCCGGCGGTCCGGCGCTTATCCCGCAGCCGCTGCTGTTGCCGGCGCTCGGCCTTCTGGCCGTGCTGATCGGGCTCGGCACGGCGGTGGCCGACGGTCCGATGCGGCGCCTTTTCAGCCCGTCGCGGCAGGCCGACGAGCGCGTTACAGCCGGCTGAACACCAGCGCGTCGAACATCGCCACCAGATGCAAGGTGGCGCCGGTGACGACGAAGCCGTGCCACAGCGCGTTGTGGAAACGCAGGCCCTTCCAGACGAAGAAGACGACGCCGCAGGAGTAGACGATGCCGCCGGCGACGATGAGCGCCAGCGCGGCGGGCGGCAGCGTTTCGACCAAGGGACCCGCCAGAACCAGCCCGCTCCAGCCGATGGCGAGATAGAAGACGATGGCCAGCCGGTCGAAGCGGCCGGGCAGAAGCACCTTGATGGCGATGCCGGCGGCAGCCGCCGCCCAAACCAGGACGATCATCCAGCCGGCCAGCGGCGAATTGCCGATCTGGGCAAGGAAGGGCGTGTAGGTCGCGGCGATCAGCAGGTAGATGGCCGAATGGTCGAAGCGCCTGAGCACCCATTTCGCGGGCGAGTCGAGCGGCCACAGATTGTAGGCGAGCGAGACGGACAGCACCGTCAAGAGCGACACGACATAGAAGACGGCGGCGATGTATTCGCCCGGCCCGGCGTGGGAGGCGGCAAGCACGAGCATGGCGGAGCCGGCGGCGATCGCCAGGACGATGCCCACCGCATGGACGATGCCGTCGGCGATCAACTCGGCGCGCGAATAGTGCCAGCGTCCCATGAAGGGAATATGCGGTGCCACTTGTGTCTCTTTTGCGGTCATGTCGGGCCTGCCCGTCCCTCATGTGGTGGACAAGCATCGACCATGCCAGTTGCCCGTTGCCGTTTTGCGACGCGCCCGCCGGCATGTCGCTCACTCCTGACACCTTTGGCATGGTGAAGTGGTAGGCTGCCCGGTTTCAGACGGGAGCATGCGCCATGGGCGTCAGAAAAGACGGGCTTTTCCTGCAGGCGGCGTTGAACGGCGACCGGGTTCATCCCGCCGCGCCGCGCACGGCGGAAGCCATCGCGGAACAGGCGCGCATCGCCGTCGCGGCGGGCGCGCAGTCGGTGCATGTCCATGCTTTCGACGCGGATGGCCGGGAAACCTTCGATGCGGACGATTGCGCGCGCATGCTGCGCGCCATCCGCGCTGCCTGTCCCGGCATTCCGATTTCGCTGACGACGTCGGCGGCGATCGACGCCGATGCCGGGAGGCGCTTTCGGCGTATTTCAGAGTGGACCGAGCTGCCCGACCTGGTGACGGCCAACCAGGGCGAAGACGGCATCCTCGCCCTTTGCGGCATGTTGCTCGACCGCGGTGTCGGGATCGAGGCGGGCCTGCTCGCCGAACGGGATGCGCGCCTGTTCGTCGCCTCGGGGCTGGCCAAGCACTGCCGGCGGGTGCTGATCGAGCCGCTCGCCGCCGACCCGCAGGAAGCGTTGCAGCTTGCCGGGACGATGGAAGCCATCGTCACCGACGCCGGCATGGACCTCGAACAGGTCCATCACGGCGACGGCATCGCCTCATGGGCGGTGAACCGGCGGGCTGTCTCGCGCGGCCATGGCATCAGGACGGGGCTGGAGGATACGCCGGTGCTGCCGGACGGCAGGCAGGCGCGGGACAACGGCGACCTGGTGGCGGAGGCGGCCGGGATCATCGCGTCGGTTTAGCCGCGCTGATGGCGGCGGCTCGTCCGCGTCACCGGGAGCTATTTCAGCGGCTTGGTGACCGTCTTCAACAACGCGCGGTGGATCGCCTCGTTGCCGGCGACAAGGGCGCCCTTCTCCAGCATCGTCTGGCCGCCGTTCAGGTCGGAGACGAAGCCGCCGGCCTCGCGGATCAGGAGCATGCCGGCGGCGATGTCCCATGCCGACAGGCCGTCCTCCCAGAAGCCGTCCATGCGGCCGGCTGCGACATAGGCGAGGTCGAGGGCGGCCGAACCGAGGCGGCGGACGCCGGAGACCTCGGCCATGACGTTGCGCAGTTCGATGAGGAAATTGCCGTGGCGGCCGCGGCCGAGATGCGGCACGCCGCAGCCGATCACCGCGTCGGAAAGCTTCGTGCGCGCGGCGACGCGCAGGCGGCGGTCGTTGAGGAAGGCGCCGCCGCCGCGCTCGGCGGTGTAGAGTTCGTCCATGGCCGGGTTGTAGACGACGCCGGCGACGATCTGGCCCTGCCGCTCCAGCGCGATGGAGACCGAGAAGATCGGGATGCCGTGCAGGAAATTGGTGGTGCCGTCGAGCGGGTCGACGATCCAGCGGTGCTGGTCG
>JBQCHN010000192.1:0-50912 GCA_051954615.1 Mesorhizobium sp. | reverse complement strand
TCGAAGGCATTATCGACACCGTCACCATCCTTGACGAAAGCCTGGAAGAGCTGCCGGACGACCGGCGGCAGTTGCGGCCGCTACGCCAGCGTCTGGCCGACCGCCTCGACGGCATGCGCCGCGCGGTTGCAACCATCAAGGCGCAGCCGGAGATGGCCTCGATCCGCACCATCAACCTTGCCGTGCTCGCCGGCGAGATCCGCAAGCTCGCCACCGCCATCCACACCGAGGCGGCCTCGCCCAAGAGCGATGTCATCGCCGACTGGGCGGCCAGGCTGGAAGCGACCTGCGAGGCGCATGTGCATGATTCGCACAATGACGAGAGCGCGGTCGCCGCTCTGCGCGCCAAGCTGCTCGCTCTGCGCGAGCGCTGCCGCCGCTACGCCTTCGAGATGGATTTCTCGGTCCTCATGCGGCAGGAACGCAAGCTGCTGTCGATCGGCTACCGTGTCGAGGACCGCCAGCTCGACGAAAGCTGCTACGACCTTCTCGCCTCCGAGGCGCGGCTGACCAGCCTGTTCGCCATCGCCAAGGGCGACCTGCCGACCGAGCATTGGTTCCGTCTCGGACGGCCGATCGTCGAGATCGGCTTCCAGGGCGCGCTGATGTCCTGGTCGGGCTCGATGTTCGAGTATCTGATGCCGCCGCTGGTGATGAAGGAGCCGGCCGGCTCCATTCTGAACCAGACCAGCAATCTGATCATCAAGCGCCAGATCCAGTACGGCCGGTCGAAGAACGTGCCGTGGGGCATCTCGGAGGCCGCCTACAACGCGCGCGACCGCGAGATGAACTACCAGTACACCAACTTCGGCGTGCCCGGCCTCGGCCTGAAACGCGGCCTTGGCCAGAACACGGTGATCGCGCCTTATGCGACGGTTCTCGCCGCGCAGTTCATGCCGCGCGAGGCGGTGGAGAACCTGAAGCGCCTGAAAGCCATCGGCGCGCTGGGTCGCCACGGCTATTACGACGCCATCGACTTCACGCCGCAGCGCGTGCCGGAAGGGGCCACGCACGCCGTGGTGATGAACTACTTCGCGCACCATTCCGGCATGTCGATCGCAGCCGTTGCCGACGCCGTGTTCGAGGGACGCCTGCGCGACCGCTTCCACAGCGATCCCGTCATTGAATCGGCCGAACTCCTGTTGCAGGAAAAGGCGCCGCGCGAGATTCCCGCCGATACCGTCCGCACCGAGGCGGAAGAGCGCACCTCCGTCGACGAGACCGTGGTTCAGAGCCCCGATACGCGCGTCATCCTCGACCCGGCGCTGGCATTGCGGTCCACCAATCTCCTGTCCAACGGCCGCTATTCGGTGATGGTCAGCGCCACCGGCTCCGGCTACAGCCGCTGGGGCGAACTTGCCGTCACCCGCTGGCAACCGGACCCCACGGAAGACAGGCTGGGCTCCTTCGTCTTCCTGCGCGACGTCGAGACCGGCGACTGGTGGTCGGCAACCACCGAACCGCGCAAGGCGCCGCACGAAACGGCACAGGCGCTGTTTTCCGACGACAAGGCAAGCTTCATCAAGAGCGTCGGCTCCCTGCGCTCCGAGGTTGAGTGCATCGTCGTGTCGGAAGGCAACGGCGAGGGCCGCCGCGTCACGCTCTACAACGACGGAGCGACGGACCGCCACATCGAGGTGACGTCCTTCGCCGAACTCGTGCTGGGTTCGGAAGCTTCGGACAACGCCCACCCCGCCTTCTCCAAGATGATGGTGGAGACGGAGATCGCTGCCGACAACGCCGCCATCTTCGCCACCCGCCGCAAGCGCGATGCCGGCGAGCCCGACATCGCCATGGCGCATTTCGTCACCGATCCGTCCAGCCTGGCCCGCGACACCGAGGCTGAGACGGACCGCCGTGCCTTCATCGGTCGAGGACGCGGCATCGCAGACGCGGCCGCCTTCGATCCGGGTGCGCGGCTGAGCGGCGGCGCCGGCTTCACGCTCGATCCCGTCGCGGCACTGCGGCGGCGCGTGCGCGTGCCGGCCAACAAGAAGATATCGCTGGTGTTCTGGACCGTTGTCGGTGCCAACCGCACGGAAGTGGAGGAGGCGAGGGCGCGGCTGGACCACGGCGAAAGCTTCGCCCGTCAGGCCATGCTCGCCTGGACGCGCTCGCAGGTGCAGACGCGCCATATGGGCCTTTCGCTGACCGACGCCGCCAACGTCCAGCAGCTCGGCCGTTACCTGATCTATCCCGATCCGTTCCTGAGACTGCCTTCGGAAGCGATCTCGTCAGGGCTGGGCAAGCAGTCCAGCCTGTGGCCGACCTCGATCTCGGGCGATTTTCCGATCTTCGCGGTGCGCATCGCCGACGTCGCCGACCTGGAGATCGTGGCCCAGGCGCTGCGCTTCCAGGAATATCTGCGTGCCCGCGGGCTGATGGTCGATCTCGTCGTTGTCAACGAGCAGGCGTCCTCCTACGTGCAGGACCTCCAGCAGGCGATCGAGGCGCTGTGCGAGAACAGCCGTGTGCGCGGCACCGAGCTCGGGCCGCGCCAGCACATCTTCGCCGTGCGCCGGGACCTGATGGACGAGCCGACCTACCGCACGCTGCTGGCCGTCGCGCGCGTCGTCCTGCACACCCGCAACGGTACTATCTTCGACCAGATCGAACGGGCCGAAGCGACCGCCCTGCAGGCGCGTGACGAGATGCGGGCCCTCGGCGGCACCGAACCCGCCAAAGCGCAGCCGGCGCGGCAGGAAACGGCCAAGGACGTCGCGGCGGACGGATCAGGCCTCGGCCACTGGAACGGCTTCGGCGGCTTTGATGGCGACGGGCGCCACTACGTTACCCGCCTGACCGGCCGGCGCACCACGCCGCAACCCTGGATCAACGTCATTTCCAACGCCGCCTTCGGCTTCCATGTCTCGGCCGAAGGGGCGGCCTTCAGCTGGAGCCGCAACAGCCGCGACTACCAGCTGACGCCGTGGTCGAACGATCCGGTCACCAACCGGCCGGGCGAGGGCATCTACATCCACGACCTCGACAGCGGCGAGGCCTTCTCGCCGATGGCGGCCGTCGTGCGCGACCCCGCCGTGACCTACGAAACCTGGCACGGGCAGGGCTTCTCGACGTTGCGCGCCACGCGCGGGGCGCTCGCCATGGACCTGACCCATGTGGTCGATCCTGACGATCCGGTGCGTGTCTCGCGCCTGCGCATCCGCAACGAAGGCTCGTCGCCGGCAAGGCTGCGCATCTATGCCTATGCCGAATGGGTGCTCGGCACCCATCGCTCGAAGACGGCCGGAACCGTCGTTCCCTCGCAGGACGCCGCGACCGGCGCGCTGTTCGCGCGCAATCCCTACGGGCTGGATTTCGGCGGCCGCATAGCCTTCCTCGCGGCGGACGACCAGCCGCAATCCGTCACGGCCGACCGCCAGGAATTCCTCGGGCGGCATGGATCGAGCGAGAAGCCGCAGGCTGTGCTCAACGGCTCGGCGCTTTCCGGCCGCATCGAGGCCGGTGACGACCCGTGCGCGGCGCTGGCGCGCGATGTCGAGATTCCGGCAGGCGGCAACGTCACGCTTTTGTGGCTGCTGGGCGACGCGGCCTCGCCGGAGGAAGCCGGCGAGTTCATCCGCCGCAATCGCGAGAAGGATTTCGACCAGCGGCTGGCCGACAACGAACGCGACTGGCGCGCCTTCCTCGATACCGTCCAGGTCGAGACGCCTGACAAGGCGCTGAACGCCGTGGTCAACCACTGGCTGCCCTATCAGGCGGTCGCCTGCCGCATCCGCGCCCGCTCGGCCTTCTACCAGGCAAGCGGCGCCTTCGGCTTCCGCGACCAGTTGCAGGACACGCTGTCGCTGCTCATGCACGACCCGGCGCTGGCGCGCGAGCAGATCCTGAACGCGGCCGGCAGGCAGTTCCCGGAGGGTGACGTGCAGCACTGGTGGCTGCCGCGCACGGGCGCCGGCGTGCGCACGATGATCTCCGACGACGTCGTGTGGCTTGCCCACGCGGTCAGCCGCTATGTCACGGTGACCGGCGACAGCGCGATCCTCAAGGAGCCGCTGCCCTTCATCGACGGGCAGGCGCTGGCCGAGGGCGAGCACGACGCTTTCTTCGCGCCGGAAGTCTCCAAGCGCTCCGTTTCGCTCTATGAGCATTGCGCCCGCGCGCTCGATCTCGCCATCAAGCGCAGCAGCCCGGGCGGCCTGCCGCTGATCCTCGGCGGCGACTGGAACGACGGCATGAACCGCGTCGGCGAAAAGGGCAAGGGCGAGAGCGTCTGGCTCGGCTGGTTCCTGCTCGGCACGCTGCGCGACTTCGCCGCCGTCGCCAAGGTGGAAGGCGACGACAAGCACGCCAAGGCCTGGGAAAAGCATGCGGACATGCTGAAGCGTGCGCTGGAGAACACCGCCTGGGACGGCGAATGGTATCGCCGGGGCAGTTTCGACGACGGTACGCCGCTCGGCTCGCACGACTCCACCGAATGCAAGATCGACTCGATCGCGCAATCGTGGAGCGTACTGTCGGGCGAGGGCGATCCGGCGCGCTCGCGCACGGCCATGGATCAGGCAAGACGCATGCTGGTCGACGAGGATTTCAAGATCGTCAAGCTGTTCACGCCGCCTTTCTCGAAGACGGACAAGGACCCCGGCTACATCAAGAGCTATCCGCCGGGCGTACGCGAGAACGGCGGCCAGTATACCCATGCCGCGACATGGTTCGTGATCGCGCTGGCCGAGATGGGGCAGGTGGACGAGGCCTATCGCTGCCTGTCGATGCTTAACCCGGTCAACCACGCACTGGACGAGGCGGCTGCTGAGCACTACCGCGTCGAACCCTATGTGGTTGCCGCCGATATCTATGCCGGCGACAAGGGCGGCGCGGACGACAAGGGCGGGCGCGGCGGCTGGACATGGTATACCGGCTCGGCAGGCTGGCTCTACCGCGCCGCCGTCGAACACGTCCTGGGCATCGAACGGCAGGGCAAACGCATCGCCTTCAACCCGAAAATCCCAAGCGATTGGGACGGTTATTCGGCCAAGCTCACCTTGCTTGGCGCGCGCTGCTCGGTGCGCGTGGTGCGTGCCAAGGCGGCCAAATCCGTGTCGCTCGAGGTCAATGGCGCAAAAGTGAAAGGCGCCTCCCTGGACTTGAAGAAGGGCGGAAACTTCGACGTCGTGGTAAAAATCCCCGGCTGAAACAGCCTTTTCACGGCCGCCCGGACCGGGCGGCCGAAAGCGCGCCGCTCAAAATTGCCGCAACGGCAGCGGCTGCCGCAATTTCGCCGCAGAGCAGGCATTTCACCTTTTATCTCAACTCGTTACCGTTCACGGCAAATTTCCGGCCGTTGCCATCTTTTGTTCGCCGAATCGGAACGCAAGGGGCTTTCGGCCATTGTTTTCCGACCTGCCGAACGATACTTGTTCACGCCGAATGGGACAGCGCACAACTGATAGGTTCGTGGAGTAGCCAAGGTGTCCATCCTTCAGATCTACTGGCGAGCGCTGGGTTATCTTGCCGCCGACAAGAAGCGGGTGTTCTTCATCTGCTTGGCCAACGTAGCCCTCGCGGTCATCGCCATCCTTGAGCCGATCATGTTCGGCCACGTGATCGATTCCATTTCCGACCATACAGACGTCGTGCCGCCGCTGGCCATGTGGGCCGGCCTCGGCGCCTTCAACATCGTCGCCTTCGTGCTGGTGGCGCGCAGCGCCGACCGCTTCGCCCATGCCCGCCGCAGCGAGGTGCTGTGCGAGTCCTTCGAGCGCATCATCACCATGCCGCTCTCGTGGCATCACCAGCGCGGCACGTCCAACTCCCTGCACACGCTGCTTAGGGCCGTCGAGACGCTGTTCAGCCTGTGGCTGGAGTTCATGCGCCTGCATCTCTCCACCGTCGTGGCGCTGGCGCTGCTGATCCCGACAGCGCTGTCGCTGGACCTTCGCATGTCGGTGGTGCTCATCGTGCTGGGCGTTCTCTATTTCGCCATCGGCCGCCTCGTCATGCGCCGCACCAAGGAAGGCCAGGCCAGCGTCGAGCGCCACTACCACAAGGTGTTCGCGCATGTGACCGACTCCGTCACCAACATTTCGGTGCTGCAGAGCTACAACCGCATCGGCCACGAGACCGAGGCGCTGAAGCGCTACGCCACCGATCTCTTGAAGGCCCAGAATCCGGTGCTCGACTGGTGGGCCATCGCCAGCGCGCTGAACCGGCTGTCCTCCACCATCTCCATGATGGTGGTGCTAATGATCGGCGCCTATCTGGTCACGCAAGGGCAACTGCGCATCGGTGAAGTGATCGCCTTCACCGGCTTCGCCACGCTGCTGATCGCGCGTCTCGACCAGGTCTCGGCCTTCGTCAACCAGATTTCCGAGGCCCGCGCCAAGTTGGAGGAGTTCTACCGTCTGGAAGACTCCGCCGTCGACGAGGCCGAGCCCGAAGGCCTGCGCGATCTCAACGCCGTCACCGGCCATATCCGCTTCGAGAACGTCGGCTTCGAGTTCGCCGCTTCCGGCCAGGGCGTCGAGGACGTGTCCTTCGAGGTGCAGGCGGGTCAGACGGTCGCCATCGTCGGCCCGACGGGTGCGGGCAAGACGACGCTCATCAACCTCCTGCAGCGCGTTTACGCCCCGCAGAAGGGCCGCATCCTGATCGACGGCGTCGATACCCACACCGTGACCCGCAAGTCGCTGCGCCACGCCATCGCCACCGTGTTCCAGGACGCCGGCCTGCTCAACCGCTCGATCGAGGACAACATCCGCATCGGTCGTGCCGACGCCAGCAACGATGACGTCCATGCCGCCGCCGAGGCTGCCGTGGCGCAGGATTTCATCCTCGCCAAGAGCGAAGGCTACGACACCATCGTCGGCGAGCGTGGCGGCCAGCTTTCGGGCGGCGAGCGCCAGCGCATCGCCATCGCCCGCGCCGTCCTGAAGGATGCGCCCATCCTGGTGCTGGACGAGGCGACGAGCGCGCTCGACGTCGAGACCGAAGGCCGCGTCAAGGAGGCCATCGACGACCTGAGGCGCGATCGCACGACCTTCATCATTGCTCACCGGCTCTCGACCGTGCGCGATGCCGACCTTGTGATCTTCATGGACAAGGGTCAGGTCGTCGAGCAGGGCGGCTTCGTCGAACTGTCGATGCGCAACGGTCGCTTTGCATCGCTGCTGCGCGCCGGCGGCCTGCTCAACGACGAGGAGGTTCGCCGCATGAGCCGCCTTTCCGCCGTACAGGATGCGGCCGCCTGACGAGCCGTGGCCGGGCGGCGGCGCCTGAATGGACCGCCGCCGCGACAAGCCGTCGATTGCCCGAACCGTCCCGCCGGTCTATGTAGTGGCCTATGAGCGAGACGAGCGCACGCCCGACCGGCTGGATGGACTTGGCGAACCCGACCCGGTTCGTCGCCTTTGCCACGCGGCTGGCGCCGTGGCTGTGGACGGTAGCCGCAATCATCCTGATCGGCGGGCTTTACCTGAGCTTCGCCGCACCAGGCGACTTCCAGCAAGGCATCACCGTGCGCATCATGTATATCCATGTGCCGTTCGCGTGGCTGGCGATGCTCTGCTACACGCTGATGGCCGTCTCGGCGCTCGGCACGCTGGTGTGGCGTCACCCGCTGGCCGACGTCGCGCTGAAGTCGGCCGCGCCCATCGGTGCAGCCTTCACCGCGCTGGCTCTGATCACCGGCTCCATCTGGGGCAAGCCGATGTGGGGCACGTGGTGGGTGTGGGATGCCCGGCTGACCTCGGTCTTCGTGCTGTTCTTGATGTATCTCGGCATCATCGCGCTGACGCGCGCGCTCGACGATGCCGGCCGCGCTGCCTGGGCGGCTGCCGTCATCACGCTGGTCGGCTTCGTCAACATCCCCATCATCAAGTTCTCGGTCGACTGGTGGAACACGCTGCACCAGCCCGCCTCGGTGTTCAGGCTGGATGGCCCGACCATCGACATCTCCATGCTGGTGCCATTGCTGGTCATGGCGGTCGGGTTCACCGTGCTCTTCCTCGCCCTGCATCTTACGGCTATGCGCACCGAGATCCTGCACCGGCGCATCGTCGCCATGCGCCGCATGGCGGCGCGCCAGGCAAGCGCATAAGCGGCATCGACACGCCCGGGCCATTCCGCTAATGCGGACAGGTCGTCCAGCCGAGCCCGGGAACGCCCATGAAACGGTCCGCCGTCAACGCCATCATTCGTGAAGCCGACGCCTTCATCCGCTCCTTCGGCTATGTCATGCCGCCTTTCGCTTACTGGTCGCCCGACGAAATGAAGGCGCGCCGGCAAGGTTCGGCCGGCATCTTCGCCTCCCGTCTCGGCTGGGACATCACCGACTACGGGCAGGGCAAGTTCGATGAACTGGGCCTGTTCCTGTTCACCGTGCGCAACGGCCGCTTCGAGGACATGAAGAAAGGCGCGGGCATGCTCTATGCCGAGAAGATCATGATCTCGCGCAAGGATCAGCTTTCGCCCATGCACCGGCACGTCATCAAGGCGGAGGACATCATCAATCGCGGCGGCGGCAAGCTGGTGCTGGAACTGTTCATGCCCGACGCCGAGGGCGGCATCGATCCGAAGGCCGAGGTCTCGGTGCCGGTCGACGGCACCATCCGTAAGCTGCCCGCCGGCGGCCTGCTGAAGCTCGATCCGGGCGAGAGCGTGACGCTACTGCCGGGCGTCTGGCACGCCTTTTGGGCCGAGGGCAAGGACGTGCTGATCGGCGAGGTTTCGACCGTCAATGACGACCTGACCGATAACATTTTTCGCGATCCCATCGGCCGCTTCGCCGCCATCGACGAGGACACGCAGCCGCTGCACCTCCTGGTATCCGACTATGAAAAGTGGGTGGGCTAGCACGACCGGAATGCGCAAGGCGGTGCGGAAGACATGACGGCGACGGCAGTCGGTTTCGGATTGACCTGCGGCACGCTGCCGGCCGGCCAATGGAATGCGATCACCGATGTGCCGGGCGTCCGCGTCGGTCACTGCACTGTTCGCGAAGGCGACGTGAATACCGGCGTCACCGCGATCCTGCCGCATGGCGGCAACCTGTTCCGCAGCAAGGTGATGGCCGCCTGCGACGTCATCAACGGCTTCGGCAAGACGACCGGGCTCGTGCAGGTGCAGGAACTCGGCACCATCGAGACGCCGATCCTGCTCACCAACACGCTGTCTGTCGGCACCTGCCAGACCGCGCTGGTGCGCGAGGCGATCCGGCTGAACCCGGATATCGGCCGCACGACCGGCACGGTGAACGCCGTCGTCGGCGAGTGCAACGACGGGCCGCTCAACGATATCCAGGCTCTTGTCGTGACGGAGGCGCATGCGCTGGAAGCGCTCGCCGATGCCCGCGAAGGGACGGTCGAACAGGGCAGCGTCGGCGCCGGCACGGGCATGACCTGCTTCGGCTTCAAGGGTGGCGTCGGCACCACTTCGCGCAAGCTTTCTCTCGGCGGAGGCGATCACCATCTCGGTGTCCTGGTCCTGTCCAATTTCGGTCGGGCCGGCGATCTCGTGCTGCCGGACGGTCGCCGCCCCGATCCGCGTCAGCGCCAGGACGCCGAACGCGGCTCGATCATCGTCGTGCTGGCGACCGATGTCGCCATGCAGCAGCGCCAGCTTGCCCGCGTCGCCCGTCGCGCCGGCGCCGGCATCGCACGGCTCGGCGCGTTCTGGGGCAACGGCAGCGGCGACATCGCTATCGCCTTCAGCACGGCGAACGGCAGCGACCATGACGAAAAGCGGGATTTCATCCCCATGTTGGCACTGAACGACGCCCGTATCGACCTGCTTTTCCGGGCTGCGGCCGATGCGACGCAGGAAGCTGTGCTGAATTCCATGCTGGCGGCGGAGCCCTTCGTGGGGCGCGGCGGCGCACGTCGGGCTTCTCTGGCCGATTGGCTGCGCGAGCACGCGCCGGGTCGCTAAAACTCGCGGACCACGACAGTTGGCCGACCGGCGAGGGGTCTTCGACCTGACGTGTGGGTGAGACCGTTATTTGTCGTTTTGCTTATATTGGACGATGCTGAAGATGATATCGGTCAGCTCGTCCGCGACTTGCGGGATCGAGAGACGGCCGTCCTTGCGATACCAGACGCTGGCCCAGCTCACCATACCGCCGATGGCCATGGCGGTGATGCGGGGATCGGCCAGGGTGAACTCGCCCTGTTCGACGCCTTGGCGCAGGAGAGCGGTCAACTTGCGATCGAATTCGCGCCGCATCTCGTTGATGCGCTCGAAGTCCTCGGGCAGGAGGTTCTTTTCCTCGCGCGAGAAGATCGCGATGTAGATCTGCGATTCGAGCACTGCGGTCACGAACCCCCGGCCCAGCGCTCCGAGTTTGCCCGCCGGGGTCGTTTCTGTTGCCAGTGCCTTGTTCTGCGCCGCCAGCGAAGCGGCGATGCCCTGTGAACAGATGTCGGCGAGCAGCTCGGATTTCGAACTGAAATGGGCATAGATGAACGGCTTCGACACGCCCAGACGCTCGGCGACAGCGTCGAGCGTGGTGTTCTCGTAGCCGTTTTCATAGAAAAGGTCCGCCGCCGCGGCCAGTATCCGGGTGCGCTTCAGCGCGGCGATCTCGTCACGGATTCCAATCCTGGCCTGTGGCATGCGTGTCAAATCCCCCGGCGACGAAGGCTCTTCCCCTTATTCGATTCTCCCCGGCGTCATACACCCAACCGTTTGTCGCGCATATCTGTCGGGAGCTTCACGCGCATTCGAACCAGAAGTCGAGCATGTCGCCCTTGCGGTCCTCGGCGAACTTGGTCGTCACCCGCGTGCCGATCTTGAGGCGCTCGGCTGCCTTCGCCGGGTCGGTGAGGTCGACGCCCCTGAAGAAACCGCCGATCGCGGTGTCGCCGCCGTCCAGCATGACGTAGCCGAACGCATAGGGCGGCGGCGGCAGGTTCTGGAACTCCTCGTAGACGATGGTGAAAGTCTCGATGCGGCCGCCGGGGCCGACTTCCACCCAGTCGGTGGTGGGTTCGAGCGTCTGATCCGAGAATGCGCGTGGCGGAACCAGCACGCGTCCGGTCTTGCCGCAACGCCGGCCGTAGATCTTGGCGTGATCGCGGATCTGCACGTAGAACCAGCTCGCGGTCTCGCCGAGCGCGTGGGTATAGGTGATGTTCCAGGCCTCGCGGCGCTTCAGAAGTTCCATGTCTTTTGTCCGTCTCTTTGAGGAATGGGCAGGTTTCGGTCAGGCTTCGACGACCATCGTTCCGAAGAACTGGTGGTCGCCACCGTTGCCGCTGGCGACGCCGATCTTGGCGCCCTTGACCTGGTGGCCGCCGGCCCGGCCGGATACCTGAAGGGCGACCTCCGCGACCCGGATCATCGCGGTCACGGCGATGGCATTGGTGCAGAGCGTCCCGCCCGACGGGTTGACCGGTGTCTGTCCGCCGATCGAGAAGCGGCCTTCATTGACCCCGGCGACGGCGCCGCCCGGATCGGCGAGGCCGGCCGCCTCGATCGAATGGTATTCGGTGTTGCTGAACGGCGCATAGAGCTCGGCCACGTCGACCTGCTTGCGTGGATCGGTGATGCCGGCCATCTTGTAGGCCCGCGCAAAGGAGTTGCGCAGTGCGTAGGCATCGGCGTGGTCTGCCGTCTGGCCGCGCCCCATGCGGTCGCCGAGATAATAGGTCTCCGAGCAATGGCCGACGCCGGTGATCCAGACCGCGTCGAGGCGGTTCTGCTTGATGTAGCGCTCGGACGCCAGCACCATGGCGCCGCCGCCGCTCGACTGCGGGCAGCAGTCCATCAGCTTGATCGGCCAGGAGATGCAGCGCGATGCCATCACCTCTTCGACCGTAACTTCCTTGCGCAGATGGGCGTTGGGATTGAGCGAGGCGTGCTTGCGGTTCTTGACGACGACGCGCGCCATATCCTCCTGCGTCATGCCGTATTTGTCTGCGTAGCGGATACCCGACATGGCAAGCATGGTGATGGTGCCGAGCGGCAGCGGCCGCTCGTAGGTGGGATCCCAGATCTTGTTGAGGACGGTCTGCGAATCTCCGCACTCGCCGACCTTGTCGGCGCCGGCCGTCATCACAACGTCGCAGGCTCCGGCCGCGACATGATAGTAGGCCGCGGCCACACTGGAAATGCCGGTGGCGCCGCCCGTGTTGATGCGCAGGAAACGCTTGTTGCGGCCGCCGACGGCGTCGACGCCAAGACGCTCGGCATTGCCGATGCCTACCATGGCGTCCGGCGACAGCGAATAGACGATCGCCTCGATGTCATCTAGCTCGAGCTGCGCGCCGGTGAGCGCCTGGTTCACGGCTTCGCGCACGAGATCCGGATAGCTCGCGTCGTCGCGGCGTGATTTGAAGGCCGATTGGCCGATGGCGATAATACCAACCCGTGGCGCGCTCATGACAGTGCTCCATCCTTGTTTTGTCCGAACACCAGCACCGTCTGGTACATCATGGCGAACCCACTCGCGGCGTGCGCCAGCGCCGCGCCGGCGTTGCGGACCTGGTGACGTCCGGCCTTGCCCCGCACCTGGCGGGCGGCCTCGGCGATGCGGATCATGCCGGTGCAGAAGACCGGGTTGATCGTGATGACGCCTCCCGAGGGATTGACGGGCAGGGCGCCGTCCCGATCGAACACGCCGGCGGCGATGTCTTCCTGCCATT
This sequence comes from Mesorhizobium sp., assembly GCA_051954615.1. Classification (GTDB taxonomy): domain Bacteria; phylum Pseudomonadota; class Alphaproteobacteria; order Rhizobiales; family Rhizobiaceae; genus Mesorhizobium. The sequence goes on along the minus strand of JBQCHN010000192.1, from coordinate 38,313 downwards.
TCGCCTTGTCGGAGAGCCCGAGCGCGTCGTAGGCGAGCAGTTCCTGGTAGGGGCTGACGTCGGTGAGTTCCACGACGCCAAGCGCCGCGCGCGGGTCGGTCAGGCCGGCCTCCTCATAGGCCCGGCGCGCGGCTTCCTCGAGCGCCGGTGCGGTGGAAAGATCGCGATCGCCAAGGAAACCCGCTTCGGTCGCCCAGCCCATGCCCCGTACCCAGGCGACGTGGTTGAGCTTGTGGCGTGCGACATGATCTTCTGATGCGATGACAACGGCCACCGCTCCCAGCACCGGAGGAGACACCATGTCCGGTTCGATCGGCCAGCGGCCGTTCGATTTGGCGGATGCGCCGGTTTTGCTTCCGGCAGCTTCTGGATAGGCATTGACGCCGTTGGCCCGGTTGCGTTCGGCAAGCCGCCTTGCCAGCCCGGCCGCTTCCGGCCGGGCAGCCAGGATCGCCGAGGCCTGAAGGGCGGCACCCGACAGTTCGTCCAGGGGCAGCGCGCGGTGGAAATAAGGGTCGGCGCCCAATCGCTGCGCTTCCGACAGGGATGATGCCTCGACCGGGCTCCACGATACGACGAGCTGGGTTTCGTACTGGCCGGAGGCGACGCGCAGGACGCCCATGACGAAGGCATGCTCGCTTGCCGACGGTGTCGACAGGATGTCGCGGTCGACGCCTCCGACGGAGCCGGACGCCGCCATGATCGAGATGGCCCGGCCGTCGAACTGGTCATTGGAGGCGACCACGATGCCGTCGATCTCGTCGGCACTCAGGCCGGCGTCCCGCATCGCGGCCTGGGCCACGTCGAAGAGCAGTTCCTCAAGCGATTTTGTGTCGTCGGTGACCGGCGCGCTGATTGCGCTGCCGATCACCGCTATCCGTCTGTTCAGGGCCATCGATACGCACCTTCTTCGTTCATTTCGGTTGAAGCTTCAGCGAGGATTCGTCCGTCGATGGCGGTCCTCGTGGCGAGGGGGGATTGCCATCGATCCAGGCCGGAAAGAGCGCCTGCAACTCGCCGGCCTCGTTGCGACGCACCAGTCGCCGCTCCGCCGTGTGGGGATCGGCCAGCGCCTCGCCGAGGTCGTTGACGGTGGAAAGGCAGCAATCGGCGTCCTGGAAACGGGCCATGATTTCCGTTGCCGAAAGCCCGCCGAAGAACGCGGCGATCTCCCCACGCAGGGTCTGCTGGGGGATTGCGTCCGCCTGGCGCGGTACCCAGTCGGGGCGTCCGGCCCCTTCGCAGAAGGCTTTCCAGAACTTCGGCTCGACCGCGCCCAGCACGACGTGACGGCCGTCGCTGGTGCCGTACACCTGGTAATACGCCGCGCCGCCGTTGAGATAGGTTTCGCCCCGGCGCGGCACGCTGCCGTTCGCGCCATAGGCGGCGATCTGCATCATCTGCAGCGGCATGGCCGTATCTGCGAGCGCCAAGTCTATCGAGCAGCCTTTGCCGGTGCGAAGGCGCCCGTGCAGCGCGCCGAGGATCGTCACTGCCGCGAACAAGGAACCGGCGACGTCCGAGATCGGCGGATCGAAGAAGGTCGGCCCGTCTGTTCCGTTGCGGTCAAGCAGGCCCGTCAAGGCCAGATAGTTGGCGTCATGGCCGGCCACGCCGGCGCGGCCTGAACTCGCGCCGTAGCCGCTTATCGAACATAGCACGATGCCAGGGTTGAGCCCGGAAAGGACGTCGTAGCCTATGCCCAGGCGGTCGATGACGCCGGGCCGAAAGCCTTCGACCACGACATCCGCCGAGCGAGCCAGTTCCAGGAATTCGGCGCGGCCGGCTTCGTCCTTGAGGTCGATGCGACGGATCGCCTTACCGGCATTCAGCGTACGATGGAAGATCGGCCGGCCGGACCGGTCGCGGGGGCCGAGTTCACGCATCGCGTCACCTTGCGGCGGCTCGATCTTCACCACATCGGCGCCCATGTCTGCAAGCAGTAGGGTGGCGAGCGGCCCGGGAATGTATTGAGACAAATCGAGAATGCGCACGCCGCGCAGGAAGCCTGCGAGAGGCGAGCCGCCAGGCGCGTCTTTGCCAAGAGCGTGGCTCATAGGATCGCCACCGGATTGACGGGGCTTCCCGTTGCGCCGCGTATCGGCAGGGCGGCGGCGACGAACAGGAAACGCGGCACGCACTGTGCCGCCAGTTCGGCCAGCTCCAGTCCTTCCAGCAGTGTGATGCCATAGTCCCGGATCAGGCATTGATGCACTGGAAACACCGTTCCTGCCCGGAAAGGCAGCACCTCAACCGCGAAATTGTCGGCGCCGACAAGCGCGGCACCGGCTTCGGCGATCAGCAGGCCGGCCTCGCGGTCGAGACCGGGTTCGTTGTCGAAATCCACCTGCTCGCCGGCGCGGGAGCGTTCCTGCCAGCCGGTGCGGAGCAGCACGGCGTCGCCGGCTTCGAGCGGCGCGCCGGTGCGTTCGATCGCTGCCGCGACCATATCCGGACCGATCGCAAATCCGTCCACCAGAGGCCCGCCGTTGAGGGCCACGAAATCGAGCAGCACGCCCGTCGTCGCGATAGGGCCAAGCGTCTGAATGCCGAGCCGCGCGGCACCGTTGCTCCTGACCTCGGTCGCCGAAAAGCCGTTGTAGAGCGCGTCGTCGTACCAGCAGTGGCAAAGCGCATCGAGATGCGTCCCGGCATGCAGCGGCATCACCACAGTGTCGTCGGCGAACTGGAAACCACCGGGACGCCGCCTGCCGGCGGCATAGTCGCCGCCGTCTCGGTTCATGAAGTGCATGACGCCGGGCCGGCTGCTCGGCACCGGCATGGTAGCCGAGATCGGCTGCGCCAGGCTTATCGTCTTGCCCTGGCGGACCCGTTGCGCGGCATCGCGCACCTGTCGCGTGCCTATATGATTGAGCGCGCCTCGTTCGTCGGCATCGCCCCACTTGCCCCAGGCTTCCTTCATGCCGATGGCGCCTTGTCTGGCACAAGGGCGGCGGCGGTTTTCCGCAACTCCTTGCGCTGGAGCTTTCCTGTGGCGGTCAACGGCAGCGCTTCGGTGAACTCGATCCGGTCCGGAAGCTTGTACTTGGAAAGCTGCGCCCGGCAGTGGTCCAGCAATTCGGACGCGGCCACCACCGCGCCCTTTATCGGAACGACATAGGCGATGACCAGTTCCCCGCGCTCGGCATCGGGCGCGCCGACGACCGCCGCCTGCGCGACGCCGGCGAAGGTCTTCATCACGTCCTCGATCTCGGCCGGCGAGATGTTGATGCCGGCACGCTTTATCATGTCGGAATCGCGCCCGACGAAGACGAAGGCCCCCTGGGCGTCGAGGAAGCCCATGTCCCCGGTGCGATAGAAGCCGTCCTCGCTGAAAATGTCCGGATTGAGCACGGAACTCGCGCCGGAATAACCGGGCGAGACATATCCCGAGACCTCGGCAAGTCCTGTCTTGCCGGCCGGCAACAGTTCTCCGGTCTCGGGATCGCGGAAGCGGAACGTCTGGCCGGGAAGAGGCGCGCCCTGGCACTCGGCGCGGCGCTGGAGCGGCCAGTCGTGCCGTGTCACCGCGCAGTTCCCGTAGGTCTCGGTGGCGCCGTAGATATTGCACAATTGCGGGACGCCCAGTTCGTTGGCGGCAGTGAGGAAATCGCGCGGACTGCCGATGGTGAGGCCGGTACGGAGCGTGCGGGTTTTCGCCCGATCGAAACTCGCGTGCCGCAGCATGGCATTGGTGATCGCAGGCAACGTGTAGATGGCGCTGCATGCGGTTCGCTCGATCATCGACAGCGCCGCGCCGGCCTCAAACCGGTCCGGCAGGACAAGGCAGGCGCCGTGGCTGAAGGTTGCGGGCAGGGCGTTCGCCGCGCCGTAGGACCAGAACAGCGGCGTCGGCAGGAACACCCTGTCGCCCGGCCGCAGCCCCTGGCGCTCGCCGATGTTGAATCCGTTCTCGATCATGCCGAAATGCTTCAGCCGCACGCCCTTGGGGCGGCTCGTCGAGCCTGACGTATAAAGCACCACGGCGTCATCGGCTGCGCTCGGGCCCTCGCCGGGAGGTAGCTCCACGAAGCCTTCCAGGCTTTCGAGATAATCCCCGGCGGCGGCGAAGCCGTGCCGTGATGCGGCCGAAAGGACGACAATCGTCCGGAGGCCCGATATCTTGCCCGAGGCGGCAAGTTGCGCGAGATCCACCTCGAAATCTCGGTCGAGGAAATTCGGCCGGACGAACAGGGCGGCGATCTGCGAGTCGGCGATGAGGAACTCGAGTTCGGACCGGGTAGACCATGTGCTGAACGGCACGGCGACAGCGCCGGCCATGCCGATGCCGAAGAAAATCTCGAGCCACTCCATGCCGTTGCCGAGAAGCATGCCGACACGGTGACCGCGGCCAATGCCGTCACGCTGCAGCGCTGCAGCAAAACGAGCCGCCCGGGCATGCAGCTGCGCGAAACTCGCTTGTCCGGCCTCGTCGATCACCGCGAGCGCGTCGGGGTGCAGGCGGGCCTGCTCCCGCAACAGGTCGGGCAACGTCCGCGCCAGGGGCGGTACGGTTTGCGCCGGTGTTTCCTGCCCAGCCGTCACTCAGAAACCCTCGTTAAAACTTGTAAGTGCGATTAGATACTGGTGAGTATTATCATGTTTCATCGGGTATGCAAGCCGTTCCGTTTGCGGCTATCCGGTATGCTCGCGACGGCTTCCTGCAGGCGCTGGACGCCCGGTCAACAGCCCGTTTCGGCTGATTCGTCGACGGTTCCGATCATCGCGCCGGTGATGGTTTCCACGGGTTCCGACGGCGGCGGCGCGGAGTTCCGACACAGCACGATGCTCCTCGCTTTTCCTATAAGCGATCTGAATACGAACATCGAAAATGACTATTATCCATAGGCTCTTGTTGCCCTCTACAAAGATCCTGCTCACAGCGTGACCACGAATTGGCCCCGCCTCTCGACGAAGCACGGACCGGTTTTGAGAATGGCAACAGGTATCCTTGAAGGCGTTCGGGTTCTGGACCTGACACAGAATGTGGCGGGGCCGTTCTGCACCCAGATCCTTGCCGACTTCGGTGCGACGGTCATCAAGATCGAGCGCCCGGCCGGCGGCGACGATACACGCGCCTGGATGCCGCCGGAAATCGGCGGTGAATCGGCAACCTTCCTGGCGCTGAACCGTGGCAAACGCAGCATCGCCCTGGATTTGGCCAGCGAACAGGGCCAGCGAACGGTCGCGCGCCTTGCCCGCAGCGTCGACGTGGTGGTTCATTCGCTACGCCCCGCCAGCGCCGAGCGGATGGGGCTCGGTCATGCCACGCTGTCGACCGGCAATCCCGGCCTCGTCTATTGCGCGATCAGCGCCTTCGGTGCGACTGGCCCGCTGAGAGGGCTCCCCGGCTACGATCCGCTTATACAGGCCTTTTCGGGTATCATGAGTGTGACCGGCAGCGAGGGCGACGAGCCTGTCCGCGTCAGCGTGTCGTTGGTCGACATGGGCACCGGCATGTGGGCGGCGCTCGGCATCCTTGCGGCCCTGCTGAAGCGCGCTGAGACCGGAGCCGGCACCGTGGTGGAGGCCAGCCTGCTGGACACCAGCCTGTCCTGGATGACTGTTTTCGCCGCCGGGTTCATGGCCTCGGGCAAGCTCCCGCGCAAGCTCGGCTCGGCCATGGCCATGGCGGCGCCTTACCAGCTTTTCCGGACCGCCGACGGCCACATCTTCATTGGCGCCGGTAACGATCGCCTGTTCGCGCGCGTCTGCGAGGCCATCGGTCGACCCGAACTCGCCGTCGATGCCCGCTTCCTCACCAACAGGAACCGCGTCGAGCGGCGGTCCGAATTGCAGGCCGAGATCGAGGCCGCGACCGGCTTGCGCCCCACGTTGGAACTGGTGTCGGTACTGCGCGCGGTGGGCGCGCCCTGCAGTGAACTCAATGACATAGCGTCGGTCCTGGCGCATGAGCAGGTCGAAGCATCCGAGATGGTCGTGCCGCTGCCGACCGGCTCGGCACCGCGCCACAAGGTGGTGGCGACGCCTCTGCGGCTCGATGGCAAGCGCCTCGTGTCGCGTCGCCCGCCGCCATCGTTGGGCGAGGCCACGCACGAAATACTCGCCGGGCTCGCCCCGGACGGCATCGACGACCGCTCGGCGGCGACGATAGCGGAAGAACAACGGCGCATGGGAGCCGAATGATGGATTTCGAATACACGTCCACGCAACGCGAAATCCGTGAGGCGGTCCGGCGTATCTGCGACCGCTTCGGGCTGGACTACTGGCGCGAATGCGACGAGACCGGCGCCTATCCGAAGGCTTTCGTCGACGAGATGACGAAAGCCGGCTGGCTCGCAGCCCTCATTCCGGAGGAGTATGGAGGCTCGGGCCTGGGCATCCTCGACGCCTGCGTCATCCTGGAGGAGATCAACAGATCCGGCGGCAACGGTGCGGCATGCCACGCACAGATGTACACGATGGCATCGCTGCTGCGGCACGGTAGCGAGGCGCAGAAAAGCGCCTACCTTCCCCGCATCGCCGATGGCAGCCTGCGCCTGCAGGCCTTTGGGGTGACGGAACCGGACGCCGGCTCGAACACGCTGCGCATCAAGACCTCGGCGCGCAAGGTCGAGGGTGGTTACCGGATCGACGGACAGAAGATCTGGACCTCGCGCTACCTCCATTCGGATCTCTATCTGTTGTTGGCGCGCACGACGCCGATCGAAAAGGTCGAGCGCAAGACTGCAGGGCTCAGTCTCTTTCTTGTCGACATCGCCGCCGCCGGCTCCTCGCTCAAGCCGACGCCGATCCGCACCATGCTCAACCACCATACCTGCCAGGTCTTCATCGACGATCTTTTCGTGCCGGAAGCGAACCTGATCGGCGAAGAGGGCAGGGGGTTCGGCTATCTCGTCGATTCGCTCAACGCCGAGCGGCTTCTGGTGGCGAGCGAATCGATCGGCGACGGCAAATGGTTCGTCAAAGCCGCCTCGGACTATGCGGGCGACCGGGTCGTCTTCGATCGTGAGATCGGCGCGAACCAGGGCGTGCAGTTCCCCATCGCCCGGGCGCATATCAACATCGAGGCGGCCGAACTGATGCGCAACAAGGCGGCGACGCTGTTCGGCGAAGGCGAAGGCGGCGGCCGCGAAGCCACCATGGCCAAGTATCTCGCCAGCGAGGCTGCCTGGGAGGCGGCCGAAGCTGCGATGACGACCTTCGGCGGCTACGGTTTCGCCTCCGAATTCCATGTCGAGCGCAAGTGGCGCGAGGCGCGGCTGTTCCGCACCGCGCCGATCTCGAACAATCTTGTCCTGGCGCAGGTTGCCCAGCACGTTCTGGGCATGCCGCGCTCCTATTGATTGCCATGGCGAACGATATCCGGCAGGCGCGAACTTCCGAAATGCGAATGGTCGACCGCCGGGGTAGCCATCAACGTCGCAGATCGATTCCGGGGAGAGTGAGATGACGCAGCAAGGCAAGGTCGGTTTCGTGGCGGGCGAGCAATGTGCGATGACGTCCGCCCGGGTAGAGGAAGCCGTGGCGTTGGCCGCGGCTTCGGCCGACCGGGTGCGCCGGACCAGCAGCTTCGATCGCGCCGCCGTGTTGGACAAGGTCGCGCTTGCGCTGGCCGCGGACGCACAGGCAATCGCCCAGGCGCTGGCCGACGAAAGTGGCTACCTGACGGTCAAGGACATGACGCTGGAGGTACAGCGCGCCGTCGAAGTCTTCACCCTTACGGCCGCCTATGTCCGGACCGGCATGTCCGAGCAGCTCAACGTCGATGCCGTCGAGCGCGCGCGCGGTGCCGTGGCCTATATCCGGCGCGAGTCGATCGGGCCGATCCTCGGCATCACCGCTTATAACGGCCCGCTGCTGATTGCCGCCCACAAGATCGCGCCGGCGGTGGCGGCAGGCGCTCCGATCGTGCTGAAGCCTTCGCCGCGCGTACCGCTGGCAGCGGTCGGCATGGCGCGCCTCGTCGTCGAGGCCGGCTGGCCGAAGGAGGCGATCTCGGTGGTCGATGTCGACAATGACGCGACCATGGCGCTAGTGCGCGATGCGCGCCTTCCGGTCATCAGCTTCACCGGCGGCGCGGTGGGCTGGAAGATCAAGGAGGCCGTGCCGCTGAAGCGCGTGCACCTGGAGCTTGGCGGCGTCGGCGCCGTGTTCGTCGCCGACGACGGCAATGCCGCCCTGGCGGCGCGGGAATGCGCGGCGGGCGGCTTCGTGCGCTCCGGCCAGTCCTGCATTTCGGTGCAGCGCATCTACATCGCGCGTTCCCGCTATGCGGAATTCGTCGAGGCCTTCGTCGCGAACGTCAGGGAGATGCGGCCTGACAGCGCAGGCGCAATCGGACCGATGATGGACGAAGCGGCCGCGAAGCGGGTCGAGGCGGTCATCGTCGATGCCGTCTCGCGGGGCGCAGTTGTGGCCTGTGGCGGCGAGCGCATGGGGGCCTATATCGCGCCGACCGTGATTACCGGCGCGACCGGTGAAATGACGGTCATGCGCAATGAGATATTCGGCCCGGTGGTAGCGGTGAGTCCGGTGGATTCAGTCGATGAGGCCCTTGCCGAGATGAACGCCGTCAGCGGCGCGATCCACCACGGCATCTATACCGCGAACCTCGACACGGCCTTGCGCATGTCGGACGAAATCAAGGCGGGCGGGGTCATCGTCAACGGTCCGGGCACTTGGCGTGTCGATCATATGCCTTACGGCGGCACCGGGACGTCGGGTTTCGGGCGCGAGGGCGTGCGCTTTGCCGTTGAGGAATACACCGAACCGAAGGTGATCGTGATCAGGCCCTCCGTTCCGCGTTGAAGCGCGTTGCGTCAAATCGGACTCGTGCGGCGCGCTTCAGGTTCTTTTTTGCGCATGTCGTTATCCTGAACCGGTTTCCGCTTTCGGGCGACATGCTTTGGGTGCCGGAAAGCGAAGGCGAGGGTGAAGGCAGCCGAATACCGGTATAGGCAAACCCTCTTTGCAACGCTGCCGGATTTGGCCGATGCGCTGAAATAATTTCGGGACAAAGCCGCGGGTCGCGTGGGAGGACAAGCCGTTGCCGCAGCCTGCTGGTCAATTCGATTTCATCATCGTCGGGGCGGGGACCGCCGGCTGCCTGCTGGCGGACCGGCTCTCCGAGAACCCGGCGAACACGGTTTGCGTCATTGAGGCCGGCCCGAAGGATAACCATCCTTTCATCCACCTGCCGGCGGGTTACATCAAGACGCTGTTCAATCCGGCCTACACGTGGCGTTTCGAGACCGAGCCGTCGGTCGGCAGCGCCGGCCGTCGCATCGCCACCACGCAAGGCCGCACGCTGGGCGGATCCAGTTCGATCAACGGCCTTGTCTACAATCGCGGCCAGGCGACCGACTACGATGCCTGGGCCCAGATGGGCAATCGCGGCTGGAGCTACGAGGAGGTGCTGCCGTTCTTCCGCCGCACCGAAAAACGCATCGGAGCTGGCGACGAGCAGCTGCGCGGGCGCGACGGCAAGCTCTACGTCACCGATCTCGACTGGAGCCATCCGCTCTGCGACGCCTTCGTAAGGGGCGCCATGGACTACGGCATTCCCTACAATGCCGACTACAACGGCGCCGTCCAGGAAGGGGTCGGCTACTACCAGCGGGTGATCCACAAGGGACAACGCCGCAGCTCGGCGCGCAGTTTCCTCAAGACGGCGCTGAAGCGCGCGAATCTGACGTTGATCACCCAGGCACAGGTCTCGAAGGTGGACTTTGCCGGCCGCAAGGCGGTCGGCGTCACCTACATGCGACCCGACGGCACCGAGGCACGGCTAGTTGCCAACCGGGAGGTGATCGTTGCCGCCGGTGCGGTCAACAGCCCGAAATTGCTCCAGCTTTCGGGCATTGGCTCGGCCCCGCTCCTTCAGGCGCTGGGCATCGCTCCCGTCCACGTGGCCGAAGCGGTCGGCGAGAACCTGCGCGACCATTGGGCGATCCGCGTCGTGGCGCGCGTCAAGGGTGTCAGGACCATCAACCGCATGGTCGGCGGCATCCCCCTCGTCGGGCAGGCGGCGCGCTGGGCGCTCGGCCTGCCGAACGTGCTTTCGGTCAGCCCGTCTCTTGCCCACGTCTTCTGGAAGTCGGACCCGGCTCTTTCCGTTCCGGATCTGCAGATGACCTTCACGCCGGCAAGCTACCGGGAAGGCGTCGCGGGATTGCTCGATGGTTTCGACGGTATGACCTGCGGCGTCTGGCAGCAGCGGCCCGAGAGTACCGGCCATGTGCGTGCACGATCCAGAGACCCGCGCGAGAACCCGGTCATTCAGCCGAACTATCTCAGCGCCGAGATCGATAGGGCGGCGATTGTCTCGGGCATCAGGCTGGCGCGGCGGCTGCTCGAGACCGACCCTCTGAAACCCTATTTCGCCGGCCGGGAAAGCCCGGGAGCCGACATCGAGACCGATGACGAGATCCTCGATTTCGCACGGCGCAAGGGTTCGACGGTCTTCCACCTGATGGGTTCCTGCCGCATGGGGCCGGCCGAGGATCAACGCTCCGTCGTCGACGACCGGTTGCGCGTGCACGGGGTCGAGGGACTGCGGGTTGTCGATGCCTCGATCATGCCGACCATGCCGTCGGCCAACACCATGGCTGCCACCTACATGATCGCCGAAAAGGGTGCCGACGCCATCCTGCGCGCCTTGCCCTGAAGCGAGGCATGGTCACGCCGCTGAAGAAAACCATCACCAAGCTCGATTTGCTGAGCCTGCGGCTCTTCCTGACCGTCTGCGAGGAAAAAAGCATCGGCCGGGCGGCGGAACGCGAGAGCATAACGCCCTCGGCGGTGACAAAGCGGATACAGGACCTCGAATACCTGTTCGATGTGAAGTTGCTGTACCGGGGTGCCAAAGGCACGATCCCAACACCGGTCGGAGAGGCGCTTGCCGATCACGCGCGCAGCATCTTTTCGCTCGTCGACGGCATGAGGACTGATCTGAGTGAATTCGCCGAAGGCGCGAAGGGGCACGTCCGCATTAGCGCCGTGCCCTCCGCCCTGGTCGGTTTCCTGGCGATGGAACTGAGGGACTTCGCCGCGATCTATCCCCGTATCGACCTCGATATCCGCGAGCAACTGAGCTCGGAGGTCGTCCATGCCGTCGCCACGGGGACGGCCGATATCGGCGTCTACGCAACCCCGCCGGAGATACCGGGCGAAGTGGAGACCTTCGCCTACAGGCACGATGAACTGGTGGCCGTGTTTCCTGCCGATCATCCTTTCGCGACAAGGACGTCGATCGCCTTCACGGAGCTTCTTTCGAGCGATATCGTCGGCGTCAGCGAGAACAGTTCCGTGATGAGCCAGCTTCGCCGGGCGGCGGCCGAGTTGAACCAGCATCTCAACCTGCGTTACCAGGCACACAGCAACGAGGTGGCGCGCGAACTGGTGGCGGCCGGCTTCGGCGTCACCGTTCTGCCGCGGGGATTGGCGGAAGCCGCGCGCTCCGGCCAAATCGTCAGTGTCCCGTTGTCCGACGGCTGGACTCGGCGCGAGATGCGCGTGTGCGTGCGGCGCGGCGCACTGCCGGCACAGACCCGCGCGATGGTGCAATTCCTGATCGGAAAGACACCGGGCACGCCCTCACGGCGCGGTCGGAAATAAGCGTTGAAACCGCAGCACGGCCGGCATCCCGGCCGGTGCGGCTTCTCAGGCGGTCGGCTCAACCGTGGTTGAGGATGACGGTCTTGGTGGCGGAGAACTCGTGCAGGGCTTCCATGCCTTTCTCGCGCCCATGGCCCGATTTCTTGAAGCCGCCGAACGGCAGTTCGACGCCGCCGCCGGCGCCATAGCCGTTGATATAGACCTGTCCCGACCGGACCTGACGCGCAACGCGCATGGCGCGGCCGACATCCCGCGTCCAGACCGCTGCGGCCAGGCCGAACGGCGTATCGTTGGCAAGCGCGATGGCGTCGGCTTCGTCGGCGAACGGAAGAAGCGACAGCACGGGACCGAACACCTCCCGCCGGGCGATGGTGTTGTCGCGCGGCACCGGGCCGAGCAGCGTCGGCCGTACGAAATAGCCGTCACCGGAACTGCCGTCCCTGATGCTGCCTTCGGCGATCACCGGCACGCCCTCGTCGATCGCCGTCGAGAGCATCGTGTTTACGCGCTTGTGCTGCTTGGCATTGATGAGCGGGCCGAGGTCGCATTCGACGTCGTGCGCTCCGGTCGACAGGCCGCGGAAATGCGCGCCGAATACCTCGGCCGCCTGTTCCATGGCGCTTGCCTGCACGAGCAGTCTGCTGCCGGCGACGCAGGTCTGCCCGGAGTTGACGATGATCGAGCTGGTGATGATCGGCAGCGCGGCCTTGAAGTCGGCGTCGTCGAAAAGGATGTGCGGCGACTTGCCCCCCAGTTCCAGCGTCACGCCGACATGATTGGCGGCCGCGGCCTGCTGCACCAGGGCTCCGACCTCGGGCGACCCGGTGAAGCTGATGAAGTCGATCACCGGATGGGCCGAAAGCGCCGCGCCCGCCTCGTGGCCATAGCCGGTGACGACATTGAGCGCCCCTTCCGGCAATCCGGCCTCGACAGCGAGTTCCGCGAGCCTGAGCACGCTGAGGCAGGCATCCTCGGCCGGCTTCAGCACCACGGTGTTGCCCATTGCCAGCGCCGGGCTGACCACGCGCCCGAACATCTGCGTCGGCGAATTCCACGGCAGAATGCCGGCGACGACACCGAGGGGCTCGCGGATCGTGAAGGCGGTAAAGCCGGTCGGCAACGGGATGACGTCGCCACCGATCTTGTCGGCGGCGCCGGCATAGAACTCAAAATAGCGCGCAAGCACCGTTACGTCGGAGAAAGTCGAGCGATAGATCTTGCCGACGTCCCTGGCTTCCAGTTGCGCCAGGCTCTCGCGATCGCGCAGGATCAGCTCCGACATCCTGGCCAGAACCCGGCCGCGATCGGTCGCCGACATGCGCGGCCAGGCGCCGGTGTCGAAGGCCTTTCTCGCGCTGCGGACGGCGGCGTCCACGTCCGCCGCACCGCTTCTGGCGATGGCGGCGAACACCTTGCCGTCGGATGGGCATACCACGTCGATGGTCCGGCCATCCTGCGCCGGCTGCGACTTGCCGCCTATGAAATTCTCATGTCCCCGCACGGACTCCGCTTCCGCCTTCGACGCGGCCTGAACTGGCATGAATTCCTCCCGATGCGCGAACCAAGGCGGGCAATCTAGGCCGTATGCCGGCCGGGGCGAAATACGAAGCGGGTAAGTGGCCATAAGATTTCGCGATCCTGGCTGCCTTCTCGATCGGGAAAGCCCGGCATCGTGGAGTCGTGCTTGCGGCACGCGCGGGTCTGCGTTTCGATCGGCGATCCGTCCGATCATCGAAGGGGTATCGATTTGTCTTTCCAGGGCGTGCGCGTCGTCGATCTCACCCGTGTCATATCGGGGCCGTTCTGTTCGGCCCTGCTTGCCGACCTCGGCGCCGACGTCATCAAGGTCGAGCCGCTGGGGCAGGGAGACCCGGTACGAGGGCAGGGCGTCATGGTCGGCTCCATGAGCAGCTATTTCGCCAACTACAACCGCAACAAGCGCTCCATCGCGCTCGACCTCTATGCTCCCGAAGGCAAGGCGGTGCTGGCCGATCTGGTGGCGGGGGCCGACGTTCTGGTCGAGAATTTTCGGCCTGACGTGCTGGGCAGGATGGGTTTTTCGCCGGAACGGTTGAAGCAGATCAACCCTACGCTGGTTCACTGCAACATCAACGGTTTCGGTGTCGACGGCCCCTATGCGGACCGACCCGCCTTCGACTTCATCGTCCAGGCCATGAGCGGCTTCATGAGCTGCAACGGCAGGGCCCAGGATCAGCCGATGCGTAGTGGCGTGCCGATAGCCGACCTCGTGTGCGGTCTCTATGCAGCGCTGGCCATAGCGGCAGCGCTTCACGATCGCGGCCAGCGCCCGCGGGGTGCGACGCTCAGCGTCAGCATGCTCGCCAGCTTGATGAGCATGCTGTCGTTTCACGCGACCAACTACCTCAATTCCGGTGAGGCCGCGCCGCGCACCGGCAACGACCATGCGCTGGTCGCGCCTTACGGCCTTTTCGCGACCGCCGACGGTGAGATCGCCATCGCTCCGTCGAACGACGCTTTCTACGTCAAGCTGGTCAAGGCGCTCGGCCTGGAGGGAGCGCTCGGCGATCCGGCCTACGCAACCAATGCGTTGCGCGTGGCGCGGCGGCCCGAAGTGAACGCCATCATCGAGCGCAGGACGAGGAGCGAATCGTCCGCGCATTGGATCGAAGTCCTGAACAAGGCCGGCATCCCTTGCGGCCCCGTTTACGGCATCGGCGAAGCCTTCGCGGACCCGCAGGTGCGCAGCCAGGGCATTGCCGTGGAGGCGCATTGCAAAAGCGGCCCCGTTGCCATCGTCAGCCAACCCATACGCGGCGACGACGTGGCCTCTACGCTCAGGCTGCCGCCGCCGGAACTGGGCGAGCACACCGAGATCATCCTGCGCGAGATCGGTTACGACGACGACCGGCTGTCGCGATTGCGTGCCGCGAAGGTGATCTAGCTCGCCTGTCGCGTGCGCCGCTTGGCCTTCGGCGTCAGGCTCTTGTCGGGTTTGCGGGCGGCCAGCGCGGGGTCGAGCGTCGCGCCCTTCCAGGTTCCGACCTCGACAAGGTCCTTGACCAGGAAACGCAAGACCTCTTCAGCCGCCTGCATGGCGCGGCTGCGCGGCGCTCCTTCGGAGCGGCACAGCGCAAGGGGACGGGTCAATCTTGGCTCAACGATAGGGCGGCTGAACAGTTCGCCATAGCCGGTCGATTCCGCCAGCGCCGACTGCGGCAGCACGACCCCGGCGATGCCGGTGGCGGCTATGCCGCGCAGCGCCGGAAGCGAATCGACGTCGGCGACGATGTTGAGCTCGATGCCGAGTTCCTGGCAGGCGTGGTCGATCACCGCGCGCATTGCATGCGGCTTGCCCGGCACGGTCAGCGGCCGCTTGGCGATTTCGGCCAGCGTGATGGACTGTCCCTTCGTTTCGGCTTCCGACGAGACCCAGAACAGCTCCTCCGTCAGCAAGGGCTCGACCTGCAATCCGGCCGCCGCTTCGCTGCGGAACTGAATGGCGAGGTCGATCCTGTTGTTGAGCAGCATCTCGATCAGATGGCCCGACAGCGCTTCCACGATTCGCAGGTGGATGCCGGGGAAATTGCTGCGCATGCGCTGGATGTAGGGCAGCGCGACCATGGTTGCCGTCGACGTCGGCAGGCCCACCGAGACCTGACCGACGAACTGTTCGGCGAACTCGGCCATGCGCACGTCGGACTTGGCCTGCTCGATATGCGCAAGGATGATCTGCGCCTGCCGGTAAAGCCTCAGCCCGGCGTCCGTGGGCGAGACGCCGCGCGCGCTGCGCACGAGCAGCGGCTTTTCCAACTCGCTTTCGAGATTCGCGATCTGCTGGCTCAGCGCAGGCTGGGCCACGTTGAGCTGGCCGCTGGCTTTTGAGAAGCTGCCGAAATCGATGATAGAAATGAGATAGCGAAGCTGTCTTAGTTCCATTCCAAATCCCTCGCGGAGCCTGATGGCATAGGTACGTCCGCTCTTCCAGATATAGCGCTTACTTATAGCCGTAGCGATGTTCAATATTTCATGCACCCCGAGGGGGTGTGATTTTCCATTCTCCATTATTGCAGGAAGTGCGGTTCGGGTTCGCCCGGGCAGGGAAGGAGCGTCATGCAGCCAGATTTCGTCGTGATAGGTGCGGGTTCCGCCGGATGCGTGGTCGCGGCGCGACTCGCCGAGGCGGGCTACAGGATCTGCCTTCTGGAGGCTGGACGTCGCGACTCACACCCTTTCATCCACATCCCCGCCGGCGTCGGGCATCTCCTTTACGATCCCCGATACAACTGGATGTACGCCTCCGAGCCAGAGGAGGGTACCTATGGCAGGCCGATCCACACGCCGCGCGGCAAGGTGCTGGGCGGTTCGAGCTCGATCAACGGCATGCTTTACGTTCGCGGCAACCCCGCCGACTACGATAGCTGGGCTCAACTCGGCTGCCGCGGCTGGAGCTACGAGGAAGTGCTGCCATTGTTTCGCCGTGGCGAAACCTATGCCGGTGGCGGGGACACGCAGTACCGAGGCAAGACCGGACCGCTCAAGGTCGAGGACTACCGCACCATCCTGCCGCTGACCCATTTGTTCGTGAAGGCGGCACAGGAGGCGGGGTTCGCTTATACGCCGGACCTCAACGGCGTACGCCAGGAAGGTGTCGGTTACGCGCAGATGACGCGGCGCGGTCGGCTGCGGGGATCGACCTTCCGAACCTATCTCCAGGTCCCGGCAGCGAGGCGCAACGTCGAGGTCATACCCAACGCGACGGCATCCAGCCTGATCATCGAGGAGGGGCGCTGCGTCGGCGTGCGCTATCTGCAAGGGGGCCAAGCGAAGGAAGTGCGGGCGTCGCGCGAGGTCATCCTGTCGGCCGGCTCCATAGGGTCGCCGCAGGTGCTGCAGCTATCGGGCATCGGCGACCCGCGGCACCTGTCCTCCGTCGGGATCGAGACCCGCCTTGACCTGCCGGGCGTCGGCCGCAACCTCTCGGACCATCTTACCGTGCGACTGGTGAGCCGCCTGCGCAACCTGACGACGATCAATGAGCTGGCCCGCGGCTGGCGGCTCGCCCGCGAGGTCGTGAAGTTCGGCTTGACCGGCAAGGGCGCGCTGACCTTCGGCGTCACCAGCGCAATGGTCTTCTGCCGCAGCCGGGAAGGGCTGGAGAGCCCCGACCTGCAATTGCTGTTCACGCCGGCGAGCTATGTGTTCGGCAAGGCCCTGGTACTCGAGGATGACCCCGGCATGACAGTCGCCGTCTGTCCGACAAGGCCGGGAAGCCGCGGCACGGTTCTGGTCAACAGCAACAACCCGATGGCAAATCCGAAAATCCGCTACGCCTATGCCACTGACCGGGACGATCTTCGGGTCATGGCGGCAGGGCTCGCGCATGCTCGGAACATCTTTGGCGCTCCGGCTTTCGCCAACTATGTCGTTGAAGAGACACGGCCGGGCAAAGCCGTCACCGACGATGCGCAGGTGGAGGAATTCGTCCGTCGGGAAGGATCCTCCCTCTATCACCCGGTCGGCACTTGCAAGATGGGCGTCGATGATGCCGCGGTGGTCGATCCGCGCCTGAAGGTGCGTGGCATCGAGGGGTTGCGGGTCGCCGATTCGTCGATCATGCCGCATCTGACGACGGGCAACACCAATGCGCCCACCATCATGATCGGCGAAAAGGCAGCCGACCTCATCATCGAGGATTTGCGCAAGGCTGCCTGAAAAGGGCTGGAATTCCTATCCGACGGCCCGGCGCACCGCGCTCATCGGATGCAGCCGGATGCGCGGACCGGCGCGCATCAATTGCCCGGGCAACGCCCTGCCCAGGCAGCGCTCCATCTCCCGGGCGACGCGGATCATCGCGTCGAGGTCGATGCCGGTCTCGATGCCCAGTTCGGACAGCATATAGACGAAATCCTCGGTGCAGATGTTGCCGGTGGCGCCTGCCGCGAAGGGACAGCCGCCGAGGCCCGCGGCCGCCGATTCGTAGCTGTCGATGCCGAGCCCGAGGCCTGCCATCACGTTGACGAGGCCAAGCCCGCGCGTGTTGTGGAAATGCAGGGTCAGCCGCATGTCGGGGTGGTCCTCCGACAGTTTCCCGCAGACCGTCTCCACATGGCGCGGCGAGGCCATGCCGGTCGTGTCCCCCAGAGTCAGTGAGCATATGCCCAGCGCCTTCAGCCGGCCTGCGATCGCGCTGACCGTCGCGGGCGGCACGTCGCCCTCGAACGGACAGCCGAAGGCGACGGCGATCGCGGCGCGCAAGACCTTGCCGCTTTCGCTCGCGATCGCGGCCACCGGCTCGACCGCCGCGATCGCCTCGTCGATCGACATGTTGAGATTGGTGGCGCTGTGGCTTTCGGAAGCCGAAATGAACACCACCATTTCGTCGACGCCTGCCTCGACGGCGCGCATGGCACCCTTGGCGTTGGGAACCAGCGCGGCGATGGTGGGACCGAGGTTCTTCGTCGCGGCGACGACCTGCGCGGCGTCGGCCAGTTGCGGCACAGCGCGCGGCGATACGAACGACGTCGCTTCTATGCGCCGCAGGCCCGCCTCGGCGAAACCGGCAATGAATTCGATCTTGCGCTCGGTCGGCACGAACTGCTGTTCGGCCTGCAGCCCGTCACGCGCCCCGACCTCGGTGACGTCGACCCTGGATGGATACATGCTGCATCGTCCCCGTTGAATACTGCGCGCATTTTGCAGGCCCGGACGTCGTTGTGTCCATCATGGCGGACTTCTCGATCCGGAAGCACGCAATTCGCAAAAGCTTTTTGCAATAGCCCAGTCGGCATATGCTATTTCCGCTCCGCAGCGGCCTTGCCTTATCACCGTGCCCATAGTGGAAAGGGAGGAGCCGGTGGCAGAGGCGTACGCTCGGGACAGCAAATGCCCCCTGGACGGAGTCCGCGTGCTGGACCTTTCCCGCCTGGTGGCCGGCAATATGCTGACCCATGTGCTCGCCGATCTCGGTGCCGACGTCATCAAGGTCGAGCCGCCGGAAGGCGATTCCCTTCGCGCCTGGAAGCTGAACGGCATCTCCGTCCAGTGGAAGGTCTACGGCCGCAACAAGCGCAGCATCGTCATCGATCTCAAGAAGGACGAGGACCGTGCCATTTTCCGCAAGCTGGTGGCGAGTTCCCACATCCTCGTCGAGAATTTCCGGCCGGGGGTGCTCGACAGGTTGGGCTTCGACATGGGCGAGTTGCTCAGGCTTCAGCCCAAGCTCGTCGTCGCCCGCATCAGCGGCTGGGGCAAGACCGGTCCCTATCGCGACAAGCCCGGCTTCGGCACGCTGGTCGAGGCCGCTTCCGGCTTCGCGTTCAAGAACGGCTTCCCCGACCGCGAGCCGCTCCTGCCCAATCTCGGACTGGCCGATTCCATTGCCGGCCTCTATGGCGCCTCCGCCGTTCTAGTCGCACTGCGCGAATCTGAGCTCGGCGCGGGCAAGGGCCAGGAAATCGACCTCTCCCTGCTCGAACCCATCATCTCGATTCTCGGCGCCGACCAGGCAGTCTACAAGGCGACCGGCGCCGTGCCGACTCGCACCGGCAATCGCACGGCGCTATCGGCGCCACGCAACATCTATCGGACGGAAGACGCCGGATACGTCGCGCTTTCCGCCTCGACGCCCGAGATGGCGTACCGCCTGTTCCGCTCCATCGGTCGCCCCGAACTCTGCGACGATCCGCGCTTCACCACCAACGAGAAGCGCGTCGAGAACGTCGTGGAACTCGATGCCATCATCGGCGACTTCATCGGCGAACGGACGCTTGCTGAAAACCTGGCGCATTTCGACGAGGCCGAGGTGACGGTGGGACCGATCTACGACGCGGCCGCGCTGATGGAAGACGCGCATGTGCGGGCGCGAGGCACATTCGTCGAGATGGAGGACGCGGAGATGGGCACGCTGCCGATGCATGCCGTCGTCGGGCGGCTCAGCGAAACGCCGGGAGCCATCCGGCGGCCGGCGCCTATGCTCGACGAACACCGGTCCGAACTTTTGGATGAACTCTATGCGGGGCAGGCATTGACCATGTAGGTGCCGCATGGTTGACCCGGGCCGAGTTCAGGGAGGGAACGAGGGGAATGCAGACGGCAGTTGGTAGTAAGGCGGGCAAGCGCCGATCGGCGTATTTTTCGCAGGAACGCATCGTTCTCGCGATCGCCGTCGTCATGTTCATCCTGTTCGGCCTGACGCTCCCGGGATTCCTTGCTCCGGGCAACCTGCTATCGCTGGTGCAGAGTGTTTCCATCCTCGGAATCCTGGCCATCGGCATAGCGCTGACCATCATCGGCCGCGGTATCGACCTTGCCGTCATATCGACCATGGCGATGTCTGTCGCCTGGGTCGTCTTCATGCTGGGCAACGGCACGCCGGTCTGGCAGGCGGTGCTGCTGGGTTACATCTTCGTTGTCTGCATAGGGCTGACCATCGGCTTCCTCGTCGCCTATGCGGAGATCCCGGCGATCTTCGCCACGCTGGCGATGATCACCGCGATCTACGGCTTCACGCGCGTCGCCTTCGTCGACGTCGACCTGTTGTTCATTCCTCAAAGCGCGGCCTGGACCCGGGAATTCGGCGCCGGCTACCTGTTCGGCATCCCGATCCCCGTGATCGCCTTCGCGGTCGTGGCGCTTCTGGCCCATCTCTTCCTGCGCCACACCAAGGCTGGCGTGTTCATCCGCGCCATGGGCGACAATCCGCTGAAGGCGCGCATCGCCGGTATCCCAACCCGCCCGATGATGCTGCTGCAATACGTGATTTCGGCATCGATCGCCTTTTTCGCCGGGTTGGTGCTGGCCACCCTGGTCGGCACGATGAACACCCGCGTGGTCAACTCGACCATGGTCTACGACGTCATCCTGGTCGTCGTGCTTGGCGGCATCGTGCTGAGCGGCGGCCGCGGCGGAATATTCAACGTCATTGTCGGCACGCTGCTGATCGGCATCTTTCTCAACGGCATGACGATCATGAACGTGTCCTATTCGATCCAGAACCTGATCAAGGGAGTGATCCTTCTGGTCGCCATCATCATCGACACGGTTCTGAACCCGCGAGACGAACAAACGTCGCAGCAAGGCGACATCTGACGCTACCGACCAAGTGGAGGAGACAATGAAGAAACTGATCAGCATCATCGGGAGCGCGGCTATCGCGCTCAGCGTCGGCATGACGACCGTCAAGGCCCAGGAGGCGGGCTTCGACGACGGCATGTCGACGAAATTCTACCAGAGCATGAGGGACAAGAAGGTCGTCTTCGTGCCGATCTCCATCGGCATGGACATCGCCGCCGGCTTCGCCGCAGGCATGCAGCGCATGGCCGACCAGTACGGTTTCCAACTTCAGATCCGCGATCCCAACTGGAACGTAGACCAGGGCGTTCAGGCGATCACCCAGATCATCAGCGAGAAGCCGGACCTTGTCGTCATCCAGAACGTCGACATGCAGGCCTATGCCCGTGTCATCAAGCAGGCGATGGAAGCCGGCGTCCGTGTCCTGCAGGTGAACGTCAAGGCGACCACCAATTCGACCGCCCACGTCGGCATCGACTGGTACAAGAACGCCGAGACCAACGCCCTCAAGCTGGTCGAGAAGTGCAGCCCCAAGAACGGCGGCAACGGCAAGATCGCCGTCCTCGAAGGTACGCCCAACAACCCGACCAACTTCATCGGCATGAAGGCGTTCAACGACGTCATGGCGGCGAATCCCGAAATGACCGTGGTATCCGACCAGGCCGCCGACTGGGACGCCAGCAAGGCCCATTCCGTCGTCTCGACGGTCGTGCGTCAGTCGCCTGACCTGTGCGGCTACTTCGGCCTCTGGGACGGTCAGGATTCCGGCATGGCCGCAGCCATTCGCGAAGCCGGGTTGACCGGCAAGGTCTTCGTGGTTTCACAGGGCGCCGGCGAGAAGGCCGCCTGCGAGAAGATCGCCGACGGCAGCTACGACTTCTACGTCTCCTACAACATCCGTGAACTGTCGAAGCACATCAACGACGCGATCGCGGTCATCCTGCAACGCCCGGCGGACGAGACGCTGGAGCCGTTCGCCATCTATCTCACGACCCAGAATGTCACCAAGGACACGCTGACCCCAAGTTCCTGCTGGACCCTGGACGAGAT
Organism: Mesorhizobium sp.; assembly: GCA_051954615.1. Classification (GTDB taxonomy): domain Bacteria; phylum Pseudomonadota; class Alphaproteobacteria; order Rhizobiales; family Rhizobiaceae; genus Mesorhizobium. The sequence goes on along the minus strand of JBQCHN010000192.1, from coordinate 16,632 downwards.
CAAGCGGGGCTACTGATTGCAGTGGAGCGCTCGGCACCGGGCGCTCCTTCTTCCACAGGCCGGCGCAATTCCGTCAAAGGCACACAAGGCATCTGCGTGCGGGATTGCGCATAGACAGAGAGATGAAGCGTCGAGGCGATCTCGCGTTCGCCGGATCGCTCCATGACTTCAGGGACGTGAAATGGCGATATCGGAAACGTATGCGAAGTGGCGTTATCGCCTCGTGCCCGACCACGTCGTCGGTGAATTGCTGTCGAAGAACTGGATCGACAACGCGATCCCGGTCTTCATCCTGGCGCTGTTGCTGATCTTCTTCGGCGCCGTCATCGACAATTTCTTCACGTTCGGCACGTTCTCGACGATGCTGAGGCAGATGGGCGAACTGACCTTCGTCGTGCTGGGCATGACGCTGGTCATCCTGGCCGGCGGCATCGACCTCAGCGTCGGATCGGTTTTCGCGCTGGCCAATTTCCTGACGCTGTTCCTGCTGAACTATATCCAGGTACCGGTCGTTGTGGGCATCGGGCTCGTGCTGCTGGCGGGTGCCTTGTGCGGGCTCATCAACGGCCTGCTGATCGGCTATCTCAAGCTTCGCGCCTTCCTCACCACGCTCGCCACGCTGATCATCATCAGCGCGGTCGTCGAACTCCTGACGTTCCGCTATGCCCGTGACGTCGTGATGTTCATGCCGGACTCGAAGTTGTGGGATCTCCTGGCGGCGGGGACCATTCTCGGTATCCCGTTCAACTTCGTCCTCGTGCTGGTCGTCGCCGTGGCGCTGCACATCTACCTGACGCGTATGCGCAAGGGCTGGCACATCACTGCCGTCGGCGGCTCGCGCCGTTCGGCCTACAACGCCGGCATCAACGTCCGTGGTACGGTCTGCCTGACCTATGTGATCTCGGGTATTTTCGCCAGCTTCGCCGGCGTCCTCTACGCCGCACGTCTCAACAGCGCCGGCTCCGAAACCGGCGCCGGCCTCGAGGTCACCGTGCTTACGGCCGCCGTGCTCGGCGGCAATTCCCTGGGCGGCGGGCGCGGCTCGGTCGCCAAGGCGTTGCTCGGCACGTTCATCGTCGTTCTGCTGACCAGCAGCCTGCTGCGGCTGCAGATGCCGAGCGGCTACAATTCGCTGCTATTGGGCGTCGCGCTGCTCGTCGCCGTTGCCACAGACGTACGCTGGCTGAAGAACAGGCATAAGCTGCTCTCGCGGGTCTATGTCTCGCCGACCTATTTCGCGCCTTCGCCCGCCGCCTCGACCGATCCGGGGTCCGGCTCGCCCTACGAGATCAACGATCGTCTCGCCGAAGCCGAAGCGATAGGTCTCGACCAGGTCGACGGCGCCGAGGATCTCGCCTTCGACAGGGACGACAACATCTATACCGGCAGCCGTCACGGCGATATCGTCAAGTTCTTCGCCCCCGATTATACGCGCCGGGAGATATTCGCCCATATCGGCGGCCAGCCGCTCGGCCTGCATTTCGACGGCGATGGCGCGCTCTACGCCTGCATCAGCGGCATGGGTCTCTACAAGGTGACGCCCGACCGCGAAGTCATCCGGCTCGCCGACGAGACCAACCGCAGCCGCCTGTCGATCATCGACGACAGCCGCATGCGCTTCGCCGACGACATGGACTTCGCTCCCGACGGCTCGGTCTATTTCAGCGAAGCGACGATCCGCTACGACGTTACCGACTGGGCGACCGACTCGATGGAAGGGCGCGGCAACGGCCGTGTCCTGCGCTACGATCCCAAGACCGGCGTAACGCGGACAGTGCTGCCGAAGCGCATGTTCCCGAACGGCATCTGCATGACCGGCGATGGCGAGTCGCTGTTCTTCGCTGAGACCTGGGCTGGGCGCATCAACCGCTACTGGTTCGCCGGTCCGAAGAAGGGCACGGTGCAACCGGTCATCACCGACCTGCCGGGTTACCCCGACAACATCAGGCGCTCGTCCGACGGGAATTTCTGGGTCGCCATGCTTGGCATGCGCACGCCGGCGCTCGACCTCGCAATGCGCATGCCGGACTTCCGCCGGCGCATGACCCAGCGGGTGGCGTTCGAGGAGTGGATCTATCCCAACATCAACACCGGCGGCGTCGTCAAATACGACGTCAACGGCAACATTCTCGAATCCCTCTGGGACCGCTCGGGCCAGAAGCACCCGATGATCACCTCGATGCGTGAGCACAAGGGCTATCTGTATCTCGGCGGCGTGTTCAACAACCGGCTGGGGCGGCTCAAGCTGCCGAATGCCGATCCGAACTTCAACGATCGCGCGCTCTATTTCGGGAATTGGTCGTGAGCAACAGCCTGACACGAATCTGGGATGCCCTCTGGGGGCGGGGCGAATATTCCATCACCGTTCCCTCGATGGATGGCGCCATGCGGCCCAATGTCCGGCTGGACGATGCCGCTGTCGCTCTGGCCGCACCCGGGATAGACGATCTTGCCGCGGTCGACGGTGCGCTCTACTTCAGCCAGGGAGAGAAACTTTTCGCCCTGGACGGAAAGGGCAAGGAGTCGCGGCTGGTGAAAACATGCCGCGCGCCGATCTCAGCGCTCGCCGTGTCTGCCGGCGGCGAACTGGCGATCGGCTTCGACACCGGCGGCGCCGTTATCAGTTCCACGGTCGACAGCGGCGATGAAGTGGCGATCGACCTGCCGCAGAAGGATGCTTCGCCCACCGCCATGAGTTTTGTCGCCGACGGCTCCTTGTTGATCTGTGTCGGCTCGGCCGGTAGGCGCGCTTCTGAATGGAAGCGGGACCTGATGACGCTGAGCGCGGCGGGTACGGTCTGGCGCGTGCCGGCGTCGCGGGCGCGGGCCGAGCAGATCGGGCAAGACATGGCGTTTCCTGCCGGCATTGTCGCCGACGCCGCAGGCATGCCGGTCGTCTCGGAGGCGTGGAAGCACCGGCTGGTACGCAGGAATGCCAACGGCACCTGGGAAACGGTCCTGGGAGACATCCCCGGTTATCCCGGACGCCTTACGCGCGCGACGTCAGGGCAGGGCTACTGGCTCAGCGTCTTCGCCCCTCGCAGCCAGATGATCGAGTTCGTGCTGCGTGAGAAGATCTATCGCGAGCGCATGATCGCGGAAGTGCCGGAGGATTTCTGGATGGCGCCGTCGCTGCGGGCCGGGCGCAGTTTCAAGGAGCCGCTGCAGGGCGGCGGCGTCAAGCACCTCGGCATCCATAAGCCGTGGGGACCGACGCGGTCCTACGGGTTGCTGGTCCGGCTCGACGAGGAATTCAAACCAGTCGACAGTTTCCACAGCAGATCCGACGGCAAGCGCCACGGGGTGACCAGCGCCGTCGACTGGAACGGCACGACCATGGTGGCGAGCAAAGGTGACGGCGTCCTCGTGGCGCTGGCGACGGCAGGGAAGCAGGCATGACCGCAATCGTCGAAATGCAGTCGGTGACCAAGGACTATCGTGGCGTCACCGCGGTCAAGAACGTCGATTTCAACCTTCGCAAGGGCGAGATCCACGCGCTGCTGGGCGAAAACGGCGCCGGCAAGTCGACGTTGATGAAGATCATGGCGGGCGTGACCGAGCGCTCAGGCGGCAAGATGTTGCTCGACGGCAAGGAAGTGTCGTTTCAGACGCCTGCCGAAGGCCTTGCCAATGGCATTGCCATGGTCTTCCAGGAGACGAGCCTGGTCCCGTCCATGTCGGTCGCCCAGAATATCTATCTCGGCGACGAAAAGCTCTTCAACCGCCTGCGCGGCCTCTATATCGCCGCCCAGCAGTTCCTGCAGTCGCTCAACTTCAACGTCGATCCATGGGCGACGGTGGCGACGCTGGGCGCGGCCAAGAAGCAGATGGTCGAGATCGCGCGCGCCGTCCGACAGGACGTGCGCGTCATCATCTTCGACGAGCCGACCGCCTCGCTGACGCCGGAGGAGAAGTATTACTTCTTCTCGCTCATCAAGCGCCTCAAGGAACGCGGGGTCTCCATCGTCTTCATCTCGCATGCGCTGGAAGAGGCGCTCTCGATCTCCGACCGCATCACCATCCTGCGCGACGGTGAACTCGTCGTCACTGGCGATACCAGCGAGTTCGACCGCGACAGCATCATCCGCGCCATGGTCGGCCGCAGCCTCTCCAACGAGCTCTATTCCAACACGGCGCGCAAGAACCGCGCCGCCGGCGAAAAGGTGCTCAGCGTGCAGAACCTGTCGATGGGTTCCATGGTGCGCAACAACAGCTTCTCCATCTATGCCGGTCAAATCACAGGCATATTCGGTCTGATCGGCTCGGGTCGCACCGAGACGGCCAAGGTCATCGCCGGCGTCCAGAAGCGCAACTACTTCCACGGCGGCGAGGTCAAGCTTTTTGGCGAATCCGTGCGCTACCGGGTGCCGCGTCCCGCGGTGAAGGACGGTATCGTCTACGTTACCGAAGATCGCAAGGTGGAAGGCTTCTTCGAGACCATGTCGATTGCCGACAACCTTTATTCAGGGTTGCTAGGCGCAGATCTCAACACGGCTGCCGTCGTCAATCACGCCAGCGCCAAGATCCTCGCCGACGAATGGACCAAGAAGCTGAACATCCGGGCTATCAACTCCAATGCGCGCGTCATCGAACTGTCCGGCGGCAATCAGCAGAAAGTGGTGATCGCTTCCGGCCTCGTCCAGAAGCCGCGGCTCGTCATCTTTGACGAACCGACGCGCGGCGTCGACGTCGGCGCCATCGCCGAGATTCACGAGATCATCGGGAGGCTGGCCGACGAGGGGCTCGCCGTGGTGGTCATCTCCTCTTATCTGCCCGAGATCATGAACCTGTCGGATCGAATCCTGGTCTCGCGCCTTGGTCGTATCGTCGAGGAATTCACGCCGGGCGAGGCGACGGAAGAGCGCATCATGTACGCCTCCGTCCATTGAGCCTTCCAAATGACGGCAGGGCGCGCCGTTGATCCTGCCGGTCGGTGGGCTCTGAGTTTCAGGACCTAGCGCCTGTTGCGGCGCGCTGCAGCCACCGTCTCGCGGCGACGGTTGTCGATGTGGATAGAGGGAGGTCAGCGGGCCGTTGTCGGATGCGCAGCGGCCGCAATCCCGGACAGCGCAGCGAGTGCGGCAGTTCCCAAAATAGCTCCGTCCCCGGATGGCGTCGGCTCGATGCTGACGACGGCACCGTGCCTGCCGAAACGCGTCGTCAGCAGGTCGGCGTCGGAACCGGCAGGCACGAGCAATGCGATATCCATCCGCGACTGCCGGTCGTCGAGCGGTTCCAGATGCAGCGCGTGCAACGTAAGGCCGAAGCGCTGTGCATCGCCCAGGATGCGGATGACGCCATCGAATGCATCGACCAGAACGGTCGAAAGCCGCAGCGTCTGTCCGGTCGATTGTTCATCCGCCATACGGTGCCTCCAGTCTGCTGCCCGGTCCCGACGATGGCCTAGTTCGTCCGGCTCAGGCGCCCCAGCAGCCGCTCGGCCGCGTTGAGATGCGGTGTGTCGATCATCCGGCCTTTGTATTTGAAGGCCGCACCGCCGCCGTCGCCCGACATCGCCAGGATCGCGCGTGCTTCGTCGATCTCATCGGCGGAGGGGGAGAAGGCGGTGTTGATCGCCTCGATCTGGGAAGGGTGGATGGCGAGCTTGCCGGAAAATCCCATCCAGCTTGCCTCCTGCGCCTCCTTTGCCAGTCCATCGGCATTGGCAATGTCGACGAAGGGCGTGTCGACGCAGGCGATGTCGGCAGCGGCTGCCGCGAAAAGCGCCAGCGAGCGCACCGTCCGGAATGCTTCGAGGATTTCCCCGTCCGCCCGTCGCGTGCGGCGTGCGCCGACCTCGACGCCAAGATCCTCCATGCCCCAGAAGATGGCGCGCACGCGCTCATGCGCGCCGGCAATTTCGTGCAGCCTGAAGATCGCTTCCGGCAGCTCAGTCGCGATCGGGATCAGGCTGGCCGGAACCGATCCGGTCGGCTCGAGCCGGTCGAGCAACCGGGCGATCGGTTCAATCTCGGACGCCTGTGCGACCTTCGGCACGACATAGCCGTCGGCGCCGGCGTCGGCGATGGCGGCGAGGTCGTCTTCCAGCAATCCGCTCTGCTGCGCGTTGAGGCGCACGACAATCGTTGTGGTGATGCCGTCGGATCGCGCCTGGCGGATCGCCCGGGCCGCAGTCGCGCGCGCCAGTCCCTTGTTCTCCGCGCTGACGGAGTCCTCCAGGTCGACGATGATGGCGTCGGCTCCGCTCGACCAGCATTTGGCGAGCTTGCGTTCGGAATCTCCTGGCACGAACAACCACGAGCGAGCAAAGCTGAAGTCCTTCATCGCTCCATCCTGACGATGCCTCGCGACGCTTGCTGCGTCCCGGTCCGGAATACCGTGCGCGCGCGGCCTTCACTATTCGGATCGACGTATGAATCTATCACGAGGAACTATGAGGACTTGCCGACCGCTTCGACTATCGTCCCCTCATTGCCAGCGCCGCCGCTCGCGCCGGCCGCCGGATGCACAGGGCAGCGGATGACAGCCGATTTCCAGACCCTTGAGATCAGACAGGACCGGGAGCACGTCGAAACCGTGGTCCTCAACCGTCCCGATGTCGCCAATGCGCTCAACACGCATATGGGAGAGGAGCTCTACGCCTATTTCGAAGCACTCGCCCTGGAGCCGGGCCGGCTGCGCTGCGTCGTGTTGACGGGGGCTGGCGACAAGGCGTTCTGCGCCGGAGGTGACCTGAAGGAACGACGCGGCATGTCGGTCGCGGCGTGGAGCGCTCAGCATCTCGTCTTCGAACGCATGGCCCGTTCGCTGGTGAACTGTCCCGTGCCGATCGTGGCGGCCATCAACGGCGCGGCCTATGGCGGCGGATGCGAGATCGCCGCCGCCTGCGATTTCATCTACGCGGCACAGCGGGCGACCTTCGCGCTGACCGAGGTGACGCTCGGCATCATGCCCGGCGCCGGCGGCACGCAGACGCTTGCCCGTGCCGTGGGCGCGCGACGCGCGAAGGAACTGGTCATGACCGGCAAGCCGTTCTCCGCCACGCAGGCGTGCCAGTGGGGATTCGTCAACACCGTCTGCGCCGATGGTGAATTGCTGCGGGAGGCTGGCGAAGCCGCTGCCCGTATCGCGGCAAATGCGCCGCTTGCGGTGCGGCAGGCGAAGCTGGCGATCTCGCGAGGCGCTGGCCTGCCGCTCGCCGAAGGTATGATGCTCGAGATCGAGGCCTACAACCGGCTGGTTCCGACGCAGGACCGCATCGAAGGCGTGGAGGCGTTCAATCAGAAACGCCGGCCGGTGTTCACGGGATGCTGACCATGCCGGTCGAACGCATTGCCTCGCTCTCGCGAAACCTTGTGAAACTGCCTGCTGCGACGGCGGAGGAGATCGAGCGCGCTTACATCGACACGCTTGCCGTGCTGTGCGCCGGATGGGAGGAGCCGGTCACGCAGGCCGTGCGGCGTGCCTATCCACGCGTCGGCGCCACTTGGGATGCAACGGAAGAGGCGGATGCTGAAGCGGCCGCGCTCGTCTGGGGTACGGCCGCACACACGCTCGACTACGACGATGTGCATATGACCAGCGTCACCCATCCCAGCGCCGTGCTCATTCCGGCGATCGAGGCCGCCGCACGACCCTCGCCCGGTTTGCGCGACCGCAGGGCAACGGCGTTCGCGCTCGGCCTTGCCGTCAATGTCGGATTGGGAAACGCCATCGGCTTTGCCCATTATGCCAAGGGCTGGCATGCCACCTCGACCATAGGCGCGGTCGCGGCCGGTGCGGCTGTCGCTCACCTGTTCGGGCTGGAGGGCAGCGCGTTCCGCTCGGCGCTCGCCATCGCTGCGGCACAGGCCGGCGGGCTGCAACGGAATTTCGGCACCATGGCGAAACCCTTGCAGGCCGGGCTGGCCGCGCAGGCCGGAGTCCGGGCCGCGCGCCTGGCCATGGCCGGCCTGGAGGGGGCGTCGGACGTCCTGTCCGGCGATAACGGTTTCCTCGCCGTATTCGAAGGTACCGCCGATGCCGAGCTCGCTCTCGATGTCGAGAAAGCAGTCGCCGGGCTGTCGCGTAAACTCTTCGCCTGCTGCTACCTGGCCCACCGCCCGGTCGCGGCGGCTATCCGCCTGCATGGGCAAGGCGCCTCTTCGCTGCTTTCCGACCCGCAGACCCACGTCGAAGTGGAGGTCCCTCCGGGTTGTCTCAAGGCGTTGACGATCGATATTCCGGAGACCGGGGCCGAAGCGAAGTTTTCCGGGAAATACACGGTCGCCCATGCGCTGCTGACCGGGCAACTCGGGCTCGCCGCCTTTACGCGGCAAGGCATTGCCCGTTCCGACATCATCGATCTTGCCCGGCGGATATCGTTGAAAGAGATCGGCGGCAACGCCGGTGTCGGTATCGACCGTGGCCATGTCACCGTCAGCCTCGTGCGCGACGGCGCCGAGGTCGCGTCCGCGTCCGTCGAACACTATCCGGGTTCACCGGCCGCGCCGATCACGCAAGCGCAACTCGAAGGCAAGCTGGCCGACTGCGTGGCGATCGGCGCTCCCGGGCAGCCTGGCATCGCCGCAGAGATCAGGTCGATGGCAAGGCGCTTCGCGGGGAGCGCCTGACCGACCGAAAACGCCGGGCCCAGCACACCGAATTCGAAAAGATCGATGCGGCCCCCGCGGCCGTCACCGCCATGGATCGCGCAAGCAGGAAAGACAGAATGGATCGCATCAGACCGGATGAACTAAGCTTCGTTTCCAGCGGCTTGAGCCGGCCGGAGTGCATCCTTTGCACGGCCTCGTCGGGCATGTTCGTGTCGCACGACCCGGTCGGTGTCCTGCACATCGCGCCGGATGGCGGTCGCAAGCTCTACGGCCGGCGCGATGGTGCGTCCTCGCAGCAGTTCACGCCCAACGGCATTGCCCTGATGCGGGACGGCCGTCTGATGATCGCCAACAGCGGCCTGGAAGGCGGCGTGTGGCAGGTCGACCGCAACGGCGACTGCCGCCCGTTCCTGATGGAAGTCGAGGGGCTGCATCTTTATCCCGTCAACTTCGTGCTGGCAGACGAGAAGGGCCGCCTTTGGATATCGGTCAGCACGAAACAGGTGCCGCGCGCCAAGGCCTATCGACGCGACATCGCCGACGGTTACATCGTACTGTGGGACGGCAAGGCCGCGCGGATCGTCGCGGACGGCTTCGGCTATACCAACGAATGCCGGCTTTCGAACGACGGCGCCTATCTCTATGTCAACGAGACCTTCGGCCGCCGCATATCGCGCCTCAGGGTCGCGGCGGACGGCACGCTGGGTCATCGCGAGACCTTCGCCGAACTGGGTGTCGGCGATTTCCCGGACGGCGGGACCTTCGACGCACTCGGCGGCTATTGGGTGACCAGCGTCGTTTCCAACAGGATCTACAGGTTCGAACCGGACGGCCGTCCGTGGCTGATGTTCGAGGACGCTGACGCCGGCTATGTGGCTATGGCCGAGGAAGCCTATGGCGGGGAGGGGTTGACCGCCGAGATGCTCTATGCCGACGCCGGCCGTACCCTCAACCATATCGCCAGCATCGCCTTTGGCGGCGAGGACATGCGCACCGCCTATCTCGGCACGCTGAAGATGGATTGCTTCCCAACCTTCCGCTCATCGGTCGCCGGCACGAAGCCAGCTCACTGGAACTGGACATTCTAGGCCGATCGGATTCCGGGCGATATCCCGGAGTTCCTGAATAGGTCATGTCCGGCCCGTGAGGCGATCTTGCCGTTATTAGCGCGCCGCCGTTGTTTTTCGTCTTGCGCGCCCTAGTCTTATGTCGATCGACAGCAAAATGCCAAGGGCGCTGTCGGCTGTAAGCGACGAGCATGCTTCCGCCCCAAAACGAAAGGGCGAAGCCATGAGAGGCCTTTCCGTTTCCAGTAGCGGTATTGTCTATCCGGACGACATGAAATTGCTCAAGCAGGTGTATGATCGCATCTGCCGCGAAAATCATGTGGAGGAGGGCAGCAAGGACGCCGAGAAGATCGCTCAGGCGGCCATGTCGTTTTTCCAGGCCGGTATTTTCGACGAGGACGAGCTCATGGCCGGCCTCGGTGAATTCATCAAGCGTCGATCGTGACGACGGTGGAGCTTTCTCAGTACGGTCTGTTGCTCCGCAGATTCTGAAGGATCGAACGGTTGGCGAAAGGGATGTCCCGTTCGAGAAGTCGGCCCAGCACGACACTGGTTTCCTCAAGGAGCTGGCGGATGTCTTCCCTGGTCAGGCTGTCGACATGGTCGGCGGCATCCTGAACGTTGACAAGCAGATCAATGCCGCGCTGGTGGAGATGCATGAGTACCTCCTGTGCCCCAGCGGAGATCGAAGCATCTTTGACAGGGTTCGGCAAGCGGCTGCAGGTTGCAGGAATCTATTTCCGGCCGGGCTCCCGCCTGCCCGATTCCTTCATCCGCTTTTCGAGTTCATAGGAAAGCCACCGGCAGAACATGCCGATGACCGACGTTGCCGCACCGCCGAGGAGGCACACGGTCAGCAGGATGCTCTTGTGCGCGCTCGACCAGCTTACCACCGCAAGCATCACCACGCTAATGGCCGAGATCAGATAACCCAATCCTTTAAGTTCATGCAAAGCGTGTCTGGACATGCATTTGTCTGAGATTGAAGACTAATTGTCCCCGCTTCGTTTGATCAACTGCGCCGCTTCTTCCTTCGTCATACCCAGGCGCCGGCTGAAGTAGGTCGCCTCGATCGCCCGATCGATGCGGTCGCGCTGGGCCTGCGTCGATCTTCGGCCGGCCCTTTCCGGAAAGGGAGGAGAGTGGCGATCCGCCACCCTCCTTTTCCTGCTAATGCTGACCACCTTTCCGACCCGCTTCGGAGGCGCGTTGGCGATCTTCGGCGAAGTTTCCGCTGCCGCCGCGATGACCGTCCTGCTGGCCCCTGTTGCGATCCTCGGCCTGCTGCTGGCGGCTGCGGTTCTCGTCGTTCTTGTGGCTCTGCTGGCCGGCTTTCACATGCTGTTCGTGGCTACCGCCTTGGGGCATTGTTCTTCTCCTTGTTTCTGTCGTTCGAGCCGCTTCATGCGCCTCGTGCGAACTAACTGACGGCCCTTTCCGCCGTTCCGTAACGTAATATTTCGTGACGCTGGCGGGCGCACGAAACACCGCCTCGCACGTTGCGTCTTCCATCAGGAAGGAGATGTCCCAGATGGCAAAGAGCAACGAGCGGTCCGCCACCGCGGCAAGACAAAGGCGCATTCAAAAGGACGTCGATCGCAAGGATCGGGCCTCCGGCAAGGCAACCGCGAAAACCCGCGAGCGGCACGAACATCACCCCCATTGAGACTGGCAAAATCCTCAAAAAAGCGGAATCCGCTTCGGCACGCCGGAGCGGGTTCTTTGCACGTCAGCTTCCACTGGCGGCATCACCTCGTCGGTATGGGCGACGGATCGGGACCCGGCTCTGGTCTGGGACCTGGAGGCATCGGCGGTTGCGGGTCCGGAGGCACAGGCCGCGGCGGCGTTGCCATGGTCTGCAATGGCGGCTCTCGCGTCTCATCCGGATTCGGGCGCGGAGTTTCGTCGGGCAGCCGGTCCGGTTCCGGTTCGTCGACCGGCTTCGGGCCATCTGGAAACGGGCCCGGGAGGTCTTTGCCGGGAACGGGTTTCTTGGGATCAGGCATGGCTCGTTCTCCCTTCGAGTTACCAACATCGGCCCGGCCTGATTGGTTCCTCGCTGGATAGGGAGCTTGCAAAATGAGGATGGCGTGATCAGCCGACCAGATGATCCCGCCGATCGCTCGAACGGGCTCCCCGGGGCAATCGCCATCGGGCGGGTCGCGCGACAATCGTTGTAAATCGTCTCACAGTCGGTTCTGTCGACGTGGCTCAGGAGCCGAAGCGACAATTCCGGAATTGCGCAACACGAACTCCTTCATGCTGTCGAGAAGTTCGGTCTCGTCGTGTACTCCGGCACCGAAAAGCGACATCAAGGCGCGCGCCACGTCGTCGGCGGCGCGGCTACCGCATTTTATGTCGTTCTCCCGGCAAACGCGATCGAAGACCTGCTTCAAGACCGTCATATCGCTCGGATAGGCGATGCCCGAAGAGGATTTGAATGGTGCTTGCATGGCTCCACCCTCCATATTGGGGCGGAAGCATGGTGCTCGCTCACAGCCGCCGGCGCCCTTGTCATTGCCGACGATCAAAACACTATACGCCGGTTGCCTGCGTCCGTCTGTTCACTTTGACGTAGCACACGCAAAAACCTGTCGGCTGGAGTCGATTGATCCGGTGATGTGTGATCTCGTTTTGAACCCGTCCGAATCAAAGCAACCGAATCGACGGACCGGCGTTGTGTCCGCCAGGCTGGAGTGCAGGCCGTGGGTCTTTTGATCAAGGTGGCCGCTGGAGTGCATCGCGAAAAGCAGGAAAAAGCCATGACAAGGGTCTTGTACGCTGCGGCGATGATCGCCGCCTTTGCCGTCATCGCCTTGCTGCTGGTTACACCAAGGACGCAGCACACGGTGGACACGACCGAAACCGCATCCATCGTGGTGGGCGACTAGCGAAATCGTGCATTCGCAAATGACAGCGAGCGAAAGCTAAGTGTTTTTCCGCCTCTCTCTTTGTTGTTTTTGCGCCAGCTTGCGCCTCACTTCCTCAAGAGCAATGGCGAGCAGGTTATCCACCTCTTCCAGCTCGGTCTTCGCCTCGCAGGTCGAGATATAGCGACGCAGTTCTTCGATGGTTGCGCGGACGTGCTTCATCAACGTCTCCCGTGCAGGGATAGCTACAACACCGCGCGCGCTCGTTCCTCACCGTCTCTTTCCGGCTAATCTCCAGCCTGGTTTGCCGTCCGTTCGTAGACGGCGAGACCGGTTTCCATGTCCACGCCCGCCAGGCTGACGTCGTAGCCCCAGAGCTTGCGGACGTGGCGCAGCGTTGCGTCGCAACCGGTCTCCTCCAGCACGATGCCGTCCTTGATCTTGTGCTGAAGGCGCAACTGCCGGTCGCCGAGCAGGTCCACGTCCACGACCTGGATGTTCGGCCGGGTCAGGCCGATGTCGTAGCTGTCGGCCAGCGCTGACCGGACCTTCTCGTAGCCGCGCTCGTTATGGATCGAGGCGACCTCGTAGAACGGCTCGCCGGCCGTATCGGCGAGAACGAAGAAGCGCCATTTCCGGATCAGAGCCGGACTGAGATATTGGCGGATGAAGGACTCGTCGCGGTGGTTGGCCCATGCGTCGAGCAGGACTTCGCGCCAGTCGCCGCTGCCGGCGATATCGGGAAACCAGTCGCGGTCCTCGGCCGTCGGCTCCGTTGCGATGCGCTGGATATCCTGCATCATGTCGAGGCCCAGCGCGTAAGGATTGATGCCGGAAAAACGCGGATCGTCGAACCCCGGCTGGAAAACCACGTTCGAATGGTTCTTCAGGATTTCCAGCATGGAGCCTTCGCCGATCATGCCGCGGTCGAACAGCGTGTTCATCAAGGTGTAGTGGACGAAGGTGGCGCAGCCCTCGTTCATCACCTGCGTCTGGCGCTGCGGATAGAAATACTGCGCGATGACCCGCACGATCCTGAGGATTTCGCGCTGCCACGGTTCGAGGATCAGGCTGTTCTTTTCAAGGAAGTAGAGCAGGTTCTCCTCGGGAAGGTTCAGCGTCTCCTTCCGCTCCGCCGCGCTGTCGTCCGGCTCGTCGCTCGTGCCGTCCTTCGAAGCGGGCAGGGTGCGCCACAGGTCGTTATAGGACTGTTCCTCGTATTCGAGGCGCTCGCGTATCTCTTCCCGTCGCTGTTCCGAAGACAGTTTCGGCGGGCGGTGGTAGCGGAATACGCCCTGGTCCATCAGCGCATGGGCCGCATCCAGGATGGCCTCCACTTCGGCGAGGCCATGCCGTTCTTCGCACTGGGCGATGTAGCGCTTGGCGAAATCCAGGTAACTCAGGATCGAGCTTGCGTCGGTCCATTGCCGGAACAGGTGGTTGTTCTTGAAGAAGTGGTTGTGGCCGAGCGCGGCATGCGCCGTCACCAGCGCCTGCAGGGCCATCGTGTTTTCCTCCATCAGATAGACGATGCAGGGATCGGAATTGATGACGAGCTCATAGGCGAGGCCGCGTCCGCCCTTGCGATAAAGCAATTCCTGATGGAGGAAATGCTTGCCGAACGACCAGTGGCGATACATCAGCGGCATGCCCACCGAAGAGTAGGCATCCAGCATCTGCTCCGACGAGATGATCTCCATCTGCACGGGATAGACGTCGAGATGAAGGTCTTCGACCGCGATCGCCTCAATGGCGTCATAGACCTGCGACAGCAGCCGGAAATCCCAATCGGAGCCCGAAAACAGCAATTCGGATCTGGCGGCAGGCCTTGTCATCCCCGTTCCTCTCAGCCGTTGTGCGCATCCGGCTGTCTGGTGAACAACTGGCGGAACACCGGATAGATGTCCGCCGGCGTGGCGATGCGGCTCATCTGGAAGTTGGGCCATTGTGCGCTGACGGCCTCATAGGCATGCCAGAGGGACGTGCCATTCTCGGTCGAGCCGAAGATATGGCTCTCCCGCTCGTCGATGATTTCGACATAGGCGAAATACTGGCAGAGCCGCATGATCTCGCCGTCCAGCAGCGCGATGCAGCGCTCGGAATCGGTGGCGAAATTGTCGCCGTCCGAGGCCTGGGCCGCATAGATGTTCCATTCGCTGCTGGGGTAGCGTTCGCCGATGATGCGGCGCATTTCCTCAAGCGCGGTCGAAACGACCGTTCCGCCGCTTTGGGTGCTGTAGAAGAAGGTCTCCTCGTCCACTTCCTGCGCCTGATGCGTGTGGCGGATGAAGACGATCTCGGTGGCGTCGTAGCGGCGTTTCAGGAACAGGTGCAACAGCACGAAGAAGCGCTTGGCCATGTCCTTTTCGCGCTCGCCCATCGAGCCGGACACGTCCATGAGGCAGAACATGACGGCGTTGGCATTCGGGACGGGCTGAGCGTCGAAGCGGTTGTAACGTATGTCGACCGGATCGACATAGGCGATCAGCCGCCGCCGCCGCTCCAGCCGTTCCAATTCCACCCTCAGGGTGGCGATCCGCTCACACGCCGCCGCGCTCGGCGCGCCTTTTTCGAGAGCCGTGATTTCGCGTGCAATCGCCTCGAGGTCCTCCAGTTTGGGCCGCTTCAGCGCGATGCGGCGGCCATGGCTGTTGCGCATGGTGCGGCCGACATTGATGCTGGTCGGCGAACCGGTTGCCGTGAAACCGGCCCGGCGCGGCTTGAAGGCAAGGATCTCCTTCAGGTTGACCTTGACCAGGTCGGGCAGTTCCAGATCCTCGAAGAAGAGATCGAGCACTTCCTCGCGCGACAGTACGAACCGGAAGTCGTCTTCCATCTCTTTCAGGCCCGGTCCGGAACCTGGCATGCCCGGAGCCGGCCTGGGCAGCCGGTCGCCCGGAGCGAAGTGCTTGTTGCCCGGCAGCACATGCCGGCGCTGGCCGCTGTCTCTGGCATCGCTGAAGCTTGGCTCGCTCGTGCCGTTGGCCGGCATCGAAACGGTGTGTTCGGCATCGACATCGGCGATCTTGCCGGACCGGACCTGTTCGCGGATGCTTCGCTTGAGTTCGTTGCGGGCACGCCGGATAAAGCGCTGGCGATTGCCCAGGCTCTTGTCCTTCGGGTTCAGTCGGCGGTCGATGAAGATTGGCATGACGAGCCCCCTGACCGGTTTCAGCCCGCCTTGTTCACCCGCATGTACCAGTCCACAAGCCGGCGGACCTGACGCCTGGTGTATCCTCGCCCGACCATGCGCTGGACGAATTCCGTATGCCGCTTCTCAGTCACGCTGTCCTGCTTGGAGCCGAAGCTGATGACCGGAAGCAGGTCCTCCACCTGGCCGAACATCCGCTTTTCAATCACCTCGCGCAGCTTTTCATAGCTGGTCCAGGAGGGGTTCCGGCCATTGTTCCTGGCTCGCGCGCGCAGCGTGAACTTCACCACCTCGTTGCGGAAATCCTTTGGATTGGCGATTCCCGCCGGCTTCTCGATCTGCGACAGTTCGTTGTCCAGCACTTCCCGGTTGAGGATCTGGCCGGTATCGGGGTCCTTGTAATCCTGATCCTCGATCCAGGCGTCGGCATAGGCGATATAACGGTCGAACAGGTTCTGGCCGTATTCGCTGTAGGATTCCAGATAGGCCTTCTGGATCTCGTGGCCGATGAACTCGGCGTAGCGCACCGCGAGTTCCGACTTGATGAAATCGAGATACGCCGTTTCCGTTTCCTTCGGGAACTGCTCGCGCTTGATCGCCTGTTCCAGGATGTACATCAGATGGACCGGATCGGCCGCCACCTCCTGCGTGTCGTAGTTGAAGGTCTGCGACAGGATCTTGAAGGCGAAGCGCGTGCTGACACCGGTCATACCCTCGTCGACACCGGCGGCGTCGCGATATTCCTGGACCGACTTCGCCTTGGGGTCGATCTCCTTGAGGTTCTCCCCGTCATAGACCCGCATCTTGGTATAGAGCGAGGAGTTCTCGTGCGAGTGAAGACGCGTCGAGACGGTGAAGCGGCTGAGGATGTCCAGCACCTCGGGCGCGCAGGGGCTGTTCGCCAGCTCGCTCTCGCGCAGCAGCTTCTCGTAAATGTGCCGTTCCTCGGTGATGCGCAGGCAATAGGGAACCTTGACCACGAGGATGCG
>JBQCHN010000191.1:0-6878 GCA_051954615.1 Mesorhizobium sp. | reverse complement strand
TCCGGCGCCACCATCATGCCGCCGCCGAAGAATTTTCCGTTGGCGACCGCCACCAGCGCCACGCGAGCCTCGATCGGTTCGGCATCGTCGACCGTGATGCGAACGCTCTGGAACCGGTAGCGCACGAACTCCGCCACCGTGCGCCAGTAGAACAGCGCTTTCGCGCTGACGCGGCCCTTGCGCTTGTCGGCGTTGACCGCGCGGTCGGTGGCGCCCGACAGGCCGGCGCTGGCGATGTTGATGAAATGGCGGCTGGCCAGCGCGCCATGATCGTCGATGTAGGAAATGCGGCCGGCGTCGACCGCCCTGCCCTTTGCCGTGGCGATGCGCTCGATCAGCGCGTCGAGGTCACGCGGCAGGCCGAGCCCGCGGGCGAAATCGATGCCGGTGCCGCAGGGCAGCAGCGCCAGTTCGGCCGTGCGGCCCAGTTCGCCGACCGCCTGCAACAGGCCGTCCGCCGCCTCGCTGGCGGTGCCGTCGCCGCCGGCCGCGATCACCAGGTCGCTGCCTTGTGCGGCGAGGTCGAGCGCCAGCCGTTCCGCATCGCCCTCGGCCTGCGTCTCGCGCAGATCGAAAGCGCCGAAATGCTTTTTCAGCGCGGCGGCGACCAGCGGCCACTCCCGCTTCAGCCTGCCGCCCCCGGCCACAGGGTTGAGAACGACCCCGACTTTCACCCGCGCCTTCCCCCGAGACCGCTCGCCATCTTTTGCCCCTGCCTCGGCGAAACTGCTCCGTTTATCCGAGATTCTGCGATTTACCACCGGATATGCCCGATAACCACTGTATCCACAGGCGCCAGCCGGTTTCCTCACGCGCTTCCGCGGCGTAACCTTCAATCATCTCAGGCGGCCACGGATCGCCCCGTCGCAAGACGGAAGACCACGAGGAACGCTTGAGCCCGTACGGCACGACGGAAAGCAGGCTTGCCTGCCGGAAGACGGAGCCGGGACCTGCGGGGCCGCTGAAAGCGTGCGAACGCCGATGGCGGGCCGATGAGAGCCATGAAGGCCGGTCAAGTCCTTCGATGGCGCGTTGTGGAAGCCCGCAAGGGTCGAAGCGGCGCGATCCGGACCGGAAACCGTCTTCGGACGGCATCCGCAAGGATCGTCAACATCAGGATCGCAATGGCGCGGACTCTTCGGACGACGCCGACAGACCGGTCCGAATGTGACAGGGAGGCACCGGGAGCGATCCCGGTGCCGACTGTCTTTTTGCGGCAGGCATCCGCCGATCCGGCCCCTTCCCCGCCGCAACCTGTGATAGGCGATGCCTTCACGAATCCGTGAAATCGGCTAGTATCCTCGGCATCCGCAGCGAGGATTCGCCATGACGCTCATCCAGAAGCTCGCCGTCGCCTATGGCGTGCTGTTCTTCGCCGTCGTCGCCGTCGGCTATGTGCCAGCCTTCAACGACGCCTCCGGCAACCTGTTCGGCCTGTTCTCGCTGCAATGGTACGACGACCTGCTGCACGCTTTCTCCGGCGTCTGGGCCCTGGGGGCGGCCATGCTGTCGCATCGCCAGTCGGTATTCTATTTCAGGCTGTTCGGCTCAGTTTACCTGTTCGACGGCATCCTCGGCCTCGTCACTGGGTCGGGCTGCCTCGACGGCGGCATTTTCATCAACGGCTTCCGTTCCTTCGACGACATCGAGTTCCCGGTGCGGGTCTTCGCCAACCTGCCGCACATCGTCATCGGCGGCTTCGCGGTGTGGGTCGGCTTCGTACTGGCCAAGCGGGTCGGCGACCGGCTCGCCGCGGCCTGAGAGGCGATGGTCCTGTTCCGCTGGCTCTGGCGCCTCGTCAAGCTGGCCGTCTGGCTGGCGATCATCGTCGTGCTCATCCCGGTCGTCGGGCTGGGCTACGGTTTCCTGACCACGGCAGCCCCCGATACAGCGCCCCTTCCCGGCCTCGCCGACGGCGCGCCGCCCAAGGCGCTGGCAGCAAAGCTACGTGCCGAAATACCGGGCTACCAACGGCCGGAGGAATCGACCTATCTGACCTATCCGGAATGGGCCATTGTCTACGCGGCGCGCGAATACGCCGGCTACGTCAAGGACAATCAGCCGAGCGGCTTCCCCTACTGGTCCTACATCGGCCGTTTCTGGCAGGATTATGCTGCGGTGATCCGCGCCAGTTCGGCCTACCCGTTCAATTTCCAGAACCATCAGATGCTGGCCGTCATCGGCACCAGCCACACCATCGAACATGCAATCCAGTGGGCCTATGAGAACACCGTCGGCCGCGTCACCGAGCTGGCCGCCGGCCGCCGCACGGCGGCGGACACCTATCAGGCCAAGGTTGCCGCCGACTATGCCGCCTTCCTCGACCAGGTGCCGTGGTACCAGTTCCCCTATGCCGAAAAACGTGCGGGCCTGTTCGCCGTGGAACCGGCGCCGGGCGACGGTACAGTGCGGCCTGGCGAGCGCAAGCTTGCCTTCGGGCTCGCCGACACGATCAAGCAGGGCTATGCCGACCTGATCAAGTCTGCACTCGCCGCCACCGCCGACCCCGCCTTTCTCGATATCCATGTCTGGGCCAAGGGGCCGGTCGCGGAAGCGACCCGCAATGAGCCAGACACGGCGCTGGAGCGCGACCTTGGTGCCGACGGCGCCGTCTTCGTGACGAAACGCTACCAGGTCTTCACCGAGATGATCCCGCGCCTGATCGACAGAGGCGTCTCCTTCGTCGAGATCGGTGGCAACGACGAGATCATGGTGACCGTGCTCTCGGCCGACGCGATGGCCGTGCCGGAAGGCGCGCGCCAGCTCTTCGCCTATCCGCTTCCGGCCGATCCCGACCGCCGCCGCACCGGCATGGTCGTTGCCGTGCGCCGGCTGCATACGGTGCTACCGGCGCTGGCCAAGGCCGGCGCGAGGCTGGAACACGTCTACGACTACTGAAGCGACATCCGCCCGCCGTAAGCGGCCAACCTCGCTCCGCGCTGATCTTCAGTATTGAGAGTATATTTAGAAGCAACGGCAAAGACGCCGATGTAGTGAGAGCAGCTCGGGTGGCCAGCCTTCTGGCGCTTACATTAGCGTCATTTACTATAACCGCAAGTCGTCGCGGCACCCCATTTCCAACCCATTGAAAGCATGTATGATTTATTAACAAATTATGAACGCCGGCGTTGCGGCCGGTTGAAACAGGCAGGGCAGCGCGATGAATCTCGCCAACATCCTCACCCGCAAGAGCACCATGAAGCGTGCCTTCGTCGCACTCGAAAGCGACATGGACGACATACTGAAGGAGGAGTTCCTTTTGCCGGCGGAGATGGAAGAATCCCCCGCCGCCAGCGAGGACGCCGTCGCCGAATCCGTCGAGGATGCAGGCTGGGAGGCTGAGCCCACCAACGGGGATGAAGGCCGGGCGAGCGAAGACGCTCCCCAGGAACGCATGACCGCCCATGCCCAGGCGCGCATTGCCGACATCGCCGCCTTCGAGGAGGCGCGCAGCGCCATGCAGGAACAGCTCGACACCATCGGCGCCGCGCTGACCAAGATGCAGTCGTCGCACCGCCTCGACCGCGAATTCCTCGACGACTGCTATGCCGACGTGCGGCGCGCCAACGAGCTCGAACACGCGGCGGCGGCCCTGTCCTCCGAGAACCGCAAGCTCACCGACCGGCTGGACAAGCTGGAGAAGCTGCGCGGCCGCTACGAGCAGCTGGCCGAGGTGCTGAAGCGGCGCGAGGCCAAGGCGCTGGCCGAGGCCGAGCAGATGCGCGAGGAGCTCGCTTCCGCCCGCATCGAGGCGATCGACGCCCGCGGCGTCGCTTCGCGCGCCGAGATGGCGCAAAGCGACATGCACACCGCGCTCGCCGCCAAGAACAGCGAAGCCGAACGCTTCATGCGCGAGAACGAACTGTTGCGCGAGAAGAACGTCAGCCTGTCCCTCGACCTCGACAAGGCCTTGCAGCGGCAGGCCGAGACGCGCCGCAAGTTCGAGGACCTGTCGTCGCTGCATGCCGGCGAGTCCGCGCGCATGGCCAAGATGGCTGCCCGGCTCGCCAGCGAGGAAAAGGAAGCGAACCGGCTGCAGCAGTTCGCCGATTCGCTGGAGCAGAAGCTGATAGAGGCCAACGAGGCCGCCACCCGCCTCAACCGCGAAATGGACGAGCGCGAGGATATCTACCAGAGCGAATTGCACGCCTTGCGCGCCGAGATCCAGAGCCTAGTCTCCCGTGTCCAGGCAGGAGTCTCCGACCAGAACGAGACGACGGCGGAAATCGCCGCGCTGAACGCCAGGCTGACGGAATCGGACACGCTGCGGGCATTCGCCGAACGCAAGCTGGCCGACACCATCGCCGAGACGCAGACCGAGAAGGCCCGGCAGTCGAGCCTGCACGAACGGCAGGTCAAGGAAATGCTGGCCAAGATCGAGACGCTGAACCGCACCGTCGCCTCGCTGAGGCAACAGCGCACGGAAACGACCAACGGCAAGGGCGACCTGCCCGAGCCCTACGCGCCACGCTCGCGCGCCCGCACCACCGCCGGTCGCAAGCGCGCCCGCGCTTCCGCCTGACGCCCAAGGCGTCGGGTTCGACACGGTCCCGGCGCCCGGATATCACGCGCCCGCCCCGAAAGCCGCTCCGATTCAGAAATCGATCGTCAGGCTCTGCCAGAACCGGTCGATCAGCGGCTGGTCGGTGCCGGCGTTGTCGGCGTCGATGCGGGTGATGACCATCACGCCCTGATCGATCCCGCCATAGCCGAGAACCTCATAGTCGACGCTCTCCGTGCGCGTCTTCACAGTTGCCTTGAGGCCGATCAGTTCCTTGCCGTCGGCCAGTGTGCGGCTCGCCTTTTGTTGCGTCAGCTTACCGCCGGCCTGCACCGTTTCCTTGGTCATTTCCTGCAGCATGAGCTGGTCGAGCGAGACGGGATTGACCGCGGCATAGTCCTGCACCACCACGACCGTGCCGACCGCCGTTGCCAGGAGGTGCTGGACGATGGTGTCCGAAAGCTGCGTCTTCGTCACCGCCATCGTGCTCGGATGGACGAAGGAGAAGCGCTCGCCCGCATAGGTGGCGAATTCGTTGCGCTCCAGCCGCGCCGTCACCTTGCGCCCGTCGGGCAGCGTGATCTCGGCGCTTTCGCCGGCGTCGATATCGGCCGCAACCCCGTCGACGGTCAGCCGATAGGCTTTCAGCGTGTCGGCCTGTGCCGCCGACAGGCAGCAAGCGGCGGAGAGTAGAAAAGGAGCCAGCTTCATCCGCATCATGCGCTTGCCTTTCCGCCGCCGAGCGCCTTCAGGGCGCGATAGAAGGTCGAGGTGAACAGCTCGTCCGGGTCGATTTCCTTCTTCCTCGCCAGGAAGGCCGGCAGTTCCGGATAGGAGGCCAGGAGCTGCGCACCGGTATACTGGATCTGGTAGGGCAGGAAGAAGCGGCCGCCGTGCTTCAAGGTCGCGTCGATCAGTGCCCGGGTCAGCGTCCGCATTTGCCGGTTTCCTTCGTCGGTTGCCGGCTGGTTGATGTAGAGCACCAGCGAGAAGGCTGGCTCCGGTGCATAGGTCAGCGCCACATCTTCCTTATGAACGACGCGGATCGAGGCGTTGAGCAGTTGCAGAGGCTGCGCGCGCAGGATTTCGCGCGCCTCTGCGATATAGGCGCCGTAGGCGGCGCGCGGCACGTAGTATTCGTGCAGGATGTCGGTGTCGCCGGCGAGATCGTTGAACAGGTAGGGCACGGAATCGTGCATGGGGTTGTTGCGGGTAACGAGACACGCCTCGCCCTCGCCCATCGCCTCGGTGCGCGCCACCGTGCAAGCCTCGAAACGCGGCTCGAGCGTCTTTTCCGTGAACCATTTCAGTTCCTGGAACAGCCCGCCCCATTTGGCCATGTTCATGATCAGCCGCTTGATGCCGACCGCGCCCGGCTCACCGATCGGCGGCTGGTCCGTCGGTGGCTCGTCCGCCACTCTGTCGTAGCGATAGACGATCATGTCCTCGAGGAAATTGCCCGGCGCGGTCGACAGATGGCCGTAGAACAGGCCGGTATCCTTGTTGGGCTCCAGCACTTTGGCGAAATAGGACGGAAAATCGTCGGATTTGATGATCTCGCGCGAGGTGCGGTAGACGGTGTTCTCGACGATATCCAGCGTCGCCTCCAGCACCACGCCGAACAGGCCGTAGCCGCCAACTATATGGCGGAACAGGTCGCCGTTCTCGTCACGCGAGCAGGTCGTCACCGAGCCGTCGGCCAGCATCACCTTGAGCGAACGGATCGAACCGGCCACCGAGCCGGCCTGGTGGTCCATGCCATGCGCGTTGACCGACAGCGAGCCGCCGACGGAAAAGATATCGGTCGATTGCATCGCCTTCACCGCGAAGCGCGGATGCAACAGGTTCTGGATGTCGTGCCAGGTGGCGCCGGGCTGCACGGTCATCGTCATCGCGCCGGCATCCACCGCCACGGTGTTGAAAGCGCGCATGTCGAGCACCAGCGCATTGTCGTCGAAGGCCTGGCCGCCCATCGAATGGCGCACTGCGGCAATCGAGACTTTCAGGCCGTTGGTGCGTGCGAAGGCGAGCGCCTGCACGACGTGCTCCTCGTTTGAGACCTCGATCACGCCGTAGACCGGCGTACGGGACAGGCCGCTGGCGTCGTTGAGCATGCCGCCCTTGGCCAGCCACGGCAGCGACGGGTCGTAGGCGGGCTGAGCATCCAGCGGCTTGAGAGCCAGCGTCACGCCATCGGCATCCAGGATGCGGCCGGCATCCTTGGCGCCGGACGGCCCGCGCATCAGCCGCGCCACCGTATTGCCGCCCCACAGCACCGCGCCGCCCACCACGGCCGTGCCCAGAAGCATGCGCCGGGAGAGGCGGAAGCCCTTGCGTTCCTCGATCATGCGGTCCCCTCGTGGAAGCCAATCGATAG
>JBQCHN010000190.1:0-3475 GCA_051954615.1 Mesorhizobium sp. | reverse complement strand
TACGTCAAGGCGATTTCCTACCTGTCCTCGAAGCTGTCCTTCGCATACAACGGCGAGGACATTTCCGATTTCGTCCAGCGTCCGCAATTTGCCTCCTGCGCCGGCAAGAGCGACAGCTATGCGCTGTGGACCTGCCGCGAGCGGGTGTGGAACAGCGCTTTCCGCGGCAAGACGGTGGGCGGCACGAACTTTCCCGACAATCGTTTCGGCGCCGTTTTCTTCCAGCCCTACTATGCCGGCCAGACCTTCGGCCTCGGGCAGCTCAACCCGCTCACCGCCTTGCAGATGAGCGACCTCGTCCACAAGGTGTCCGGCCTGCCGAGGCTCGACGTCGGCGATCCGAACCAGGTCTACAAGACCATCATGGATCCCGACCTGACGCTGAACTACGTCGCGGCGACGCTGAAGAAGTCGATCGACGCCTACAGGAGCATCGCCGGCTTCGACATCTCGCAGAATCCCGGCATCACCGCCACGCTCTACAATGTCGGCAATCCGGACCAGCGCGCCTATGCGCTGAAGGCTGAGAACGACAGGCGCCGCGCCGCCGGCGAGCCGGAAAAGCTCCCGGAGGAGAATTATTACGGCTGGCTGGTCAACGACAAGCTGCCGGAATTGCAGGCGCTGTTCTGAGAAATCGCCAACGCCTTTCAGGCAAGGCTTGACGCTCGATCTCAGAATGGAATAAACATTTCATAGAAGGAGTGTATCGCTCTTTCATTCCATTCTGCGGAGGAAGACGTCATGACGGTTCGTTTCGGCCTGCTGGGTGCCGGCCGCATCGGCAAGGTGCATGCGCGCGCTGTCGGCTCCAATCCGCAGGCGAAGCTGGTCGCCGTCGCCGACGCCGTCGAGAAGGCGGCGAAGGAGATTTCCGACGCCTACGGCGCCGAGGTGCGCACCATCGACGAGATCGAGAAGGCGAAGGATATCGACGCCGTCGTCATCTGCACGCCGACCGACACCCATGCCGACCTGATCGAGCGCTTCGCCAAGGCCGGCAAGGCGATCTTCTGCGAGAAGCCCATCGACCTCGACGTCAAGCGCGTCCAGAAGTGCCTTGCCGTGGTCGAGAAGACCGGCGCCACGCTGATGGTCGGCTTCAACCGCCGCTTCGACCCGCATTTTGCGGCGGTGAAGAAAGCCATCGACGATGGTGCCATCGGCAAGGTCGAGATGGCGACGATAACCTCGCGCGATCCCGGTGCGCCGCCGGTCGATTACATCAAGCGCTCGGGCGGCATTTTTCGCGATATGACCATCCATGATTTCGACATGGCGCGTTTCCTGTTCGGCGAGGAGCCGGTTTCGGTGTCGGCCCATGCTTCCGTGCTGGTGGACAAGAAAATCGGCGAGGCTGGCGACTACGATTCCGTCTCCGTCATCCTGGAGACGGCATCCGGCCGGCAGGCGCTCATCTCCAATTCGCGCCGTGCCACCTACGGCTACGACCAACGCATCGAGGTGCACGGTTCGAAGGGCATGGTGGCGGCGGAGAACCAGCGGCCGGTGTCGATCGAAGTCGCCAACGACAAGGGTTATACCCGCCCGCCGCTGCACGATTTCTTCATGACCCGCTACATCGACGCCTATGCCAACGAGATTTCCACCTTCATCGAAGCACTCGCCAAGGGCGCGAAGCCGTCGCCCAGCGGTGCCGATGGCTTGGCCGCGCTGAAACTGGCGGACGCTGCGCTGAAGTCGGCGAAAACGGGCAAGACCGTCACCGTCCAATGACATATTGGCGCGTGACAAGCGCCGCTTTTTCGGTTAACTGATCGGCATGATCCACCTGACCGCCACGTTCTGGTACTTTAGCTACGGCAGCTCGCTGGCGGCGGGAGGATTGCGCTCGATCTGAAGATTGCAGCATCAAAATCCGAACAGCCGCCAGACCTGGCGGCTTTTTTGTTTCAGCCGGCAGGTCTCCATCAAGGAGAGAAAGCCGTGTTGACCACCACAGACGACCTTCGGGTCACCGAACTCAAGGAACTGAGCACGCCCGAAGAGGTGATGCGCGAGATACCGCGCACCCTGACGGCGACGCGCACCGTCTCGGCGGCGCGCAACGCCATTCATGACGTGCTGACGGGCACCGACGACAGGCTAGTTGTCGTCGTCGGGCCATGCTCCATTCACGATCCGGCCGCGGCCGTCGACTATGCCAGCCGTCTGGCGGCGCTGCGCGACAGTCTGTCGGACCGGCTCGAGATCGTGATGCGCGTCTATTTCGAGAAGCCGCGCACAACGGTGGGGTGGAAGGGCCTCATCAACGATCCCGACATCGACGGCAGCTTCAATATCGACAAGGGTTTGCGAATGGCGCGCAACGTGCTCGCCGCCGTCAACAATCTCGGCCTGCCGGCGGCGACCGAGTTCCTCGACATGACGACGCCGCAATACATCGCCGATCTCGTCAGCTGGGGCGCCATCGGCGCACGCACGACGGAAAGCCAGATCCACCGCGAACTGGCGTCCGGTCTGTCCTGTCCTGTCGGCTTCAAGAACGGCACGGACGGCAACCTGCGCATCGCCGTCGACGCGGTGAAATCGGCGGCCCAGCCGCATCATTTCATGGCGGTGACGAAGGCGGGCCGCAGCGCCATCGCCGCGACCGCCGGCAACGAGGACTGCCACGTCATCCTGCGTGGCGGCGTGACGCCGAACCATGATGCGGCGAGCGTCGAGGCGGCGAGTGCGCTGCTCCTTCGCGCCGGCCTGTCGCCGCGCCTGATGATCGACGTCAGCCACGCCAACAGCAACAAGAAGCCGGAAAACCAGCCGTCGGTCGCCGCCGAGGTGGCGGGTCAGGTCGCGGCCGGCGACGGGCGCATCGTCGGCGTCATGATCGAGAGCAATCTGGTCGCCGGACGGCAGGACGTCGTGCCGGGCAAGCCGCTGGTCTACGGCCAGAGCATCACCGACGGCTGCATCGACTGGGCGACGACGGAGGCTGTGCTCGAAAATCTCGCCGAAGCGGTTCAGCTGCGCCGGCAGGCGCACGGCACGGCGGCATTGAGCAAGCCGGGCGCCGCCTGAGCTCAGACCGGGAGCGGTCCAGACTGGGAGCGGCAATCGCCGCTTCCCGTCCGGCTCAGCGTACGTCCACCCAGCCGCCTTCCCTGTGCGAGCGCGCCATGGCGTGCACGGTGCGCTCGATCTCCAATCCCTCGTCGAAGCCGATCAGCCGCGCGCTGGTGTCACCGCCGATGCGGGCGATCAGTTCGCGACATTCGATGATCTTGAGGTCGTTGAAGCCGAGTCCGTGGCCGGGCGCCGGTACGAAGGTACCGTAGGGCGCATGCTGCGGGCCGATCAGCACGGTGCGGAAACCTTGTTCCTCCGGCCGGTCGCTTGTCAGGTAAATCTGGAATTCGTTGAAGCGCTCCTGGTCGAACAGGATGGTGCCTTCCGAACCGAAGATCTGCACGGAAATGCGCCCCTTGCGCCCCCAGGCGGCGCGATTGACCTGCAA
>JBQCHN010000189.1:0-12019 GCA_051954615.1 Mesorhizobium sp. | reverse complement strand
CGCCCGCCGGCGATTTCCGTTCCCGTCCGTTCCGCTTCACCGCAGCTCACGGTGCCGGCATTTGCGCCGACACCGGCCGATGGCTTGCAGCGCTCGTCCAGCGCACACGGGCCGTAATACCCGTAGGGGAACCCTTGGACGGAACCTCCCCGGATGGCTGCTTACGTTGAACAACCACCGGAGGCGCCGGCTCCCCGCCACGCAATCACCGTCATGACCGGTGTTCCCGCGCGGGAAGCTGGCGATGAGTATGGAGCGGGTTTGGGGGGCGTGGATAGAATTTTTCTAAGCGCAGCCGTCAGGACGCGGGCGACCGCGTATCGAAGCTGAAATTTTCAATCACTCGCCGAACAAGGCATACGCCAGTGCGCTGCTAGTCCTTCCCGCCAGTCATTCGCTTTAGAAGTTGATCTATAATTGGATTTGGAGGGCGCTCCTCCTCATTTGTGGCATCAATTCTATTCGCCGGATTGAATGTAAGCTCAAAGAAGGTCGCTGCGGCGATCTGATCTTTGTAGGGTTCAGCTTGCTGTTTAAATCCTTCGACAGATGACGCCACAGAGTATTTGTATGCGTAGTGCTCCTTCAGCTTAAATAACATCGCATGACGACGAGCCGCGAACTTGGTGAGCCATGCAAAGGGCAACAATAGCAACGCCCGCGCCGCAATCTGTCCAGCCAATTCGGCTCCCGTGGCCGAATGTGCATCGATCGTTTGCGGATTGCCAGTTAACCACTCCCCGAGCCCGGGAATCACATACACAGCGAGCGGCAGAACAGAGATGAAAAGTAGGCCAATAGATACATAAAATGCCAGTCGAGCCCACCACAGCTCGTTTTGGAGCTTGTCTCTCAAACTACCAAATGAGCTAGCCAATCCCGCGACAGTTGCGCCGGATAGCATCGCCTCCGCACGAGCGTTCAATCCCTCAATTTGCGTGCGCACAACGTCGACAGAGGCTAATAGCTCATTTTGTCGTTCGGTGCCCGCATCAAGGATAGCCTCGCGTTGATCAAGTTGCTTTTGAAAAGACTCGAACGATGCTTTATAGCTGGTGACTGCAGCCCTTAGCTGTTCTGCCTGTTCGTTGATTGCGCGTATCGAGGTGACCGCCTGCGTTGCCTCACTTGCGTATTCGGAAATCGTAGTACGCTCTTTGCTTGCCTCAGCCGTGACTCTCGCTAACTCTTGACTAATTGGCTCATCTTCCGAGGCAAATTCCTCTACCTTTTGGTGTAAGGTACGTGCCTCTTTTACTAATTTCTCTATTTCTTCATACTGTGTTTGCGTTTGCTTAAGTGCGCTACGAAACGACTCAAGGAGAGGAGTGAGATTTATTCGTCCTTTGGGACGAATCGCAAACATCAAGGGGTAGAGTGCAGCCAGAAGGGCATCACAATCATTCCACAACCCTATGATCGACCCCCCAAATTTATAGTTAGTCTGGCTGTTGCCGCTCGTGAATATGCCGGTTTCAGAATTGATCGTTCCTGGCCCACCTTGTCCATCAAGATTGGTAAATCCATCGAGAATATGTTGATACCGTCCCTGAATTGACTGCAAACCAGACAATATAGGTTCGATAAAAGTCTTCGGGATCAGGGGGTCATTCGGCCTGACCGGAACCTTGCGTGCGAGTGAGAGAACCAATACAACCCTAGCATCGGAATCGACGAACGTGCGCTCAACATTCGAGTATTTTGCAGCGAGATCTATCGACTTTCCGTCGCCTAACTTCGCGGAACGTAGCTGATTAAGCGCAGCTTCGCGCCTCTCAAGGACACTCGCGACAAGCTCATCGAAAACACCAGCATCTGCCATAGCACCCCTGCCCAACTGAGTCCTAAAGCATAAGAAAACTCATAGCCCCTAAATGCAAGGACTGCAGTATAAATGGCGGCTTCGATGTCTAAACGGCATTTCGAATCTATGCTGTCTTTGCCGCCTTCTCCACTCTCAAAAATACTCCTGCAGCGGCCGCACTTCCAAGCTCCCCGCCTTCAGCGCGGCAATCGCTTCCGCCACGGCGGCGGCCCCCGCCAGCGTGGTGTAATACGGCACCTTCTGCATCAGGGTGGCGCGGCGGAGCGATTTTGAGTCCGACAGCGCCTTCTGGCCGTCCGTGGTGTTGAAGACGATCTGCACCTGGCGGTTGCGGATGGCGTCCTCGATGTGGGGGCGGCCTTCCAGAACCTTGTTGATCTTCTCCGCCTCGACGCCGTTCTCCTTGAGGAAGCGCGCCGTGCCGGAGGTCGCCAGCACCTTGAAGCCGAGGTCGGCGAGGCGCTTGACGGCGGGCAGGATGCCGGCCTTGTCCTCGTCGCGCACCGACACGAACAGCGTGCCTGCGCGCGGCAGGTCGATGCCGGCGCCGAGCTGGCTCTTGGCGAAGGCCATGGCATAGTCGCGGTCCAGCCCCATCACCTCGCCGGTCGACTTCATCTCGGGTCCGAGCAGGATGTCGACGCCGGGGAAGCGGGCGAAGGGGAAGACGGCTTCCTTCACCGCGATGTGGCCGGGCGTGCGCGGGTCGGGCTTTGCGCCGTAATGGGCGAAGGCCTCGTCCAGCGCCTCGCCGGCCATGATGCGGGCGGCGACCTTGGCGATCGGCTTGCCGACGGTTTTCGCCACGAAGGGCACGGTGCGGCTGGCGCGCGGGTTCACCTCCAGCACGTAGATCGTGCCGTCCTTGATGGCGTACTGCACGTTCATCAGGCCGCCGACCTTGAGCGCCCTGGCGAGCGCGGCGGTCTGCCGCTCCAGTTCGTCCACCGTCTCCTTCGACAGCGAATGAACGGGAAGCGAGCAGGCCGAGTCGCCCGAATGGATGCCGGCCTCCTCGATATGCTCCATGATGCCGGAGACGAACACTTGCCTGCCCCCCTGGGCCGCATCGCACAGGCAGTCGACGTCGACCTCGATGGCGCCCGACAGATAGGTGTCGAACAAAAGCGGGTTCTTGCCGAGCAGCGTGTTGATCTGGCCGGTCTTGTCGTTGGGGTATTTCTGCTTGATGTCCTCCGGCACCAGGCCGGGCACGGTGTCGAGCAGGTAGGTCTGGAGCTGGCCCTCGTCGTGGATGATCTGCATGGCGCGGCCGCCCAGCACATAGGAGGGGCGCACCACCAGCGGGAAGCCGAGTTCGGAGGCGACGGTGCGCGCCTGCTCGACCGAATAGGCGATGCCGTTCTTCGGCTGGGTCAGGTCGAGCTTCTGCAACAGCTTCTGGAAGCGGTCGCGGTCTTCGGCGAGGTCGATGGCGTCGGGCGAGGTGCCGAGGATCGGGATGCCGTTCTTCTCCAGCGCCTCGGCGAGCTTCAGCGGCGTCTGGCCGCCGAACTGGACGATGACGCCGACCAGTTCGCCGCGCGTCTGCTCCATCTTGAGGATCTCGATGACGTCCTCCGCCGTCAGGGGCTCGAAATAGAGCCGGTCGGAGGTGTCGTAGTCGGTCGAGACCGTCTCCGGGTTGCAGTTGATCATGATCGATTCGTAGCCGGCCTCGTTGAGCGCGAAGCAGGCGTGGCAGCAGCAGTAGTCGAACTCGATGCCCTGGCCGATGCGGTTCGGGCCGCCGCCGAGGATGACCACCTTCTTGCGGTCCGAAACGCCGGCCTCGTTGGCGGTCTGGCCGGCGAACGGCACCTCGTAGGTGGAATACATGTAGGCGGTGGGCGAGGCGAACTCGGCCGCACAGGTGTCGATGCGCTTGTAGACGGGGCGCACGTCGAGCGCGTTGCGCAGATGCGCCACTTCCTTGGCGGTTCTGCCCGTCAGCGAGGCGAGGCGGGCGTCGGAGAAGCCCATCGCCTTCAACATGCGCAGGTTCTGGGCATCCTGAGGCAGGCCATGCTCGCGGATGCGGGCTTCCGTCGCGACGATGCCGGCGATCTGCTCGAGGAACCATGGGTCGATCTTGCACATGGCATGCACGTCTTCCAGCGAGGTGCCGAGGCGGATCGCCTGCGCCACCATGCGCAGCCGGTCGGGCGTCGGCGTGCCGAGCGCGGCGCGGATGGCGTTCTTGTCGTCACCGCCCTCCATCCCCGGAATCTCGATCTCGTCGAGGCCGGTGAGGCCGGTTTCCAGGCCGCGCAGCGCCTTTTGCAGCGATTCCTGGAAGGTGCGGCCGATGGCCATCACTTCGCCGACCGACTTCATCGCCGTGGTCAGCACCGGCTCGGCGCCGGGGAATTTCTCGAAGGCGAAGCGCGGGATCTTCGTCACCACGTAGTCGATGGACGGCTCGAAGGAGGCGGGCGTCGCGCCGCCGGTGATGTCGTTCTCCAGCTCGTCCAGCGTGTAGCCGACGGCCAGTTTCGCGGCGATTTTGGCGATGGGGAAGCCGGTCGCCTTGGAGGCGAGCGCAGAGGAGCGCGACACGCGCGGGTTCATCTCGATGACGACGAGGCGGCCGTCCGCCGGGTTGACGGCGAATTGCACGTTGGAGCCGCCAGTCTCCACCCCGATCTCGCGCAGCACCGCGATCGAGGCGTTGCGCATCATCTGGTATTCCTTGTCGGTCAAGGTCAGCGCCGGCGCGACGGTGATGGAATCGCCGGTGTGGACGCCCATCGGGTCGATGTTCTCGATCGAGCAGACGATGATGCAGTTGTCCGCCTTGTCGCGCACGACCTCCATCTCGTACTCCTTCCAGCCGAGCACCGATTCCTCGATGAGGACTTCGGTGGTCGGCGAGGCGTCGAGGCCCGATTGCACGATGGCGAAGAATTCCTCGCGGTTGAAGGCGATGCCGCCGCCGGTGCCGCCGAGCGTGAAGGAGGGCCGGATAATCGCCGGCAGGCCGACATGGTCGAGCGCAGTCGCGGCGACGCCCATGGCGTGGCCCATATAGCGCTGCTTGCGGTCGCCTTCGCCGAGGTTCCAGCGGGTTTCGAGCGCGTCGAGTTCGGTGTCGGAAGCGTTCGCCTCCTTCAGCGCGGCGCGCTCGGCCTCGTGCTTCTTGCGGTCCTCGTCCTTCACCGAGGTCGCGTTGGCGAGCATCGATTTCGGCGTCTCGAGGCCGATCTTCTTCATCGCCTCGCGGAACAGCGCGCGGTCCTCGGCCTTGTCGATGGCATGCGCGTCGGCGCCGATCATCTCGACGCCGTAGCGCTCCAGCACACCCATGCGGCGCAGCGAAAGAGCGGTGTTGAGCGCCGTCTGGCCGCCCATGGTGGGAAGCAGCGCGTCCGGGCGCTCCTTGGCGATGATCTTGGCGACGACTTCGGGCGTGATCGGCTCGATGTAGGTGGCGTCGGCCAGTTCCGGGTCGGTCATGATCGTGGCCGGGTTGGAATTGACCAGGATGACGCGGAAGCCCTCCTGTCGCAGCGCCTTGCAGGCCTGCGTGCCGGAATAGTCGAACTCACAGGCCTGGCCGATGACGATGGGGCCGGCCCCGATGATCAGGATCGACTTGATATCGGTGCGTTTTGGCATGTGTGGCGGTCCGTTCGGCAGGCTGCGCAAAAGCGCGACAGGGGTTCGGCCCGGCCGCTGCGCAAGGGGATTCTGATCTGTGGCTAGGCGGGTCTTATAGGGGAGGAGGAGGGGCTATGTAACCCCGAAAATGCACGATTTCCCGCTGGACATTCGACCGCTGCCCGGGAACTCCGCTCACTTCCCGAAAGACAGCGCGTCGGTGATCTCGAAGCGCTCGGATTGGCCGATGCGGATCATGTTCAGCGTGCCCTCGCGGGTGAAGCGGAATTCGCCGGTAGAATCCGAGCCGGCCGGCTTGCGGTCGCGGAAATTGATGATGCGCGTGCCGCCGTCCGGCCATGTCACGGTGACGTCGGCAGCGCCTTCGCCCTTGTGCGCCACCGAGACGACGCAACGGGTCATCGGCTGGCCGACATAGCGGGCGCAGGGAACGTCGCCGCCGGCAGGCTCGGGCGAGCCCGTTGCCGACGGGGTCGGTTCCTCTGTCCGCGCCACCAAGGTCGCGGCGTCGGTCGCTTCGCCGGGCCGCGGCGTGGGTACGGGAACGTCGGTGGTCGTGGCTTCGCCGCCGCCGGTTTCTGAATCCGCTTCGACGCCTTCAATTCCGTCGTCCGGCAAAGACGCGTCGTCGTCTTCAGCCACCGGCGCGGTGCCGTAGGCGTCCTGCATGGCCTTGCGGATCGCCGCCGACTTTTCATCAGCATCGTCGACGGAGGCCGGTTGCGCCTCGCCGAAGCGCGCCGCGAGGTTGGGCGGCACGGCAATCTGTCCTTCCTGCGGGTTTCCGGTCGTGCCGGTGGCCATCGCGGGGGAGGCGTCGTCCGCCGGTCCGGCGTCCAGCAGGTAGCGGGCCGGCGCCCAGCCGCGCATCTGCGGATTGGCGATGTCCTGCACCTCGCACCAGTCGTAGCCCTTGAAGGTGTCGCAGCCGAACTTCTTCAGGGCCGTGCCGTTCGGCACGCGAGCCGCGACCCGGCCGGTGGGGGAAGCGCTGGCGCGCAGGTTGAGCATGTCGCCTTCGGCAAGCCCTTGCACGACGGCCATCGAAGCCTGCGGTTCTGCCGCCGCCGGCGCCTGGCCGGCGAGCAGGAGGATCGCCGGGGCGATAAACGCGCGTCGAATCATCCGCAGGCTCCCTTCAGCGGCAGGCGGGGCGCGACCGGGCCCCGACCGAAGGGATTGGTATCGGTTTCGATATCGTCAACGTGTCCGCTCGTATGTTCTGCCCCTGGAGCCGGCGCGCAGATTGCACGAGCAGTGTGGCGATTGAAAGTCTCGTCATGCAGGGCCCGTGCCGCTTCCGCTCCCGGCCGTGGCATCGGCAGCACAGATGACGGAACGTCAGCGCAAGGTCCGGCGCCGCTCGATTTCGGCCTCGCTCGGGCTTTCGTGCCCGAAGGAGCCGGTGGCCACCGCACCGGCGGGCTCATAGCGCGCCGCGATCACGCCGGTCGAAAATGACCTGACGCCGGCGACGCGGAAGGTCCGGGGCGGGGTGCCGTCATCGAACAGCCGCTTGCCCTTGCCGAGCACCAGCGGGAAGATCATCAGCCGCAATTCGTCGATCAGATCGGCGGCGAGTAACTGGTGGATCAGGTCGCTGGAACCCTGGATCAGCAGCCGGGGACTATCTTGCGCCTTCAGGTCGCGCAAGGCCGCGACGATATCGGCGCCGAGCGCCTCGCTGTTTTCCCAGGCCAGGCTTTCGGGACGGTGGGTGGCGACATATTTCCTCGCCGGATTGAAGGCCTTCGCTATCGAATCGTCCTTGTCCGAGTAGGGCCAGTAGGCGGCGAAGATATCGTAGGTGCGGCGGCCGAGCAGCAGGTCGAAGGGTTCGGCGAAGAGTTCGCCCACGGCCTCGCCCGAGGCCTCGTCCCAGAAGGGAAACGTCCAGCCGCCGAAGGCGAAGCCGCCGGTCGGGTCTTCCTCCGGCCCGCCCGGGGCCTGCATGACGCCGTCGAGGCTGACGAAGGTGGCGGCAACGATCTTTCTCATCCAACTCTCCCTTGATCCTGCGCTTGCCTGGGGTTCAGGCGCGCTCGATGGACCAAGGACGGCCGGACGGCAGCGATGCCGACATTGAGGAGTCGGAAAATGACTGGGACGAGCCGGAAAATGACGGGTGCGACGGCCTATGCCGTTTCCTGTTCGGATTCGTTTGCGGTGGATGCGCCGGCGATGACCGACGCCAGAAGATCGGGGAACCGCTGGTCGAGATCGGCGCGGCGCAGTGTGGTGAAGCGGCTGGTGCCGCTGACTTCCGTGCGGGTGACGCCGGCCTCGCGCAGCTTGGCCAGGTGGTAGCTGAGATTGGTCTTGGACGTGAAGATCAGGAAGTGACTGCAACTCACCGGCCCGTCGCCCTTGCGCGCCAGCTCCGCCACGATCGCCAGCCGCGTCGGGTCGCCGAGAGCGGCGAGCACGTTGGAAAGGCTGATCTGGTCGACTGCGGGGTGTTGCGGGTTCATGGCCTGGTCTTGCTTTCCTTTCGCGTCCGGTCCCGTTCCTGCCGCGCGGCGGGGTGGGATGCAATGCCGTGGCCCGGCGACACCGGCAAGTTGCCGCGTCCGGACGTGGCCTCATGACATGAGGCTGGCAGGAGCGTTGTGGCATAGAATTGACAGAAGGCCAACAGAAGTCCAATTGTTCAATGAATTTTGAACAAAGGCATTTCCCATGGACAGGCGTCTGTTGTGGTTGTCGGTCGGCTCGTTCGCCATGAGCACGGTCGGTTTCGTTTTCTCCGCGCTTCTGCCGTCGATCGCGGCCGATACGCATATCTCCATCCCCAGCGCCGGCTATCTCATCACCGCCTTCTCGCTGGCCTATGCGGTCGGCGCGCCGACGCTCTCGGCGCTTGTCGGCGCGGTCGATCGTCGCCGTGTGCTGGCGGCGGCGATGCTGCTGTTCGTCGCCGGCAACTTGTTCGCTGCGACCAGCACATCCTTCGCCATGCTGCTGGCGGCGCAGCTGGTGATGGGGGCGGCGGCCGGCCTGTTCGCCGCGACCGCACAGGCGACGGCCGTGGCGCTGGCCGGGCCGGAGCACCGGGCGCTGGCGATCTCGGTGGTCGTCGGCGGCACGACGTTCGCCGTCGCGCTCGGCGCCCCGCTCGGTTCGCTGATCGCGACCTTCTGGGGCTGGCGCGGCACCTTCCTGTCGGTTGCCGGCCTCGGCTTCCTGACGGCGCTGGTGCTGTGGTGGCGGCTGCCGCGCGGCATGCGCGGCGCCCGGCTGACATTGGGCGAACGCTTCCTGGCAATCACGCGGCCCGGTGTCGCGCCGGCGCTGTTGGTGACGCTGCTCTACCTCACCGGCGCCTTCGTGGTGATCTCCTATATGGCGCCGCTGGCGATGCAGGGCGCCGGCCTGCCGAAGATGGCGCTGCCGGGCATGCTGCTTTCCTTCGGCATCGGCGCGGTAATCGGCAACCTGTCCAGCGGCTTCCTGGCCGACCGCATCGGCGCCGGCCGGGTGGTGGTTCTGTCGCTGCTCCTGTCGATCACCATGTGCCTGCTGATCGCCCTCGATCTGAAGCTTTTGCCGCACCACCTGTCCGGCCCGCTGCTGATCGGCCTGATGCTGCCCTGGGGCATCATCGGCTGGGCGTTCCCGCCGGCGCAGGCGAGCCGGGTGGTGAGTTACGCGCCGGATGTCGCGCACCTGACGCTGTCGCTCAACGCCTCGGCGATCTATTTCGGCGTCGCGCTGGGAACGGTGGTGGGCGGCCGCGTGCTGGAATACGCCACGCCGTCCGATCTCGGCCTTGCGGCGGGCGCGCTGCCGCTGGCGGCGCTCGGCGTCATGCTGGCAGGCAGGTTGTCGCGGCGGCGGCTGGCCGCACAGCCGGCCGAATGACGCTCGCCTACAGGCCGTAGAAGGTGTCGTAGAGCAGCTTGACGTTGAGTGCGACGATGACCGTGGCGACGATCCAGGCGAGCACGCTGACCCAGCGCGCGACGGCCAGCGAGCCCATCTTCTTCCCGTCCGAGACGAAGTGGACGAGCGGGATGACGGCGAAGGGAAGCTGCATCGACAGGATGACCTGCGACAGCACCAGAAGCTCGGCCGTGCCCTTCTCGCCGTAGAGCCAGGTGACGACGACGACCGGCACGATGGCGATGCCGCGGGTGATCAGCCGCCGCGCCCATTGCGGAATGCGCAGGTGGAGGAAGCCTTCCATGACGATCTGGCCGGCGAGGGTGGCCGTCACCGTCGAGTTCATGCCGGAGGCGAGCAGCGCCACGGCGAACAGGATCGAGGCGACGGAGAGGCCGAGCAGCGGCGACAGAAGTTCGAAGGCCTGGCCGATCTCGGCCACGTCCTCATGGCCGGTGCCGTGAAAGGCGACGGCCGAGACGATGAGGATCGAGGCGTTGACGAACAGCGCCAGCATCAGCGCGATGGTGGAATCGGCGGTCGCCCACTTGATGGCGTCGCGCCGGCCTTCCTCGGTGCGCTCATAGGCGCGGGTCTGCACGATGGAGGAGTGCAGGTAGAGATTGTGCGGCATGACGGTGGCGCCGATGATGCCCATGGCGATGTAGAGCATCGCCGGATTGGCGACGATCTCGGGCGAGGGGACGAACATGCCGCCGAGAATTCCGCTGACGGAAGGCTGGGCCGCGATGATCTGCGCGGCGAAGCAGCCGAAGATGACGATCAGCAGCGCGACGACGAAGGCCTCCAGGAAGCGGAAGCCCTTGTTCATCAGGTAGAGCAGCAGGAAGGCGTCGAGCGCGGTGATGATGGCGCCGGCAACCAGCGGGATGCCGAACAGGAGATTGAGCGCGATCGCCGTGCCGATGACCTCGGCGAGGTCGCAGGCGATGATGGCCAGTTCGCAGGCGACCCACAGCGCGAAGTTGACCGGACGCGGATAGTAAGCGCGGCAGGCCTGGGCGAGGTCGCGCCCGGTGGCGATGCCGAGCCGCGCCGACAGCGCCTGCAACAGGATCGCCATCAGGTTCGACAGCATGATGACGAACAGAAGCGTGTAGCCGAACTGCGCACCGCCGGCGAGGTCGGTCGCCCAGTTGCCGGGGTCCATGTAGCCGACCGAGACCATGTAGCCGGGGCCCATGAAGGCGAACAGCCGCTGCATCCAGCCGGCTCCTTGCGGCACGGCGATGGAGGCGTTGGCTTCGGGCAGGCTCGGCCGCTCGCCCGCTTGCGGCTGGAAGAAGCGCCGGTGGGAAGTGGACGTTGCGGCGATTTCGGCTTCAGGCATCCCGAATTCCGTGCTGTGCGTAGCTTCGATGCA
Organism: Mesorhizobium sp.; assembly: GCA_051954615.1. GTDB lineage: Bacteria > Pseudomonadota > Alphaproteobacteria > Rhizobiales > Rhizobiaceae > Mesorhizobium. The sequence goes on along the minus strand of JBQCHN010000189.1, from coordinate 1,307 downwards.
GGCAATTTATGCATAGGCTCAACATTATGCAATAGGCTATATTTCATTGTTTCGGCTTTATCGACGTGCCGGCAACGTGGAGAGGCGGGGAGGGGAGAAAATGTCCCGAAGAATGAAAGCCCGTGCTATAAAGTTTAAAGGCGGATTCAATTGCGGGCGGGAAGCGTCGCCGCCGTCATGAAAGGAGAGGCGCGTTGGCGCAGAAGAACCGGTCCGTTTCGCGCGATGAGCCGCTGCCTGACGCCGAAGTCCATTCGGAAGGCTTTCGCCAGACGCGCGAGGCGCAGCGCGGCGCGCTGGTCGAGGACTATGTCGAGCTGATCGCCGACCTGATCGAGGACGGCAACGAGGCCCGGCAGGTGGACATCGCGGCGCGCCTCGGCGTGTCGCAGCCGACGGTCGCCAAGATGCTGACCCGGCTTTGCGCCGAGGGGCTGGTGTCGCGAAAACCCTATCGGGGCGTGTTCCTGACCGAAGCCGGGCGCAAGATGGCCGGCGAAAGCCGCGAGCGCCACCAGACGGTGGAGGCGTTCCTGCGCTCGCTCGGCGTCAGCGCCGAAACCGCGCGCATCGATGCCGAGGGTATCGAGCATCATGTCAGCGCCGAGACGCTGGAAGCCTTCCGCAGGGCGATGCAGAGGCAGCCCTGAGAAGTCAGGCGACGGCCGCGGAACCCGCGGGCCGGCCACGCGTTGAATGGCGCGCCGGCAATTTCGCGGGCGAAGGGAGAAAAGCGCATGGGCGTCCAGCAGGCACCGACGGCGAAAGGCAAGGCTTCGGCCAAGGGACTTCAACAGGCGGCGGCAAGGGATGAACGCAAGACGGAAGCCGAAACCGGCAAGCCGTTGGCAAAAGGCGCAAAGCGCTTCGAGGAGCGCTCGAAAAGCTCGGACGGCAAGAGCGCCGGGACGAAGCAGAAGGCACGGTAGCCGGCCTGGGCCTATCCTGAATGACCCCCACCCCTAACCCCTCCCCACGAGGGGAGGGAAACGGTTCCGTCGCGAACTGCATCGGAAGCCGTGTTTGAAGCGTGCCGGAGTTTCCCGTCCCGTTGTAGGGTGGGGGTAGTGCGAGAACCGTTCCAGCAAGTCCCATTTGCCCGTGGCGCCTGCAAGCTCCAGCTTTCTCCGGCGAAAAAGGATCATGACTCGCCGGATCGGTTCGGATAATCGTTGAAGGGTTCGGCCGGGGGCATTCGGCTGAGATAGCATCGTGAGGGTTTGCCATGCTCTGGAAGGGTCGTCGGCAGAGTGACAATATCGAGGACCGCCGCAGCGATGGCGGCGGCGGGTTGCCGGGCGGTTTCG
>JBQCHN010000188.1:0-3384 GCA_051954615.1 Mesorhizobium sp. | reverse complement strand
TTCCTGCACAGGCGCGGCGTTGGGATTGCCCATCGCGTTCATATTGGTCGACAGGTCGCCCGGTCCGACGAACAGCACGTCGACGCCCTCCACCGCCGCGATGTCGGCCGCATTGGCGACGCCGGCCTCGTCCTCGATCTGCACGGCGAGAAGTTGCTGGGCGCGCGCGTTGGCATGATAGCCGGCGATGCGGCCGAAGGCGTTGGCGCGGTGCCCGACCGAAAAGCCCCGGAATCCGCCCGGCGCATAGGTCATCGCCGCGACGATCGCGCGCGCCTGGTCGGCGGTGCGGACGTTCGGGATCATCAGGCTGCGCGCACCGATGTCCATCGCCTGCTTGATCAGGTTAGGATCTTCGGACGGCAGGCGCACCACCGCCTCGCAGGGAAAGGCCGCCGACACCTGCAATTGCGCCATGATGCTGCGCAGGTCGTTGGGGCTGTGCTCGCCGTCGATCAACAGCCAGCCGGCGCCAGACCCGGCGACGATCTCGGTCGTCAGCGCCGAGGCCAGCGAACACCACACGCCGATATGGGGGCGCCCGGCCGTTACCGCGGCCTTCAGCGGGTTGGCACGTTCCTGCATCGGGTGACCTCCGAAAGAAGATGGATTGAAATTTGTATGATGTCCTATATCATATGATGTCGCGAGACCGCAACGGATATCGTCGGCGGCACGGCGATGAAGGTTCAAGGGAAGGATTTGAAGCGATGCGCGGAAGCGGCAAGGCGGATGTGTTCGTGATGCTGGCTCACCCTGTCGGCCACGCCAAGAGCCCCGGTATGTTCAACGAGCTGTTCGAGCAGAAGGGGCTGGACAGCCTGATGGTGCCGATGAGTTGCAAGCCGGAGGATTTCGACACATTCTGGGCCGGGTTGACGGCTGCCGAGAACGTGCGCGGCGTCATCATCTCGGTGCCCTACAAGGTCGCCGTCTACCACAAATGCGCGGGCGGACATGACCGCGCGGTTCGCGTGCAGAGCGCCAATTCCGTCCGCCGGCTGCCGGACGGCAGGTGGTACGCCGACAATTTTGACGGCGTCGGCTTTATCGATGCGCTCAGGGCTGCCGGCTACAGCTTCGAAGGCCGCAAGGCGCTGCAGGTCGGCGCGGGCGGCGCCGGCGCCTCCATCGCCTATTGCCTGGCCGAGGCGGGCGTGGCCGAGATCCGGCTGAACGACGTGGATCGCTCGCGCGCCGAGAACCTTGCAGCGCTTGTCGCCAAGGCGTTTCCAGCCTGCCGCATCGCGGCCGGCGAAGCCGATCCCACCGGAATGGATATGGCCGTCAACGCCACGCCGGTCGGCATGCATGCGGGCGACCCCTATCCTCTCGACGTGAGCAAGCTGACGCCGGACATGATGGTCGTCGACATCATCATGGAGCCAGCCGAAACGGCACTGCTCAAGAAGGCGAAGGAAATCGGCTGCCGCGTCCAGCCCGGCCGGCCGATGATGGATTTCCAGATGCGCGGCATGGCCGAATTCTTCGACGTCGAGCGCAAGGATCGCGCCAATGGCTGAGTCCCGCACGGTCGTGGTCATCGGCGGCACGTCCGGTATCGGGCGGGCGATCGCCGAGCGCTTCGCCTCCGACGGCGCCACCGTCGTCGTCGCCGGGCGCGATGGCAGGCGCGGCGAAGAGACCGCACAAGCCTGCCTGAAGGGCGGCGCACCGGCGGCCCGTTTCATCGAGACGGACGTCGGCGACGCCGGCTCCGTCGAGGCGCTAGGCAAGGCGGTGGATCAGGATTTCGGCGCGCCGCACGTGGCGGTCAACTCGGCCGGCATCCTGCAAAGCGGCACGCGCGTCCTCGACCAGCCGCTCGACGAGGACGAACGCCTGTGGCGCGTGAACTATCGAGGCACCCTGCTCGGCTGCCAGGTGTTCGGCCGGCTGATGGCGGCCGCCGGACGCGGCGCCATCCTCAATGTCGGCTCGCTCGCTTCCTTCGCGCCGCTGTCGCTGCCCGCCTACACGCCGGGCAAGCATGCGGTGCTGGCGCTGACGCAGATGCTGGCGGCCGAACTCGGCCCGCAGGGCGTCCGCGTCAACGCCGTGGCGCCCGGCTACACGCTGTCGGACGGTTTGAAGGCGCGCATCGCCAGGGGCGAGCGCAATCCCGAAGCGATCAAGGCCACCACCGCGCTGCGGCGCTTCGTCGAGCCGCGCGACGTCGCCGAGGCGGCCTTGTTCCTGTGTTCAAACGGCGCGGCGTCGATCACCGGCGTTACCCTGCCGGTGGACGCAGGCTGGCTGGTGCAGGCGCCCTACGCCCAGTACCTGCAGGGCAACCCGATCCGTCGATAGGATTCCTGGATATGAGCGACATACGCCGCCTCGATTTCGATACCCGCATCCACCACGGCGTCATTTACAACGGAATGCTCCATCTCACCGGACAGGTGGCGGAGCCGGGTCAATCGGCGGCGGACCAGATGCGTGACGTGCTCGGCAAGATCGACACGCTGCTCGCCAAGGCAGGCACCGACAAGACCCGAATCCTGCATGTTCAGATGTGGCTCGACGACGTGCGGGACTTCGATGCGGTCAACGAGGTATGGGACGCCTGGATGCCGAAGGAACACGCCCCGGCTCGTTCGTCCGGCCAAGGCCGCATGGCGAAACCCGGTATGCTGGTCGAATTGATCGTTACCGCGGCGGTTTGAAAGTTCGCGCCGGCCGGGGCATTGTCCGCGCTCCGGCCGAACCGGGTGAAGGGAGACCGATGACGAAGCGAAAACCGCTGTCCACCGTCGTGGCGGAAGGCCTGTCGGAGAAGATCCGTTCGGGCGCGCTCCAGCCCGGCGCCCAGCTGCCGACCGAGGCCGAGCTTTGCGTCGAATACGACGTCAGCCGCACCGTCGTCCGCGAGGCCGTAGCCCGGCTGCGCTCGGAAGGGCTGGTGGTGCCGCAGCAGGGGCGCGGCATGTTCGTCAGCGAGATGCCCGCCGCGCGCAACTTCTCGATACCGGACGAGGCGCTCAAGACCTTGCCGGAAACCATCGCCCTGCTGGAACTCCGGCTGAGCGTCGAGGTGGAAGCAGCCGGCCTTTGCGCCGAGCGCCGGACGGACGCGGAAGCCGCGGAAATCCGCGCCCTGATGGAGCAGTTCGACGCCAGGCACGAGGATCCGGCCGCGATCGAGATCCACTACGACTACGATTTCCACCTGGCGATCGCCATGGCGACGCGCAACGAATTCGTCCACGGCTTCCTCGCCTATCTGCGGCCGATGATCGTGCCGCGCTACCAGCTCGGCTACGTCGTGGCGCCGTCCGGCAAGGAGGCCTACTACGCGCGCATCCACAAGGAGCACCGGGCCATCGTCGATGCCATCGAGAAACGCGACGGCGACGCCGCGCGCCGCGCCATGCGCCGACA
>JBQCHN010000187.1:0-8875 GCA_051954615.1 Mesorhizobium sp. | reverse complement strand
GGCCGCGCGATAAGCGCGCCGGAACGGGACGGACCCGACAAGTCGAAGCGGCGGATTGCCGCCGGCCCGGCCGAAACGTTCCCATCAGGCTACCGAGCATGGAAGGCGGGCTTTGTCCCGCCTTTTTTGTTGCCTGCCACGTCCTCCGCCGCCCTTAGCGGGTATCAGGCCGGAGCGATGAACGGCTGCGAGATCGCCCGGAACACCGGCAGCGTCTCCAGCTTCTCGGCATGCGCCTTCAAAGCCGGATAGGCGCCCATCACCACCAGCCCCGGATGCGCGTCGTTGAGATGGCGCAGCGCACAAGCAACCGCGACGTCGGCATGGCCGATGCGGGCACCAAACCAGTAAGGGCCGCTACGCCTGGCCCGATCCTCCTCCAGCACGCCGAGTGCGGCTTCGATCTGCCCACGGCAGCGCCCAACCCACACGTCCGACGGCACCTCATGCAGATGCAGTTCATAGAACAGCGCCACCGCCTTGTCGGCCATCCCGGTCGCCAGCGCGGCGATCTTGAGCGCCTTGTGGCGATCCGGCTCGGCACGCGGGAACATCGCCTGTTCCGCCGGCACGAGGCCGTCGAGATAGTCGAGGATGATATGGCTCTCGACCAGCGCCTCGCCATCGTCGAGGATCAGCGTCGGCACCCTCGTGAGCGGATTGTGGGCACGGATCTGCCCGGCATCGCCGAAGGACGACCAGGGCCGGTGCTCGAACGACAGGCCATAGAGCGTCAGGGCGATGCCGACGCGCCGCACGAAAGAGGAATCATATTGGCCGATCAGGATCATGCGCTGGCTTTCCGATTCGGTGCATCAATCGCCTTGCCAGAAATCAGGCGGCAGGCAGCCACTCGATCGGCACATGGCCCGGATCGGCTTCGACGCGCTTCAGCCAGGCCGCCACGGCCGGATAGGCATCGATCTGGAAGCCGCCCTGCTCGGCCGTATGGGTATAGGCATAGAGCGCGATGTCGGCGACGCTGAGGGCCGTGCCGGCGAAGAAGGGGCTCTGCTCCAGCCGCCTGTTCATGACGCCGAGCGCCTTGTTGCCGCGCTCGAGCGTCAGTGCCAGCCGTTCGGGCGTGGCGTCCCCGGCCCGCTCGGGGAAAGTCAGCAACGCCTTGCGCACGGCAATGTAGGGTTCGTGGCTGTACTGCTCGAAGAACAGCCATTGATAGGCCAGAGCCCGTTCATAGCGGTCGGCCGGCAGGAAGCGGGTTCCTTCGGCCAGATAGAGCATGATGGCGTTGGATTCGGCGATGCGCCGACCGTCGTCCAGTTCCAGGAGCGGCACCATGGCATTGGGGTTCTTGGCGACATAGTCAGGCTTGCGGGTGTCCCCGGTATGCGAGCTCACCTCGACATTGGTGAAGGCGACGCCGAGCTTGGCCATCAGCAGGCGCGGCTTGTAGCAATTGCCGCTGTCGGTCATGCCGTAAAGGATCGTCATCGTTCCACCTGTGTTGCGGCGGCAGCATGCTCCTCAGCCACCGATCCATCCAGTGATTTGTTTTCACCATTGTCCATCAGCATCGATGATGGATCAGGTTCCGGTCTGGCCGAACAGCGGGATGACCTTGGCGCTCGGCCTGAGCAACGCATCGAGCGCCAGCGGCTTCTCGGGGAAGATCGTGCCAACCAGCGCCGGCTTCGCCATCAGGAAGCCTTGCAGGAGGTCGGCGCCGCCGTCCAGCGCCACGCGCAACTGCTCCGGCTGCTCGATGCCTTCGACGAGAACCTGCGCCCCATGGTCGTGCAACAGCGAAAGCAGCGGCCGGAACAGCTTCTCGGCGGCAGCGTGACGGCACACTTCCGCGAACCAGCCGCCGTCGATCTTGACGATGTCCGGTTCGAGCAGGCGCAATCGCTCCTCGGTCGAATGGCCGGCGCCGAAATCGTCGATGGCGATGCGCAGCCCGTTGCGCCGCATTTCGGCGACCACGCGCTGCAGGACGGCCTCGTCGCTCGCCGCCTGCTCGGTGATCTCGCACACCAGCATGTCGCCCTTCAGGCCGAAGCCGCCGAGATGGCGGGCCATCATCCGGATTTCGGCTAAGGCCCGGCCCAGATGGTCATTCACCTGCGGATTGTAATTGAAGAACAGGGTGAGCCCGTTGACGCCGAGAAACTGGAAATTGTGCAGGTGCAGCGCCCGGCACAGGGACTCGACATAAAGCCTGTCCTTTGCCGAGACGCCATCCAGGAAGGTTCGCGGCGGCACCGGCTGCCCGCCGATCTGTGGCTGGATCAGCGCCTCGATGGCGACCGGCACCAGGCAGCCGTCGCGCGGCGCGAAGATCGGCTGGTAGGCGCTGCGCAGCCGGTACTCGCCGTAGATGCCGTATTCCAGGCCGATCTCGTCGGCAAAGATCGATTGGCCGATATCGCGGCGCCGTTCGCGAACGGTGCTCATTGCGCCACCCGCCGGCCAAACGCTCGCGCGCGACGACCGTTCGCCGGCGCTGCCGCCGACTGGGCGCGCGGCTCTCCGGCTTCCGCGGTTGCCGTCTCGGCCCCGTCCAGGCCGAATGCGCCGAAACTGGTTGGCACGACTTCCGGCCGCGCCAGCGCGTAGCCCTGCACCATCGAGGCGCCGGATTTCTCGGCGAGGTCGAGTTGCCAGCTCTCCTCGATGCCCTCGAAGACGGTGCGGATGTCCTGTTCCTCGAAAGTGCGCACCATGGTCGCCAACAGTGCGAAACCGGGGCCGGAATCCATCAGCCGCGTCAGCCATTGCGCGTCGAACTTGACGATGTCGGGCTTCAGATCCTTGATGCGGCCGATGTCGGAATCGTCGGCGCCATAGTCGTCTACGGCGATGCGGAAGCCGCTGGCGCGCAGCGCGTCGACGAACTGGAAAAGCGTTTCTTGCGAAGTCGACCGCTGCTCCGTCACCTCGCACACCACGCGGCGCGGATCGATCCCCGCTTCGTGCAGCACGAGCCGCATGTCGCGCAGCGCCTGGTCGGAAATGGCGCGATCGACGAACACCGACGGGTCGAAATTGACGAAGACCGCCGCCTCGGCGGGCAGGCATGCGCCAGCGTTGAGAAGATGCAGCGTGCGCGTCAACGTCTCCACATGCAAGCGGTCGCGCGCCGGGCAGGTGGAGAAGAAATTCTGCGGCGATTGCGGCTCGCCGTCGCGGAACGGCCGGATGAGGCCCTCGAAGGCGGCGATCTCCAGCCTGCCGTCGTTGAAGGCGAAGATCGGCTGGAAGGCGCTCTTCAGCGCATAGACCCCCCACACACCGCTGGAGGTGCCGTCGTCATGGCGGATGATGTGGGCGAGCCCGATGCTGCGCGACAAGGCTCCCTCGCCGGATCGACCGAAACCGCGTCACCCTACCCGATCAGGTTTTATCGCTCGTTAATGCGGCGCGGCGGGTCGCTGGCTCAGCCATCTTTGCTTGCGCTCGCGCCGCCGATGCGACAATAGAAGCGCCGCGGCTGCTCCCGGCCGCGCGATCTTCTGGAGATGAACAGTCATGGCCTTCCTCGCCGACGCCCTTTCGCGCGTAAAGCCCTCCGCGACCATCGCGGTGACGCAGAAGGCGCGCGAGTTGAAAAACGCCGGCCGCGACATCATCGGGCTGGGTGCCGGCGAACCGGATTTCGATACGCCCGACAACGTCAAGAACGCGGCAATCGAGGCTATCCGCCGCGGCGAGACCAAGTATCCGCCGGTCTCCGGCATCGCGCCGCTGCGCGAGGCGATCGCCAAGAAGTTCAAGCGCGAGAACAATCTCGACTACCAGCCTGCGCAGACCATCGTCGGCACCGGCGGCAAGCAGATTCTGTTCAACGCCTTCATGGCGACGCTGAACCCCGGCGACGAGGTCGTCATCCCCCGCCCCTATTGGGTCAGCTACCCGGAGATGGTGGCGCTCTGCGGCGGCACCGCCACCTTCGCCGAAACCTCCATCGCCAACGGCTTCAAGCTCACGGCGCAAGCGCTGGAAAAGGCGATCACGCCGAAGACCAAGTGGCTGGTGATGAATTCGCCGTCGAACCCCTCCGGCGCCGCCTACACAGAGGCCGAACTGCGGGCGCTGGCCGACGTACTTTTGAAGCACCCGAACGTCTGGATTCTGACCGACGACATGTATGAGCACCTGACCTATGGCGACTTCGTCTTCAAGACCATCGCCGAGGTCGAACCGAAGCTCTACGAGCGCACGCTCACCATGAACGGCGTTTCGAAAGCCTACGCCATGACCGGCTGGCGCATCGGCTATGCCGCAGGCCCGCTGCCGCTCATCAAGGCGATGGACATGATCCAGGGTCAGCAGACCTCCGGCGCCTGCACCATCGCGCAGTGGGCCGCGGTCGAAGCGCTCAACGGACCGCAGGATTTCGTGAAGAAGAACAAGGCGATCTTCCAGGCTCGCCGCGACCTCGTCGTCTCCATGCTCAACCAGGCGCGCGGCATCACCTGTCCCTCGCCCGAGGGCGCCTTCTACGTCTACCCCTCCTGCGAAGCGCTGATCGGCAAGAAGACGGCCGCCGGCACGGTCATCGACAGCGACGCCACCTTCTGCTCCGAATTGCTGGAAGCCGAGGGTGTGGCCGTGGTGTTCGGCTCAGCCTTCGGTCTCGGTCCCAACTTCCGCATCTCCTACGCGACGTCGGAGACGCTGCTGGAGGAAGCCTGCACGCGCATCCAGCGCTTCACGGCCGGCCTCAACTGATCCGGCCAAGCGATTCCAAAGCTTTGAGAAGCCCGGCCTCGCGCCGGGCTTTTCCGTTTGGAGCGCAAAGCCGGACCGCAACCCTGATCATGGTCTCCCCTTGAGCGGATCGAGGCGCCGGACGACGCGATACTCGTGCCAGATCAGCCAGATCACGACGATGTCGAAGACGCTGAGCACGATCAGCCCCCAGCCATGTGTGTAGGAGAAACGATAGAGCTGGTAGACGATGAACAGGCCCATGACGACCAGCGACGCCGGATAGGCCCACAGCCTGTTTCGAAGCAGCCCCGCCACCAGGAAGAGTTTCACCAGGCCGTGGCTCAGGAGATAAAACGCATAAAAATGTTTGGTCTCCACGGAAAAGCCTTGAGCCCAGGCCAACAGATGCGTGGCGAGAAAATCTTTGGGATCCTCGATCAGTTCGTCTTGCGTGAGCGCTTCGACCACCCTTGAGACCGTATCCGTACCGATCAGGCCGATTGCAATGCCGCCGGCGCATTCGAGCAGGGCGTGGAGGCCCTTGAGCACGATGCTTACCCGGAAGATCCGGTGAATCTGGCGCTCTTCCATTACCACCCTCTCGAACAACCCGTTGCGAAGTATTACCGATGGACCAGGAAGTCACACGTTGGATCAATGCGCCGGCGGGCGGCCATGCGGCGCTGGACATGGCGATGATCGCCCTGACCCGATATGGCGTGCCGCTTCTCGTCCTGCTGGTCGTGGTGCAATGGTGGAGCCGGCAGGACCGCCTGCGGCTGCGCCATACCTGCATCGCCGCCGGCCTGTCCTTCCTGGTCGGCCTCGGCCTCAACCAGATCATCCTGCTGTTCGTCCATCGCGTCAGGCCCTATGACGCAGGCGTCAGCCACCTGATCATCGAGCACAGCGCCGACTGGTCGTTTCCTTCCGACCATGCGACGGCTTCCTTCGCGATCGCAGCCGCCTTCCTGCTGCACGGCTTCAAGGGACGCGGAAGCGCGTTTCTGGTCGCCGCGCTGGCCGTCTGCCTGTCCCGCGTCTATATCGGGACGCACTACCCGACCGACATTCTGGGCGGCGCCGCGACCGGCATCTTCGCCGCCATTCTTGTGCGCCAGCTCTATCGGGCGGGCACCAGGATGGACAGGCTGGTGACCGGCCTGCTGTAACGCATCCATCCGCCAGGCTCGGCGGCATCCGGGCGCGCCGGCCCTGCCCCATCACCCGCCGTACTGCTCGTCCGAAACCTTCTCCAGCCAGTCGACGGGCGAGCCGTCGAGCGCCTCCTGCATGGCGATGTGGGTCATGGCCGTCTTCGGCCCGGCTCCGTGCCAGTGCTTTTCGCCCGGCTCGAACCAGATCGTGTCGCCGGCCCTGATCTCCTGGATCGGCTCGCCCCAGACCTGGACGCGCCCGGCGCCCGAGACGACATGCAGCGTCTGGCCGAGCGGATGGGTGTGCCAGGCGGTGCGCGCGCCCGGCTCGAAGCTCACCGATGCGGCGCGCAGCCTGGCCGGCGCTTGCGTGTCGATGATCGGATCGATGCGGACCCGGCCGGTGAAATAGCTGTCGGGTCCGGCAGCGCTCGGCTTGCTGCCGCAGGCAATGATCTTCATGGCGGTTCTCCTTGCTGTCCTCATGATGAGGCCACCATCGCGCCATGCGCAAGGATGCGCCCGCTATTTCCCTTGCCCTGCCCGCGAACCCGTGTGACGATATCCATGGCCATGCGCCGAGAGCCGCCTGGCCGCGACGGCCGCAGGCCGGCCGCCGCTCAACAAGAGTGCGGTCGGCGAAGCACGGCCCGTTTTGCTGACTGCACCGCTGAGAAACGCGAGTGGAGGTCAGCCATGGGTAATCGTGCAGGGGGTAATCGCGCCGGAGGACGACGCACGGGACCGAAATGCATCGCCATCATCGGTCCCTTCGCAAGCGGTAAGACGACACTTCTGGAAGCCATCCTCGCCCGGACGGGCGCCATTCCCCGCCAGAACCCGGTTTCCTCCGGCAACACCGTATCCGACCACTCGGCCGAAGCGCGCGCCCATGCCATGAGCGTCGAGGCGACCTTCGCCACCACCGAGTTCATGGGCGATACGCTGACCTTCGTCGACTGCCCCGGCTCCATCGAATTCGCCTTCGAGGCCGAGCCGGTTCTGGCCGCCTGCGACGTCGCGGTGGTCGTCGCCGAGGCAGACGAGAAGAAGATACCGGCTCTGCAGCTCATCATGCGCAAGCTGGACGATCTCGGCGTGCCGCGCATCCTGTTCCTCAACAAGGTCGACAAGGCGATTTCGGGCGTTCGCGAAACGCTGAAGATGCTCCAGCCCACCAGTTCGGTGCCGCTGCTCCTGCGCCAGATTCCGTTGCGCAAGGACGGTGTCGTCATCGGCTCAATCGACCTCGCACTGGAGCGCGCCTACGTCTATCGCGAATATGCCGAGAGCGAAGTCATAGACATTCCCGGCGACGACAAGGCGCGCGAGACGGAAGCGCGCTTTTCCATGCTGGAAACGCTGGCCGATCACGACGATCAGCTGATGGAACAGTTGCTGGAGGAGATCGAGCCGCCGAAGGACGCGGTGTTCGACGACCTCTCCGCCGACCTGCGCAACGGCACCGTCACCCCGGTGCTGATCGGCACCGCCGAGAAGGGCAACGGCGTGCTGCGCCTCCTGAAGGCGATCCGCCACGACGCCCCGGATATCGAGGCAACCCGCAAGCGGCTCGGCGTCGCCGAAGACGGCGCCACGATCGTTCAGGTGATGAAGAGCGTCCACACCGCGCATGGCGGCAAGCTTTCGGTGTCGCGCATCCTGTCGGGCCAGGTGGCCGACGGCGCAGAGCTTTATCTGTCCGACGGCGAGACCGCCAAGGTTTCGGGTATCTATCGCATGCTCGGCAAGGACCAGGCCAAGGTTTCCTCGGCAGCGGCCGGCGACACCGTGGCGCTGGGCAAGCTGGATCGCGTGGCGACCTGCGATACGCTGACCTCCGCCAAGGGCGGCATGAAGCCTCTTCTCAGGCTAGAGCCGCCGGCGCCGGTCTATGCCGTCGCGCTACGACCCAAGGAGCGCAAGGACGACGTCAAGATGTCGGCGGCCATCCAGCGGCTCGCCGAGGAGGACCCGTCGCTGACCCTGACGCACAACCAGGACTCGGCCGAGACGGTGCTGTCGGGCCACGGCGAGATGCACTTGCGAGTCGTGCGCGAGCGACTGGAAGGCAAGAACCAGATTGCCGTGGAAGGCCACGCGCCGGCCGTCCCCTATCGCGAGACCATCCGCAAGCCGGTGGAGCAGCGCGGCCGCCACAAGAAGCAATCGGGCGGCCACGGCCAGTTCGGCGACGTCGTCCTGCAGATCAAGCCGCTGCCGCGCGGCTCAGGCTTCGAGTTCACCGACACCATCACCGGCGGCGTCGTGCCCAAGACCTACATCCAGTCGGTCGAGGCCGGCGTGCGCGACTATCTCAGGAACGGTCCGCTGGGCTTCCCCGTCGTCGACGTCGCGGTAAACCTGTCGGACGGCTCCTATCACTCGGTCGATTCCTCCGACATGGCCTTCCAGATGGCCGCCAAGCTCGGCATGAAGGAAGGCATGGCGCAGTGCTCGCCCGTGCTGCTGGAACCGGTGATGAAAGTCACCATCGTCACCCCCTCCGACGCCACAGCCAGGATCATCGCGCTGGTGCCGCAACGGCGCGGCCAGATTCTCGGCTACGACGCCCGCGACGGCTGGCCGGGTTGGGATGTGGTGGAGGCAACGATGCCGCAGGCCGAGATCGGCGACCTCATCATCGAACTGCGCTCCGCCACCGCAGGCGTCGCGACCTACCAGGCGGCGTTCGACCACATGGCCGAACTCACCGGCCGGCTGGCCGACGCAGCCACCAACGCCGCCGGCAAGGCTGCGTAACGAATATCGAGTTGATCGAGAAAACGGCGCCCGGAAAAACCGGACGCCGTTCGTCGCGGACCGTTTCCGGGAGGAAAACGGCAGGTCCGCCGCACCGTATCGCCGGGTTCGCCTGAAGGAACCCCCGACAGGAAAAGGCTGGACGCGGTCGCCGCCTGAGCCCGGCTTTCCGAGTGATGCCCCCATCTCCCGGATCGCCACACCGCGTCCTATTTTTTCTTAGCCGGATAGAACGCGCACATGCACGTTACCTGATGTTACACGTCACCGTTACGCGCGGG
>JBQCHN010000186.1:0-3858 GCA_051954615.1 Mesorhizobium sp. | reverse complement strand
CCACGCGCCGCCTGATGCAGGGTTTCGGCCTCGGCGTGCCGGAAGCGGCCGGAACATAGGCCGGGCCGTCGCGTTCCTTTCTCCTGAAATTGGAGGAAGGATCATGCCTGCTACATCCAAGGCGCAGCAGAAGGCTGCCGGCGCGGCGCTTTCGGCCAAACGCGGCGAGACAAAGAAAAGCGAATTGCGCGGTGCTTCGAAGGAAATGTACGAATCCATGAGTGAAAAGCAGCTCGAGGAATTCGCCGACACCAAGCGCAAGGGCCTGCCGGAGCACAAGTCGAAGCATTGAGCGGAAACGTCTGGCGCCCCGCCTTCATCACGTCCGCTCCATTGCGGGCAATTGTCCGCTCGGCAACAAGGTAACCCGCCATTTCCTGTTGCCGGCAGATCCTCGGGCCAGGCCCGAGGATGACGGGGGCGCTACCGCCAGCGGAACGCTCAGTAGCCCACGGTAAAGCGCTTGCCGGAATGCTTCGGCGTCTCCGCCTCGTCGACGACCGCGACGGCGAAGTCCTCCACCGAGATATGGCTCTCGCCCTTGGTGTCGAAGACCGGATTGTCGGTGCCGAGGCGATATTGGCCGGTGCGCTGGCCGGGCGCCAGCGTGATGGCCGGCGAAACGAAGGCCCAGTCCTTCCAGTCGCCCTGTTGCAGCGCCGTCAGTGCATCGCGCGCTGCGCGGGCGCCGTCCTTGTAGGCGGCCGGAAATTCGGGTGAATCGACGAGCTGGCTGCCATCCGGCGCATGGAGCGAGCCGGCGCCGCCGATTTCGATCAGTCGCACGCCCGCCGCCTTGGCCGCCGCCGCGATGGCCTTCGAGCCGGCAATATGCTTGGCATAGATGTCGGGATCGCCCCAGCCGCCGTTGAAGGCGGAAATGACGATGTCGTGGCCTTTCAGCAGGACGGCGAGCGTCGCGGCGTCGGTGACGTCGGCCTTGACGACGGACACCCCCTTGGTCTCGGCGATTTTGCCGGGATTGCGCACGATGGCGGTGACCGAATGACCGCGGGCGGCGGCTTCCTTGAGCAGTGCGCTGCCGACGAAGCCGGACGCACCGATAAGGGCGATCTTCATGACTGTCTCCTTCTGCCGCTTCCCTGGCGGCGAAATTATAGGTATGATCGGTAATCAAGTTACGACAAGTAACCATATAGCCACCTTGCCAGGACACGAAAAGAACGCATGATTTCGTGCCCAGGTTACAGGGAAGGAACCGCCATGAACGCCAGAACGGAATCGCCGGGAGCCTCGAATACGCCGCTCCTTCACACCGCGCCCGGTTTCGAAACGGACGGGCGGGGCAACTGTCCGATGCGGGAGGTGCTGGACCGGGTCGGCGACACGTGGAGCCTGCTCGTCGTCATCAACCTGCAGGAGAGGCCGGTACGCTTCAACGCGCTGCGCCGCGCCATCGAGGGCATTTCCCAGCGCATGCTGACGGTGACGCTGCGCTCGCTGGAGCGCGACGGGCTGGTGGCGCGCACGGTCCGGCCCACCACTCCGCCGGAGGTGGAATATGCGCTGACCGGGCTCGGCCACTCGATCGCCGGGCCGATCGGTGCACTCGGCGCATGGGCCGCCGAGAACCGCGACCATATGCGCGCCGCCCGCGCCGCCTTCGACGCCGCCGCTTGACATGAAACGCCGATCCCTCTAGGGAACCGGCAACGCGCCGGGCCAAAAGCCCGGTCGTGTTGTTTGACGTGTCCCGTGGACATCTCCGCAAAGCGTGCGTGGGTTGTCCTGTCAGGCTTCGAAAACGGAGGCCAGAGGAGGGCGCGTTTCCTTCACCCGGATCATGAGGTTTCGGGTGCTTCGTTTTGAAAGGGAATGCGATGAGCAAGCGCGAATCCGCGAAATACAAGATCGACCGCCGTCTCGGCGAAAACATCTGGGGCCGCCCGAAGTCCCCGGTCAACAAGCGTGAATACGGCCCCGGCCAGCACGGCCAGCGCCGCAAGGGCAAGATGTCCGACTTCGGCTTGCAGCTGCGCGCCAAGCAGAAGCTGAAGGGTCACTACGGCGACGTTTCGGAAAAGCAATTCCGCAAGATTTATGAGGAGGCCAACCGCCGCAAGGGCGACACCTCCGAGAACCTGATCGGCCTGCTGGAATCGCGCCTCGACGCCGTCGTCTACCGCGCCAAGTTCGTGCCGACGATCTTCGCCGCGCGCCAGTTCATCAATCACGGCCACGTCAACGTCAACGGCCGCCGCACCAACATCGGTTCGTACCGTTGCAAGCCGGGCGACGTCATCGAGGTGCGCGAGAAGTCCAAGCAGCTCGTCATCGTGCTGGAATCGGTGCAGCTCGCCGAGCGCGACGTGCCGGACTACATCGAGGCCGACCACAACAAGATGACCGCCACCTACCAGCGCGTTCCCGGCCTCGCCGACGTGCCGTTCGCCGTCCAGATGGAACCGAACCTAGTGGTCGAGTTCTACTCGCGCTGATTTTATCCGCAGCGAGACATATCGAAGGCCGCCTCCGGGCGGCCTTTTCTTTGTACGCCTGCTCGGTTAAGTCGTCCCCACGCATGTTTCCGGGCCGACGATCATGAACATCCACGCAGACGCAATGACCGAACCTTCCGAGGTGGACGGCGGTTGCCATCCGCTCTTTCGCGCCGCGCCGTCCTCGGTCGAGTTCAACAAGCTGCGCAAGCGGCTGCTGCGCCACGCGCGCCAGGCCGTCGAGGATTTCGCCATGGTCGAGCCGGGCCAGCGTTGGCTGGTGGCGCTGTCGGGCGGTAAGGATTCCTACGGCCTTCTGGCGCTGCTGCTCGAGCTGAAATGGCGCGGCCTGCTGCCGGTGGACCTGCTCGCCTGCAACCTGGACCAGGGCCAGCCGAATTTCCCCAAGCATATCCTGCCGGACTACCTGACGGCCAACGGCATCGCCCACCGCATCGAATACCGCGACACCTATTCGATCGTCACCGACAAGCTGCCGGACAACAGCACCTATTGCTCGCTGTGCTCGCGGCTCAGGCGCGGCCATCTCTACCGTATCGCGCGCGAGGAAGGCTGCTCGGCGCTGGTGCTCGGTCACCACCGCGAGGATATCCTCGAAACCTTCTTCATGAACCTGTTCCACGGCGGACGGCTGGCGGCCATGCCGCCGAAGCTTCTCAACGATGAGGGCGACGTGCTGGTGTTGAGGCCGCTTTCCTACTGTGCGGAAGCGGACCTGGAGAAATTCGCAGCCGGCATGCGCTTTCCCATCATCCCCTGCGACCTGTGCGGCTCGCAGGATGGCCTTCAGCGTAACGTCATGAAGGCGATGCTGGACGACATCGAAAAGAGGATGCCCGGCCGCAAAGACACCATGATCCGCGCGCTGACCAATGTGCGGCCCTCGCACCTGCTCGACCGCAAGCTGTTCGATTTCGCGGCCCTGGCCAGGGAATCGGACCTGTCTTGACTGCGCGCCGTCTTCCTATTCGCTGAAGCCGCCCGGCGAGACCGGCGGATTGTGCGGCCGGAACAGGCGGCCGCGTTCGGCCACCAGCACGGCTGCCAGCGCAGCGATCGTGACAAGGCAGAAGCTGGCGGCGAGCGGCATGACCGTGCCGTCATAGGCCTGGCCGATGGCCGTGCCCAACACCCCGCCGACGAACGTCTGCATGAAGCCGAGCACCGACGAGGCCGTGCCGGCGATCGCACCCAGCGGCTCCATGGCGAGGGCGTTGAAGTTCGAGCCCAGCATGGCGAAGGGAACCATCGCGCAGCAGTAGATGATGATGAACAGCCACAGAGGAATCGGCCCGGCCAGCGAAAGCGCCAGCCAGATCAGGCTGATGGCAAGGAAGGACAGCAGCGCGCTGTGCGAGAGCCGGCGCATGCCGATGCG
>JBQCHN010000185.1:0-4249 GCA_051954615.1 Mesorhizobium sp. | reverse complement strand
GATCGCGTCCTTCGCCATGTGCCTGCGCTATTCCTTCGGCATGGTGAAGGAGGCCGACGCTCTTGAGGCGGCCATCGCCGCCGTGCTCGACGACGGCCTGCGCACCAAGGACATCGCCTCGGCCGGCATGAAGGAAGTCGGCACCACCGAGATGGGCGACGCCATCATCGCCAAATTCCTCGCAGCCTGAGCTGCCGCCCTTCCAAAAGACAGGAAAGAGCCCGACGAGATCTGCCTCGGCGGGCTCTTTTTATTATGTGGGAGGATGGGCGCGCTTCCGTGCCCGGATCATGGCTGGCGGCTGACGGGTTTCTTGCGCGGCTTGGGCGCCGTCTTGTCGAATTTCGGCTTGCCCTCTTGCTTCGCCTTCTTTGCCGTCCACGGCCTGTCGTCCGTCGCCGGTCGCTCGAAGCCGTGCTTTTCGCCCTTGGCGAATTTGCGCTTCGGCGCGCCGGCGTCGGATGCGCCCTTGCCGCGATGCGGTTTCTTGCCCGGCTTTTGTTCGCGATAGGCGCTTCGCGAAAAGTCCGGTTGGCCCTCCAGCCGCCGCACGGCGATGTTGCCCTGGATCGTCATGTTCGGCCCTATGGCAGCGACAAAGCCGTCCGCGCTGTCGGCGGCGATCTGCACGAAACTTTCTTCCGGCTGCATGCGGATGGCGCCGATGTCGCGCTTGCTGAGGTTGCCGCTGCGGCACAGCATCGGGATCAGCCAGCGCGGCTCGGCATTCTGCCTGCGCCCGACCGAGAGCGAGAACCACACGCTGTCACCGAATTCCTCATGGCGCGCCGCTCGGGCCTCGTCGGGCGCGTTGCGCTCGGGTCCCGGCGTGAACGCAACCGGATCGGAAAGATATTCCGGCGCGGACCGCCCGGCGCGGCTGAGCCTGAGATAGGCAGCCGCCACCTGTTCGGCGCCATGCGTGGCCAGCAAGGCGTCGACCAGTTCGCGCTCGCCATCATGCACTGGCTGGGTGAAGGCCGGATCGGCCAGCATGCGCTCATTGTCGCGGGCGATCACTTCGTCGGCCGAGGGCGGACCCGCCCATTCAGCCCTGATGCCGGCGGCCTTCAGCAGGCGCTCAGTGCGCCGCAGGGCCTGCCGGGGAACGATCAGCGCGCTCACCCCTTTGCGCCCGGCACGGCCGGTGCGGCCGCTGCGATGCAGCAGCGTTTCGGGATTGCTGGGCAGGTCGGCATGGATCACCAGTTCCAGCCCCGGCAGGTCGATGCCGCGCGCGGCTACGTCGGTGGCGATGCAGACGCGGGCGCGCCCGTCGCGCATCGCCTGAAGCGCATGGCTGCGCTCGTTCTGGCTGAGTTCGCCCGACAGGGCCACGACCGAGAAATTGCGGTTGTTGAACCGGGCGGTCAGGTGGTTGACGGCCGCGCGCGTGTTGCAGAACACCATGGCGTTGCGCGCTTCATAGTAACGCAGCACGTTGATGATCGCGTTCTCGCGGTCGGACGGCGCCACCGCCAGCGCCCGATACTCGATGTCGTGATGCTGGCGTTCCTCGCCCGCGGCGCTGATGCGCACGGCATCGCGCTGGTAGTCCTTGGCCAGAGCGGCGATGGCGCGAGGCACCGTGGCCGAGAACATCAGCGTGCGCCGTTCCCCGGGTGCTGCGCCGAGGATGAATTCCAGATCTTCGCGGAAGCCGAGGTCGAGCATCTCGTCGGCCTCGTCCAGAACCACCGCCTTCAGTTCCGACATGTGCAGCGCCTGGCGGGTGATGTGGTCGCGCAGGCGGCCGGGCGTGCCGACGACGATGTGGGCGCCGCGTTCCAGCGCGCGGCGTTCGGTGCGCATGTCCATGCCACCCACGCAGGTGGCGATGGCCGCGCCGGCGAATTCGTAGAGCCATTCCAGTTCGCGAGCCACCTGCAAGGCAAGCTCGCGCGTCGGCGCCACGGCAAGCGCCAGCGGCGCACCGGCGGGGCCGAAACGTTCGGTTTCGCCCAGCAGGCCGGGCGCCAACGCCAGGCCAAAGGCAACCGTCTTGCCCGAACCGGTCTGTGCCGAGACCAGGGCGTCGGATTGGCCGAGCGCAGGGTCGAGCACAGCCTGCTGCACGGCGGTGAGCGTGGAATATCCGCGCTTTTCCAGCGCCTTTGCCAGCGCGGGAACGATAGGGGCTGCCATCATTGTTGTCTTTCGGACTTCGGGACCTGCTACAGGCCGTTTGAAACGGGGCTGCGGGCTGTCGAAAGTCGAGCCCGGAGCAGCCTCAAGCGCAACGAGGCCCGCTCCTACTGCGCGCAGCGCCCATTGTACAGGATGCCGCACAATTGACTCTTAGCGCAAAACGCGTAATAGCCGGCCCCGAACAGGACGTTTCTGTAATGCGCGGCCTTACCTTGGCACTTCTCGCACGCGGCGTTTGCGACCGTGAGACCCCGGCACGGGCCGGGGGCGTGTTCGCGCTCCTGCTTTCGACCAAAACCACGGCCAAAAAAGCGACCGCCACCACGGTCTGATCTCCCTTGGCCAGCTCGCCCTCTCCCCGGGTCCGGCCCGAGGGAGGCGGGACCCGCACCGGCCGGCGGGTTCTCTCAAGCAACCAAGCGGAGAGCGACAGGAGATTTCGATGGGTTTCAAGGTTGCGGTAGTCGGCGCCACGGGCAACGTGGGCCGCGAAATGCTCAATATTCTGGAAGAGCGCGGCTTTCCCGCCGACGAGGTGGTGGCGCTCGCCTCACGGCGCAGCCAGGGCACGGAAGTGTCCTATGGCGACCGCACGCTGAAGGTGAAGGCGCTCGATACCTACGATTTTTCCGACACCGACATCGCGGTGATGTCGGCCGGCGGCAACGTCTCCAAGGAATGGTCGCCGAAGATCGGCAAGCAGGGCTGCGTCGTCATCGATAATTCCTCTGCCTTCCGCACCGATCCGGACGTGCCGCTGATCGTGCCGGAAGTGAACCCGGACGCGATTTCCGGCTTCTCGAAGAAGAACATCATCGCCAACCCGAACTGCTCGACCGCGCAGATGGTGGTGGCGCTGAAGCCGCTGCATGACGCCGCGACCATCAAGCGCGTCGTCGTCTCGACCTACCAGTCGGTGTCGGGTGCGGGCAAGGAGGGCATGGACGAACTGTTCACACAGACGCGCGCGGTCTTCGTCGCCGATCCGGTCGAGGCCAAGAAGTTCACCAAGCGCATCGCCTTCAACGTCATCCCGCATATCGACGTCTTCATGGACGATGGCTCCACCAAGGAAGAGTGGAAGATGGTGGCCGAGACGAAGAAGATGCTCGACCCGAAGATCAAGCTCACCGCCACCTGCGTGCGCGTGCCGGTGTTCATCGGCCACTCCGAGGCCGTCAACGTCGAGTTCGAGAAGCCGATCAGCGCCGACGAGGCGCGCGACATCCTGCGCGAGGCGCCGGGCTGCCTTGTCGTCGACAAGCGCGAGGACGGCGGCTACATCACGCCGATTGAAAGCGCCGGCGAGGACGCCACCTACATCTCCCGCATCCGCGAGGATTCGACGCTCGACAATGCGCTTAACCTGTGGATTGTCTCGGACAATCTGCGCAAGGGCGCTGCGCTCAATGCCGTGCAGATCGCCGAACTCCTTGTCGCGCGTGGCCTCATCCAGCCGAAGAAGCAGGCGGCTTGATCGGGCTTCGTTCTCGCTCACGGGCCGTATCGCCGCTACCGCGGCTGGCCCTCCGCGGGGCGCCGGACAACCGGCGGCCCGCAGTCGCGGGCTCGGCCTTCGGCCGTTTTACGGTCCGTTCCGCTCGTGACTCCTGAGCTGACAAAAACTGTCGAACTGCGCCGGGCAACGATGGCCGACGCACCAGTGATCGCGCGGGTGCTTCGCCGGTCGCTGGAGTCACTCGCCTGGATGCCGAAGCTGCACACGCCGACTGAGGACCTCGCCTTCATCAGCGAGATGGTGCTGCCACGACAGTCCGTCATAGTTGCCGAAACGGGATGCGAGATCGTCGGCTTCGTCGCCGCGCATCAGGGATGGCTGAATCTGCTCTATCTCAACCCAGAATGGACCGGGCAGGGCATCGGTGGTCGCCTCCTTGAAATGGCGACGGCAGGCGCGGGCGAGACGAAACTCTATTGCTTCCAGGCCAATGCCGGCGCTCGCCGCTTCTATGAACGGCACGGCTTTCGCGCCGCTGCATTCTCTGCCGGCTCAGCCAATGAAGAAGGCCTGCCGGACGTGCTCTACACCCGCCGCGGATAGAGCAGGGCGCGTCGGCCGGCACCGTGCTTCGATCTCCTG
>JBQCHN010000184.1:0-9646 GCA_051954615.1 Mesorhizobium sp. | reverse complement strand
GACCCGGCCTATGTGTTGCCCGACGCCAAGCTGGACCACGCCATCGCCAACCTCGTCGACGGCGCGTTCTACAATTCGGGCCAGTGCTGCTGCGGCATCGAGCGCGTCTACGTGCACGAGAAGGTCTATGACGATTTCATCCACGGCTTCATCGCAGAGACGAAGAACTATGTCGTCGGCAACCCGCTGGAGCAGGCGACCACGATGGGGCCGATGGCGCAGGCGCGCTTCGCCGACCTGATCCGTGAGCAGAAGGCCGAAGCCCTGCGCAAGGGCGCCGCCGCGCACATCAACATGAAGGTCGACAAGGACGTCGCCGGTTCACCCTACATCGCGCCCGAAGTGCTCACCAATGTCGACCACCAGATGTCGGTGATGCGCGAGGAGAGTTTCGGTCCCATCGTCGGCATCATGAAGGTGCGCAACGACGAGGAAGCCATCGCGCTGATGAACGATTCTCCCTATGGCCTGACGGCCTCCATCTGGACGCGAGACACCGACCATGCGGTGGCGATCGGCGACCGGGTCGAGACCGGCACCGTGTTCATGAATCGCTGCGACTATCTCGACCCGGCGCTGGTGTGGACTGGCGTGAAAGACACCGGCAAGGGCGCGGGTCTAAGCCAGATCGGCTACGACAACCTGACCCGGCCGAAGAGCTATCACCTGCGCGAAACCATCTGATCTTCCGAAAGCAAAAGAAATGACCACCCTCGTCTCCAAATGGAACTACCCGACCACCGTCCGCTTCGGCGCCGGCCGCATCAAGGAACTGCCCGACGCGCTGGCCGCCACCGGCATCAAGCGGCCGCTGTTCGTCACAGATCCGGGACTGGCGAAATTGCCGGTCGTTGCTTCGACGCTGAAGATCCTCGACGACGCGAAAATCCCCTACGGCGTCTTTTCAGACGTCAAGCCGAACCCGGTGGAATCCAACCTCACGGCCGGCATCGAAGTCTTCAGGAAAGGCAAGCATGACGGCGTCATCGCCTTCGGCGGCGGCTCGGCGCTCGACCTTGGCAAGCTGATCGCCTTTCAGGCCGGGCAGACGCGGCCGGTGTGGGACTTCGAGGACATCGGCGACTGGTGGACGCGCGCCGACGCGACGAAGATCGTGCCGATCGTCGCCGTGCCGACCACTGCCGGAACCGGCTCGGAAGTCGGCCGCGCCGGCGTGATCACGCATGAGGCCAGCCATACCAAGAAGGTGATCTTCCATCCGAAGATGCTGCCCGAGATCGTCATCGCCGACCCGGAACTGTCGGTCGGCATGCCGGCCTTCATCACCGCCGGCACCGGCATGGACGCGCTGGCGCATTGCCTCGAAGCCTATTGCGCGCCGGGCTATCATCCGATGGCCGACGGCATCGCGGTGGAAGGCATCCGCCTGGTGTTCGAGAACCTGCCGAAGGCCTTCGCCAACGGCAAGGACCTTACCGCCCGCGCCCACATGATGTCGGCCGCCGCGATGGGTGCCACCGCCTTCCAGAAGGGGCTGGGCGCCATCCACTCGCTGTCGCATCCGATCGGCGCGCTCTACGACACCCATCACGGCATGACCAACGCCGTGTTCATGCCCTATGTGCTCGCCTTCAACCGCGATGCGGTGGAGAGCAAGATTGACCGGCTCGCCGCCTATTGCGGCATCAAGGGCGGCTTCGACGGTTTCGCCAAGGCGGTGATGAAGCTGCGCAAGGAACTGAAGGTGCCGCATGCGCTGCCGGGCCTCATCAAGGGGCTGGAGATGGACAAGAAGCGCAAGACGCTGATCGCCGACATGGCGGTGGTCGATCCGACCGCCGGCGGCAATCCGGTCAAGCTGACCAAGAAGGCGGCGCTGTCGCTGCTGGAGAGCGCCCTGAACGGATAGGCCGGGCTCCGCCAGGCTTCTGCGCCCGCCGGTTTCGGCGGGTGCAGTACAGAAAACCCAGGAAGGGAAGGAGGAAAAGATTAGCCGGGAAATGAAAGGGGCGCCGATTGCAGGCGCCTGGCAAAAGTAGTTAACTTTTCGTCTTTCTGGGCGCGGGGCGGTCCCTTCTTCATCGGACTGTCATGCAGCGGCAATACCGGATCGCAGGCGTCCAACAGCGCCAGTTCAATGGAGGGAATACAATGTCGAGAGTAACAGGGAAGGTCCTTTCCCTTTCAGCCGTCGCCTTCCTGGCGACCACCGCCATTTCCTATGCCGAGCCGTCGGCGGAACTCATCGCCGCGGCCAAGGCCGAAGGCATGTTTTCGCCGATCGCCCTGCCGCACGACTGGTGCGGATGGGAAGGAATCCTGAACGGCTTCAAGGCCAAGTATCCGGAAATCAAGCTGAACGAACTCAATCCCGACGCCGGCTCGGCCGACGAGATCGAGGCGATCAAGGCCAACAAGGACAACAAGGGCCCGCAGGCTCCCGACATGGTCGACGTCGGCCTGGCGTTCGGCCCGGCGGCGACCAAGGAAGGCCTGTTCCTGCCCTATAAGGTCGAGACCTTCGACGAGATCGAGAACAAGGACCCGGACGGTCACTGGTACGGCGGCTACTATGGCGTGCTGTCCTTCGAGGTGAACAAGGACATCGTCAAGAACGTGCCGCAGGACTGGGCGGACCTCCTGAAGCCCGAATACGCCAACAGCGTCGCCCTGGCGGGTGACCCGCGCGCGGCCAACCAGGCGATCCTGTCGGTCTATGCGGCTGGTCTGGCCGCTTCCGGCGGCGATGCCGCCAAGGCGCCTCAGGCGGGGCTGGACTTCTTCAAGAAGCTCAACGACGCCGGCAATTTCGTGCCCGTCATCGGCAAGGCCGCGTCGCTGGCGCAGGGCACGACGCCGATCGTCATCCGCTGGGACTACAACGCGCTGGCCGACCGCGACACGCTGAACGGCAACCCGCCGGTCGACGTGGTGGTGCCGAAGTCCGGCGTCCTGGCCGGCGTCTATGCGCAGGCGATCAGCGCCTATGCGCCGCACCCGAACGCCGCCAAGCTGTGGATGGAATACATCTACTCCGACGAAGGCCAGCTCGGCTTCCTGAAAGGCTATTGCCACCCGGCACGCTTCAACAAGCTGGTCGCGGACGGCAAGGTGCCGCAGGAAATCCTCGACAAGCTGCCGGCGGCCGACCTCTACAAGCAGGCGATCTTCCCCTCGCTCGAGGAGCAGGACGCCAACAAGAACGCGGTCACTGGCGGCTGGGACAGCGTCGTGGGCGCCAACGTCCAGTAATCCGGCAAGAAACGGGTGCGGAGCCATCGCGGCGCCGCATCCGTGTAAATGAAACGGCGGCGGATGACTTCATCGACGAGCGAAACGGCAAGCCCGGCCCCGGTCGCCTATGCGTCGGGCAGCGGACGGCGGATGTCGTTCGCATGGCTCGGCGTCATGCCGTTTCTCGTGTTCGCGCTGCTGTTCCTGATCCTGCCGACGATGAAGATCGTCGTCGGCAGCTTCCAGACCAATGAAGGCGGGTTCACCCTCGCCAACATCGCGAACCTGTTCCAACCGTCGATCCTTTCGGCCTACTGGATATCGATCCGCATCAGCCTCGCTTCCGCGCTGCTCGGCTGCGGTTTCGGCTTCCTCGTCGCCTGGGCGTTCGTACTCGGTGGCCTGCCCGGCTGGATCCGTTCGCCCCTGCTGACATTTTCCGGGGTTGCCTCCAATTTCGCCGGCGTGCCGCTGGCCTTCGCCTTCCTGGCGACCTTCGGAAGGCTGGGGCTGGTGACGTTGATCCTGCGCGACTGGTTCGGCATCAACATCTATGGCCTCGGCTTCAACCTGCTCAGTTTCGGCGGCCTGACGCTGACCTATCTTTTCTTCCAGATACCGCTCGCCATCCTCATCATCACGCCGGCGCTCGACGGCATGCGTCGCGAATGGCGCGAGGCGGCTGCCATACTGGGCGCTTCCGGCTTCCAGTACTGGCGTATCGTGGCCTTTCCGATCCTGTGGCCGAGCCTGCTCGGCACCTTCGCGCTGCTATTCGCGAATTCCTTCGGCGCGGTCGCCACCGCCTATGCGCTGACGGGAAGCTCGCTGTCGATCGTGCCCATCCTGCTGTTCGCGCAGATTCGTGGCGACGTGCTGCAGGACCCGCATCTGGGCTATGCGCTGGCGTTCGGCATGATCGTCGTCACCGGTATCGCCAACGGCATCTATATCTGGTTGAGGGCGCGCAGCGAACGGTGGATCAAATGAGGACCAACCGCATCTGGTCGTGGCTGTTCGTCGCGCTGGCGATCGCCTATTTCGCCCTGCCGCTCATCGGCACGTTCGAGTTTTCCCTGAAGATGCGGCGAGCCGCCTACAGCCTTGATGCCTATGCCGTCGTGCTCAGCGACCCACGCTTCCAGCAGACGTTCATGTATTCGGTGCTGATGGCGCTGGCCACCATCGCCGTCGGTGTGCTGCTGGTGGTGCCGACCGCCTACTGGGTCCGGCTGAAGCTGCCGCACTGGCGGCCGTTCATGGAGTTCATGACGCTGCTGCCGCTCGTCATTCCGCCGATCGTCATCGTCTTCGGCTACATCCGGCTCTACAACACGTCGTCGTGGCTGCCGCTGACCGGTTCGGCGATGGGAACCAACGTGCTTCTGATGTTCGGTTATGTGGTGCTGGCGCTGCCCTATATGTATCGTGCCGTCGATACGGGCCTCAGGGCCATCGACGTCGCCACGCTGACGGAAGCCGCGCAGAGCCTGGGGGCCGGGTGGGTGACCATCCTTGCCCGCGTCATCCTGCCTAATGTCGCGGTGGCGGTGCTGTCTGGCGCCTTCCTGACCTTCGCCATCGTCATCGGCGAATTCGTCATGGCCGCACTTTTGAGCCGCCCCGCCTTCGGTCCTTACATGCAGTTGCTCGGTGCCAACCGGGCTTACGAGCCGGCGGCGCTCGCGGTCATCGCCTTCCTCATCACCTGGGGCTGCATGGCGCTGATCCAGGTGGTGTCGCGCTTCGCGCCGAAGCCGCCTGAACAGTTGCACTGAGTTGAGAGAGAGTTCGATGGCCGATCCGTTTCTTTCGATCCAGCATGTCGAGAAATCGTTCGGGGCGACCAAGGTCGTGCACGACTTCAACCTGGATGTCGAAGCGGGCGAGTTCGTCTCTTTCCTCGGGCCGTCCGGCTGCGGCAAGACGACGGTGCTGAGGATGGTGGCCGGCTTCGAGGAGCCGAGCGCGGGGCGTATCCTCGTCGGTGGCAAGGACATCACCCGGCTGCGCCCCAACCAGCGCAACATCGGCATGGTTTTCCAGGCCTATGCGCTGTTTCCGAACCTGACGGTTGCGCAGAACATCGGTTTCGGACTCAGGGTCGCCGGTGCATCGAGAGCCGAGATCGACAAGCGCGTGGCCGAGATGCTGGCGCTCATCAGCCTGCCGCAGATGGCCGACCGCTATCCCTACCAGCTCTCCGGCGGCCAGCAACAACGCATCGCGCTGGCGCGCGCCCTGGCGCCGAAGCCGAAACTGCTTCTCCTCGACGAGCCGCTGTCGGCGCTCGACGCCAAGGTGCGCGTGTCGCTGCGCGAGGAGATCCGTTCTATCCAGAAAGAGCTCGGCATCACCACCATCTTCGTCACGCACGACCAGGAGGAGGCGCTGTCGATCTCCGACCGCATCGCCGTCATGTACGGCGGCAAGGCCGAGCAAGTGGGTGCGCCGTTCGAGATCTACAACCGGCCGGCGACGCGGTTCGTCGCCAATTTCGTCGGCACTCTAAACGTGCTGGAGGGGACCGTCACCGACGCCTCCGCCGGCACCGTTCGCGTCGCCAGCCAGGATGTGGCGCTGAAGGGCAAGCTCGACGGTTCCAGGACCGGCGACACGCTGTCGCTGGCGCTCAGGCCCGAGGCCATCGCGCTGGGGGCACGCCCTGGCCACGACAGCAAACTCGCCGGCGAGATCGCCGACGTGCATTTTCTCGGCTCCGTCATCCGGGTGCGCGTCGGCGTCGGTGGAAAGCAGATTTCGCTCGACACCTTCAACAACTCCTCGACCCCGCCGCCCGTCGTCGGCGACAAGACCGAGATCAGCTTTTCGTCCGGGGACGTGCTCGTCCTGCACTGAGAACCTGGCCGCCGGATCGACGGGAAGCCATGTTATGCTTTCGGGCTCGATGCGTCGGCCTGGAAGGCGAAGACGAAAGCGGGCTTCTCTCCGCCTTGCGCGGCAGCGCCGAAGTCGGTCACCGCATATTCGGCCAGCAGGCGCAGCCTGTGGCGGGGCAGGGGAGTGCGGCCGGGATCGCCGACCAGCGCCGCGATGCCCGCGTCCAGACAACGGTCGAGGAACGCGGTGACGCGCGTCGCCAGTCCCGTTTCGTAGAAGACGTCGCCGGCGAGGATCATGTCCACGTTCGGCGGCGGGCCGTCGATGACGTCGTGCGCCCACGTCTCTACCTTGGCGCCGTTCGCAGCGGCGTTGAGGCAAAGGGCGGCGAGGGCGTTCGGATCGGTATCGGCGGCGATGACGCTTGCAGCGCCGGCCTTGGCCGCGGCGATGGCAACGAGACCGGAGCCCGTGCCGAGATCGAGTACGCGCCGACCGGCGACGGTTTGCGGCCGGTCGAGGATGAAGCGGGCAAGTACGGCACCGCCAGCCCACGGATAGGCCCAGTACGGTGAGCGGGACGCGCCCGTGGTCTCCAGCATGCGGCGCAGGCCGCTTGCCGGCGTCGCAGTGTGCAGGCGGATTTCCGGCACGAACGGCACCGCTGTCAGCGGCAGGTTCGCGGCGATGAAGCGCAACGGATCGATGCGATGGGGGACAGGCATCGCCGCCCTATAACAGGAATTGCCGAATCTGGCGTGGTAATGAAATCGTCCCCGTAGCTGTGTGTTCGGGTAAGTGACGACTGCCTCGATTCGGAATAACGTTGACGTTAACGTCAAATTTGCTCTAGACGGAATACGAGAACGGCACGGCAAAAGGGATTGCCATGTCCGGCCGGATTGGCAAAGTCCGGCAAACCGCAACGCGCATGACAGCGCAAGAGACGAGGAGTCCCGGCATGGGCGTTCAGGATATTGCAGACAGGCTCAAGGCGCAGGTCGCGAGCGCCGGCTTCGACCGGTCGGTGAAGTTCGATACCGGTGCCGACGGTGTCATCGTCATCGACGGCGCGACCGTCTCCACCACCGACGGCCCGGCCGACTGCACCATCAAGCTCTCGCTGGACGATCTGGAGTCGCTGATCGCCGGCGAACTCAACCCGACCATGGCGTTCATGACCGGCAAGCTGAAGATCGAGGGCGACATGTCGGTCGCCATGGCACTCAGCCAGTTGATCGGCTGAACCACACGCCTGTTCTATGCAGAAAGGCGCAGCGGCCGGGCCGCTGCGCTTTTTTTGTTTAAGATGCGTCGATCTCAAGCTCAAGCGGCCAGTCGGATGCGGGCCGTCTTCGCCATTTTCCTCCCGGCAGCGCGGATGGTGCCATGTGCGCCGTCCAGCGCGCCGGGCACCAGTTCCAGGGCCAGCAGCCGATGGCGCTCATAGGGGCCGGGCATGGCCAGGCTGCCGGTCCTGTCGGCCGAGAAACCGAAACGACCGTAGTAGGGGGCATCACCCACCAGCAGGATGGCCTTATGGCCGAGCCGCGCCGCCTCCGTGACGGCATGGCGCATCAGCGCCGAGCCGATGCCGGCGCTCTTCAACGACGGTTCGACGGCGAGCGGGCCGAGGAGGAGGGCCTTTGGCCCGTTTTCGCCAAGCCTGACATCCCACAGCCTGACCGTGCCGACGATCGCGCCGGCCGCGCCGCGTGCGACGAAGGCCAGCCCTTCGGACGGCCGGCGGCCGCGCCGCAGCTTCTCCGACGACTTCTTCTTCCGCCCCGGTCCCATGGCGCGATCGAGCAGCGCCTCGCGCGCCGGCACATCGACGGCGGTTTCGGCAGTGATGATGAAGGCCGGCTGGGCGGCCGTTTGAATTTCTGCGAATTCCATGTCCGTGATCCTTCACGAGCGGAGGTTTCTTCCACAAGCGAACCGGAGAGCGACGCGACTGAAAGACGCCGCTCTGCCGGGTGATCCGAAGACGTGAGTCTTCAGATCACGTAGGATCGAAGCGGCTCGAAGCCGTTGAAGGCCACCGCCGAATAGGTGGTGGTGTAGGCGCCGGTGCCCTCGATCAGCACTTCGTCGCCGATGGTGAGCGACAGAGGCAGCGGGTAGGGCGTCTTTTCATACATGACGTCGGCTGAATCGCAGGTCGGGCCGGCAAGCACGCAAGGCTCCTTGGCGTCGGCATCACGGCCGGTGACGATCGGGTAGCGGATCGCCTCGTCCATCGTCTCGGCGAGGCCGCCGAACTTGCCGATGTCGAGGTAGACCCAGCGCACGTTGTCGTTGTCGGCCTTCTTCGAGATCAGCACGACCTCCGACTTGATGACGCCGGCGTTGCCGACCATGCCGCGGCCCGGCTCGATAATCGTTTCGGGAATGCGGTTGCCGAAATGCTTCGACAGCGCGCCGAAAATCGCCTCGCCATAGGCCTGTGCCGCCGGAACGTCCTTCAGGTAGCGGGTCGGGAAGCCGCCGCCCATGTTGACCATCTTCAGCACGATGCCTTCGTCGGCCAGCATCGCGAAGACCTGCCTGGCGTCGGCCAGCGCACGGTCCCAAGCATCGAGGTCCGTCTGCTGCGAGCCGACGTGGAAGGACACGCCGTAAGCGTCCAGCCCGAGGCCGGCTGCATGGCGCAGCACATCCACGGCCATCGCCGGCACGCAGCCGAACTTGCGCGACAGCGGCCATTCGGCGCCTTCGCCGTCGGTCAGCACGCGGCAGAACACGCGGCTGCCGGGCGCGGCGCACGCCACCTTCTCGACCTCTTCCACGCAATCGACCGCGAACAGGCGGATGCCGAGTTCGTAGGCGCGGGCGACGTCGCGCTCCTTCTTGATGGTGTTGCCGTAGCTGATGCGCTCGGCCGGCGCACCGGCGTCCAGCGCCATCTCGATTTCGGCGACAGAAGCGGTGTCGAAGGACGAGCCGAGCGAGGCGAGCAGGCGCAGGATCTCCGGCGCGGGATTGGCCTTCACCGCGTAGTAGATCTTGGATTCCGGCAGGGCCTTGCGGAAAGCGTGGAAATTGTCGCGCACGACGTCGAGGTCGACCACGAGGCACGGGCCGCTGGGACGTCGGGTGGCGAGGAAATCGAGGATGCGCTGGGTTGCCATCGGTCACTCCCATCGCGCCTGCCGGCGCGTCATCAAGCTGCGTGCGCGGGCACGCAGCCCTCGCGACACGCGAGTCAAACAAAGGCGGGATGGTTTCTCGCGGGACCGGCCGGTGGAGACGCCGGATCCGCGCTTCGCCGTCCCGCGGCGATGGACCTTGGCCGCCCGGCCACGATCCGCTTTGTCTGCCTTGGCTTGGATGGGAAATCCCAACCGCACTGCCGGCAATGAAGGTGTGCCTCTTCAGTAACCCCGGTCTATGGACGACCGGCAGAACACCAGAAAGGCCCGCACCGTCGTTGCTTCAAGGCGTCCTCGGATATGCGGTTGGCCGCTCATCCGACCGGGCTCGTTACTTCCCGGGTACCGTCCCGATTGCCTCGCCATTTCGAGGGTCGGGGGACGCCCACAGGCACGTGCGACTTTGGGCAAGCGGCGATATAGGGAGATCGCCCTTCACAATCAATTAAAATCTC
>JBQCHN010000183.1:0-2502 GCA_051954615.1 Mesorhizobium sp. | reverse complement strand
TCCCTGTTCCGCAACACCACCACCCGCTACGGCTGGATCGCGATCCTGCTGCACTGGCTGATCGCCGTGCTGTTCATCGGCCAATTCGCGCTGGGGTTCGCGATGGTGCGCATCTCCAGCCAGCGCACGGCCTTCGAACTGATCCAGTGGCACAAATCCTTCGGCTTCCTGATGGTCGGGCTGGTGCTCGTCCGGATCGGCTGGCGGCTGGGCAATGTTCGGCCGGCGCTGCCGGAAACGGTCGCGCCATTCGAGCGGCGGGCGGCGCCACTGGTGCATGCCCTGCTCTACGCCGCGCAACTCGTCGTTCCACTCAGCGGCTGGGCGCTCGTGTCGGTGTCGATGCTGGAGGTGCCGAGCGTGCCGTTCGACCTCTTCGTCATGCCGAACCTGCCGCTCGGCGTTTCCGACGATGCCGAGACGTTCTGGTCCGCCGCGCACGAATGGCTCGCCTGGACGGGCATGGCGCTTGCGGCGCTGCACATCCTTGCCGCGCTGCGCCATCGTTTCCTGCTCCGCGACAGCGTCTTTCAGCGCATGATCGCGCCGTCATCCGGTGACGAACCACGGGAATAGACCCGCTCCGTACTTCGTTCGTGTCAGGAAGGCCGGCCACGTCGCGCGGCCTTGCCCAAGGACCGCAGCCATGTCCGTCCGTATGCTGGCGCTGCTTGCCGCGCTCTCGCTTCCCGTTTCCACGGCCTCGGCCGATGTCTCGCTCGGCGATGCCGCCGGCCGATACAGTATCGGTGCCGGCGGCTCGTCGATCCGCTTTTCCATTGCCAAGCTGGGCGGTGGCGGGTTGAGCGGCGCTTTCGGCCGTTTCTCCGGCACGATCCGCATCGACGGCGCCGATGTCGGCCGCTCCAGCGTCGAGATCACCATTTTCCCTGACAGCGTCGGCACCGGCCAGGGCCGCATCGACGCTTTCCTGCGCTCCGACGCGGTCTTCGACAGCGCAAATGCGCCGCAGATCGTCTTCCGTTCCACCAGCGTGAAACGAACCGGCGACACCACCGCCGTCATCGCCGGGCGGCTGACCGCACGCGGCAAGTCGTCGCCCGAAGTGTTCACCGCCAGGCTGGACAGCCTGAAGCGCGGCACCGTCGCTTTCCACGTCACCGGCAAGGTGCTGCGCTCGCGCTACGGCATGGATGTCGGCACGCCGATCTACTCCAACGTCGTCGACTTCGACATGACGCTGGTCGGCCGGCGCGGCTGAGGGCCATCCTCCCGGCCATTGGCATGGGCGCCGTTTTCGGGCACACCTTGCCCGAATGTGATGCGCAGGAGAGGAAACATGTTCCGCTGGGGTGTTCTGTCGACGGCCAAGATCGGGCGCGAGCAGGTCCTGCCAGCCATCGCCGATGCGGAAAACGGCGTCCTTGCGGCGGTTGCCAGCCGCGATCTCGCCAAGGCGCGCGTGCTGGCTGACCGTTTCGGCGCCCCCCATGCCTTCGGCTCCTATGACGAACTGCTGGCCTCCCGGGAAGTGGACGGCGTCTATATCCCGCTGCCCACCGCGCAACACGTCGAGTGGACGGCAAAGGCGATCGAAGCCGGCAAGCATGTGCTGGTGGAGAAGCCGCTGGCGCTGGACGCGACGGCCATAGAGCCGCTGATCGCGCTGCGCGACGCAAACAAGGTGCTGGTGTGCGAGGCCTTCATGGTCGTCTACCACCCGCAATGGATCAAGGTGCGCGAACTGGTGCAGGCGGGCGCCATCGGCCGGCTGCGGCATGTGCAGGGCGCCTTCAGCTACTACAACGTCGACCCGGGAAACATGCGCAACCGGCTCGACCTCGGCGGCGGCGCGCTGCCCGACATCGGCGTCTATCCGGTGGTCGCGGCGCGCTTCGTCACCGACAAGGAACCCCTGCGCGTGCAGGCCACCGTCGAACGCGACACCAGCTTCGGCACCGATGTCTATTCCTCGGTGCGTGCCGATTTCGGCGGCTTGGAACTGTCCTTCTATATCTCCACCCAGATGGCGGCGCGGCAGGCCATGGTCTTCCACGGCGACGAGGGCTTCATCGAGATCGCCTCGCCATTCAACGCGGGGCTCTACGACCACCATCGCGTCGAACTGCACAACCAGAAACATACGGAATCGCAGGTCTTCCGCTTTCCCGGCACGCAGCAGTACCGTCTCGAAGTCGAGACGTTCGCGCGCGCGGCGCAAAGCGGGAAAAAAGGGAGCGGGGAACGGGTGTTCACCCTGGAGGAATCGATCCTCAACCAGAAGGCCATCGACGCCATCTTCCGCGCCGGTGAGAAGGACGGGTGGGAAAAGGTGTGAGGGGATCGATCCCGAAGGAGCGGCGTCACCATGACCGCCGACGCTGACGTCCTCATCGTCGGCGCCGGCCTCGCCGGTCTGGTCGCGGCCTGCGAACTGACCGACGCCGGCAAGAAAGTCGTCGTGCTAGACCAGGAGCCGGAACAGTCGCTGGGCGGGCAGGCCTTCTGGTCGTTCGGCGGCCTCCTCCTGATCGACTCGCC
>JBQCHN010000182.1:0-13088 GCA_051954615.1 Mesorhizobium sp. | reverse complement strand
CTTCGACGGCACTGCGGCTGGCCGAGAAGCGCTAGCCTCTTGCCGGTCCTATCTCGGCACCGCCTCCGGCCGCATCGCCGGCGGCGTGTTCATCGCCCGTGCATAACTTGCCGGAGAGACACGCCAATAAAGCACCGCGACAACAATGGCCGAAGCCAGGTGCAACAGCCAGCCGGCGACGAAACTGCCGGTCGCCTCGTGCAGCGCCGCCACGATCCATGGCGGCAGCGCGGTGATCAGGAAGCCGCCGCCCTGCATCAGCGCCGACAGCGCACCGGCCTCGGCCGGGTCCGGCAGATGGTCGAGCGCCACGATCATCGACAGCGCGAAGCAGCCGCCCAGCCCGGCGCCGAGCACCATCGCCGATGCGAGCGGCGCGGCCTCCGGCCGGAACGCCAGCGCAGCAAAGCCGGCCGCCTGCATGACGAGCGTCAGCCACAGCCATGGCCTCAGGTCGTCTTTGCCTTTGGCCAGGACAGGCAGCACCAGCGCCGCCAGCGCCTGGCACACCGCCAGGATCGCCAGCAGGCTGCCGCTGGCTGCGGCGCTCCAGCCATGCTCGCGGTAGAAAGGCGCCAGCCACGCCACGACGGTCGAGTAGCCGCCGTTGACGAGGCCGAAGCAGGCCATCAGGAGCCAGACCCGCGGGCGCTTCAGAAGGGCGATCGCACTGGTGCGTTTCTGCCCCGACACGCCGTCGCGCGGGAGATAGAGCGCGGCCAGCGCCAGCGCCAGCACCGCCGGAACCGCCATCCAGGCAAGGCCGGCGTGCCAGTTCCCGGTCGCCCCGGCGACGAGCGGCGCAACCTGCGCGCCCAGCGCGCCGCCGCCCATCAGGGTCGCCGAATAGAGTCCCATGACGACGCCGACATGGCGCGGGAACTGTTTCTTGACGATGCCGGGGAACACCGCCTGGATGACGGCGACGCCGAGCCCGAGCAGGGCCGCCGTTCCCACCAACTGCCAGCCCTCCGTCGCGAACAGCCTGAGGGCGGAGCCGAGGACGAGCACGGCGAGAGATGCAATGGTCGAGCGTCGCGCACCGACGCGCGATTGCAGGAAGGGACCGGCAAAGGCGAAGAAGCCCATCAGGGCCATCGGCACCAGCGTCAGCAGCGAGATGCCCTTGAGGTCGAGGCCCGTCCCGGCGCCGATGTCGGTCGCCAGCGGCCCGATGCCGGTGATGAACGGCCTGAGGTTCAGGCCGACCAGGGCGACGGCTGCAAGCAGCAGCACATTTGCTGCGCGCGAGGGCGCTTCCGACTCCATATCTCTTGCCTATGCCCGCCCGCTCTGGGCCTGCTTGCTTCGCGCCCCGGTCCATTCGGCATAGAGGTCCGCCTTGCCTTCCGGCCGCACCGGCACATAGCGGATCGCCATGGACTGCTCGGCAAAGGGCTTGGCCAGGTCCTCATAGATCGCCGCGGTGGAGAGCCCGAACGGCGTGCCGTCGTCATTGGAATAGGCATAGAAGACCTTTTCGACGCCGGCCAGCCGCATCGCCGCCATGCACATGGGGCAGGGATGCCCGCTGGCATAGACGGCGCTGCCCTTGAGGTCGGGCGAGCCGAGCTTGTGGCTGGCGGCGCGGATGGCGTTCATTTCCGCATGGGACGTCGGATCGTTGGTGACGTGGATTTCGTTCACCGCCGCGGCGATCACCGCGCCGTCGCGCACCAGCACGGCGCCGAAGGGACGGCCGCCTCTGCCGATATTGGCGCGAGCGAGTTCGATCGCCTCGCCGAGAAAGCGGTTTTCATCGGTCATAGCCGGATTCCTTTCTTCAACGCACCTGTTCTTCAACGTGCGCCGGCTGCCACCAGCGTCGCCTCGATTTCCAGGTAACCGCCGGCGCGCGCATGCTGGAGCGGCGTAACGCCCTTGCCGTCGGCAAGGTTGACGTCGGCGCCGGCTTTGACCAGCAATTCGACGATCTTCTGGTGGCGTTCGCCGCCGTCGCCGAGGATGATTGCCTCCAGCAGCGCGGTCCAGTGCAACTTGTTGACGTGATCGACATCGACGCCGGCCGCGATCAGCGTGCGCACCGTCTCCACATGGCCGCGCTCCGACGCCGGGATCAGCGCGGTACCGCCATAGCGGTTAACGCTTTTCAGGTCGGCACCGTGCGCGAGCGTCATTTTCAGGATTTCGAGGTGTCCGCGCGCGCCGGCATAGAGATAAGGGCTGTCCTCGATATCGTCCTTGGCGTTGACGTCGGCGCCGGCATCGATCAGCGCCCTGGCGGCCTCGACCTGGTTGGCATGAGTAGCAGCCAGCAGGGCGGTCGCGCCCGAGCCGTCTCGCGCGTCGATGGCGACACCATCCGACAGAAGCTTCTCGATGACGGCAACGTCGCCGCTGGTCGCGGCGACATGCAGGGAGGTCTCGCTCATGGTTTCTCCTGATGCGGTAAAGGGAACGGATGTCGAAAGCAGGGCAACGAAGGCCAATATGGCCGAAAGATATCGCATATTTCGCTCCTGTCGCTGAATGGCGACCTGCCCTTCATGCAGGCGCGAGGGCACAGCTCCAGATAGGGCTAGAGCCTTTCATTTGGAAATTAAATATCGTAATGGTCATCATCCTATTCTTTAATGAAGATGCGAGCCGGCCACACCCGCCGCCTTCCAGGGAAAAGATGTACGATCCGCGTCTCCTGCGCTCATTCGTCATGATTGCCGATAGCGGCAGCTTCACCCGCGCGGCGGAAAACCTGCATATGACCCAGTCGACGATCAGCCAGCAGCTCGCGCGGCTGGAAGAAGCCGTCGGCCACACGCTGGTGGAGCGCGCCGCCCGGCCGATCCGGACCACGGCGGTCGGCGAGCGCCTGCTCGGCTATGCGCGCCGCATCCTGGATCTCCAGCAGGAGGCCCAAGCGGCGCTGGCCGATCCCGCCGGCACGGCGTCCCTGCGCATCGGCGTCGCCGAAGACATCGCCGGCAAGGCGATGGCGAAAGTGTTCGGCACATTCGCCAGGCTTCGCCGCGAAGCGCAGCTCGACGTCACCGCCGGGCTGAGCCGCGACCTGATGCGGCGCTACCGCGACGGCGAGTTCGACATTGTCGTCGCCAAGGAGACCATGCCGGCTCCGGACTGCCGGGCGAGCTTCCTCGAACCGATCGCGTGGTTCGAGGCTGCCGACGCCTCCGGCGACTGGGCCGATCCCTTGCCGCTGGTCGCCTTCCCGCCCGGCGGGCTCTACCGCGACACCATGCTCGAACGCATCGAGCGGGAACATCGCC
Organism: Mesorhizobium sp.; assembly: GCA_051954615.1. GTDB lineage: Bacteria > Pseudomonadota > Alphaproteobacteria > Rhizobiales > Rhizobiaceae > Mesorhizobium. The sequence continues at coordinate 9,843 of JBQCHN010000182.1, read as the reverse complement.
GCTGGTACATCGCCCTGTCCGGCAGCAGCCTGCACAATGTCCTCGTCGGCGTGGAGGCCGGCATCGGCCTCTCGCTTCTGCCGGTAGCGGCAGCGGCCGGATACCAGGTACGCCGCTATGCGCCCTTCGGTTCGGAGCCGGCGATTGCCGTCTCCCTCTATGCCCGGGAACAGGCAGGGCCCGTCGCGGAACTGGTCCGGCAGATGAGCACCGTGCTCGCCGCGAGGGCCGGCATGGCCGGCAGGGACCCGTGACGCCGCCGGCGGCCTCCTTTCGCTGGACAGCCTTCGCGCGGACAGCGAGGATCAACTCATGACGCGCGCCGACCATCCTTTTCTCGCAAGCCCGCCAAGGCTGGTCGCCGTCTGGTGCCTCTTCCTGCTCTTCGCCTGCGCCGCGCTGGCGGCCTTCCAGCACCGGGCGCTGGTCGCCGAGCTTGAACACGAAAGCACGGCCCTGCACGCGCTGGCCTCGCAGCGGGCCGACCAGCACGACGCGCATATGACGGCCCTGTCGGCGGTTGCCGTGGCGGCCGCGAAAGAGAGGCAGGATCTGTTCCTCGACGTCGCCGCGACGATCACGCGCTTTTATCCGCGCATCGACGAAGTGCAGCTCGTCCCGCTCGATCCCGCCAGTCCTGCGATCGGCACCGGACCGCTTTCACCGGAAACGGCCGAGGTCGTGCGCGCGGCCGCCAGGGCCTCCGACGGCCGCATCATGCTTTTGCCGCATCCGCAACGGCCAGACCATTACATCATGGTCAAGCGCAGCCCCAACAACGATGCGGCTATCTATGGGCTGATGCTGGGCATCGACGCGCAGAAGCTGCTCGGCGAGGCCGGGCCGTTCTGGTCGCGGCCCGGCGTGGCACTTCGCCTCTCGCTGCCGGACGGACGGCCCCTCGTCGGCCATCCCGATTCCGGCGAGACGGTCCGCTTTTCCAATCCCCTCGGCAGCACGTCCCAGCCGCTCATTCTCGCAACCGGGATGCGGATCGGCCTGCCCGACCTGCTCCCCGTCCTGCCGACGGCCCTGATGCTCATCGGCGTCAGCCTCGCCTATCTCGCCGTCCTGATAGCGCTGCGCCAGCGGGCGCGCGCACGCGCCGCGATCGAGCAGGCACGACTCAGCGCGCTGGAGACGCGGCTTGCCCACGCCTCGCGCGTCAACGCGCTGGGCGAGATGGCGAGCGGTCTCGCGCACGAGCTGACGCAGCCGCTCACCGCCATCCTGGCGCAGGCGCAGGCCAGCCGCCGCATTCTCGAACGCGGCGACGCGTCCACCCTCGCACCGGTGCTGGACGACACCGTGACGCAGGCGCGCCGCGCCTCGGCGATCCTGGAACGCTTCCGCAACTGGTCGCGCCCACAGCGCGCGCCGGCATCGGCCGTCGATCTGCGCGAGGCGTTGACGAATGTGCGGGCGCTTCTGACGCCGCAGGCGACAACGCATGGAACGCGGCTGGATTTCGATATCCCGCAATCTCCCGTTCCCGTCATGGCCGATCCCGTCGAGATGGAACAGGTCGTTTTCAATCTCGTGCGCAACGCCATCGAGGCGGCCGATGGCACCGCAGACATGGCGCAGGTGCACGTCACGCTGAGGCAGGACGCCGACCAGACCGTGCTGGAGGTCGCCGACAACGGCCCTGGCGTGCCGGTGGACCTGCGTCCGCGCCTATTCACGCCGTTCACGACCACCCGCGCCAACGGTATCGGTCTCGGCTTGGCGCTGAGCCAGCGCCTGGTGGAGCGGGCCGGCGGCGAGATCGCGCTTGTCGGCGAGGGTCCCGGCGCCACCTTCCGGGTCACGCTGCCGCGCAAGGTGGAACCGGAGGAAGCGCCGCGATGAACCGTCCCGTCTATCTTGTCGATGACGACGAGGCGGTGCGCCGCGCGCTCGGCCTGCTCTTGTCCACCGTCGGCATCACGGTGACCGGTTTCGGCGACCCGCAGGCGTTTCTCGCCCAGGTGCCGAAGCTCGCGCCCGGCTGCCTCATCGTAGACATCCGCATGCCGGTTCTCTCCGGCCTGAAATTGCAGGAAAAACTCAACGAGCAGGGCATCGACTGGCCGACCATCGTCATTTCCGGCCATGGCGACATCGAGGCCTGCCGCCGTGCCTTCCGCAACGGCGCCGTCGATTTCCTCTCCAAGCCGGTCGACGAGCAGGACCTGATCGACGCCATCCAGAAAGGGCAGGACGCGCTCGAGCGCATGCTCGGCCGTCGCGCCGAGAAGGCGGAGACGCTGGCGCTGCTGGCCGCGCTCACGCCGCGCGAGCACGAGGTGCTCGACCGCATCGCAGCAGGCTTCACTACCCGCCAGATCGCCGAGGGGCTGGGGCTTTCGCCCCGCACCGTGGAAAGCCACCGCGCCGCCATCGGCGCCAAGCTCGGCACCACCTCGCAGGCCGAGATGACGCGGCTGTGGCTTGAGGGAGGCGCATCTCCGTAGAACTACGGAGGCGGCCGCAAGGCCTACGAATACCGGACGGGCGGCACGCGGCGTAATTTCCTTCCATCAAACTTGGAAAGGAAGACACCATGATCCGCAACCTCGTTCTCGCCGCCACGCTTCTGGCCCCGCTTGCCGCCACCGCGCAGGAACTGCCGACCGCTCCCTACCTGCCGCTCGATATCGCCACCAAGGCCGCCGACGCCGCGCTCAAGGCCTGCGTCGCCGAGGGTCACAATGTCAGCGTCGCCATCGTGGCGCGCGACGGCTCGACCAAGGTGCTTCTCAAGGCCGACAATTCCGGTCCGCACACCGGCACGAGCGCTGCCGGCAAGGCCTTTACCTCGGCCGCTCTCGGCCGCGACACGGCAGGCTTGGCCGAATTCATCGCCTCCAAGCCGGCGAACGAGGGCCTGCGCGACATGGACCCGCGCATGGTCATCCAGGCCGGCGGCCTGCCGATCAAGTTCGGCAAGGCGCTGGTCGGCGGCATCGGCGTCGGCGGCGCGCCCTCGGGCGACATCGACGCCGGCTGCGCGGTTGCCGGCCTGAAGGCCGTCGGCGCCGCCGAGTAAAGGCCCGCCTCTTGGCACGGAAGCGGCCCGCCCTGCGCGGGCCGCTTTTCGTTGCGAGGTCTCAGCCGTCGCAGAACGGATTCTTAACGGTAATGGAGCGTAATCCCGGCCAGTAAAATGGCGCGTATGGGTTTGGGGTTACGCATGCCTGAATATTCGACCTTCATCCGTTCGATACGGATACGGTATCTGTCGGGTCTGTTGATTTTCGCACTCGCCTCCGGCGCGGTGATGCTCGCCCTCAACAAGATCAGCTCGTTCCGTCGCGAGGTGGATTCGCTGAGCAGCAATCTGGTCGAACTGACCAAGGATCTGCGCAACGCCACCGACTTCGCCGAAAAGGCTTCCGGCAACTGGCGCGCCGGTACGCGCGGCGAACTCGCGACGGTCGCCCGCGACTATGTGAGCCGTATCCAAGGCAAGATAGAAACGCTGGAAGCGCAGACCGGCACGCTCATGCCACGTCTGTCGAAAGCGACGCAGGATGTGCTCGGCAGTTCCTCGGTCAACGGCGACCTGTTCTGGAGCGCCAAGGACATGGTGCGCAACCTCAATCTCATGGCAGCGGCGATAACGGTCGACGACTGGAGTCCCCGCCCCATCCGCAACCAGAACGACCTGTTCGTCCAGCCCATGCTCATCAAGGCGCGAACCGTCATGGACAGTGAACGCCACCTGGCCGACGCCGCATCCGACCGGTTGCTGTTGTGGGCGGGCGGCCTGCTGTCCGTCGTGCTGCTCGGCGTCGCCTTCTGGATCTTCCGGCCGATGGAAAAGGCGATCCGTCGCGCCTTCACCGAGACGACGACGGCGCTGTTCAAGGCGGAAGCCGCCGACCGTGCCAAGTCCGAATTTCTAGCCAATATGAGCCATGAGATCCGCACCCCGATGAACGGGGTGTTGGGCATGGCCGAACTGCTCGCCAAGACCGAGCTGACACCGCGCCAGAAGACGTTCACCGACGTGATCGTCAAGTCCGGCAATGCGCTGCTCACCATCATCAACGATATTCTCGACTTCTCCAAGATCAATGCCGGCCAGCTGATGCTCGATCCGGCGCCGTTCCGCTTGACCGAAGCGGTCGAGGACGTCGCCACGCTGGTATCGGCGCGCGTCGCCGAGAAGAACCTGGAACTGATCGTGCGCGTCGACCCATCACTGCCCGCCTTCGTCGTCGGCGACGCCGGGCGATTCCGCCAGATCGTCACCAACCTGCTCGGCAACGCCGTCAAGTTCACCGAGAAGGGTCATGTGCTGATCGACGTCGGCGGCGAGGTGGTCGACGGCATCGCCCATCTCAAGGTGCGCGTCGAGGACACCGGCATCGGCATCCCCGCCGACAAGCTGCAGAGCGTTTTCGAGAAATTCGCCCAGGTGGACGCATCCTCCACCCGCCGGCATGAAGGCACGGGCCTCGGGCTCGCTATCGGCGCGCGGCTGGTCGACCTCATGGACGGCAAGATCGGCGTCGAAAGCGAGATCGGGCGCGGTTCGGTGTTCTGGTTCTCCGTGCCGCTGCCCGTGCACGAGGCGAAGGCGGACGACAAGGCGGTGCCAGGCGACGTGACCGGCGCGCGGGTGCTGGTCATCGACGATAATCCGGTCAATCGCGAAATCCTCTTGGAGCAGCTGCGCAGCTGGGGCTTCGACTGCGCGGCCGCCGAAAGCGGCGCCGTCGGCCTGGCCTTCCTCGACCGCGCCTGCCAGCTCGGCGCGTCGGTGGATTGCGTCATCCTCGACTACCAGATGCCCGGCATGAATGGCGCCGACGTGGCCAGGGCGATTGCCGCCGACCACCGGCTCTCCTCCATCCCCATCCTGCTGCTGACGTCCGTCGACCAGGTGGATTTCGGCAAGCTGATCATGGATTACGGCATCACCGCGCACCTGACCAAGCCGGCCCGTTCGGCGGTGCTGTTCGGCACCGTCATCTCGACCATCCAGAAGGCGCGGGCCCAGGCCGGCAGGCCGGCACAGTTCGTGCGCGAACCTGTCGCCGCCGCGATACCGCAGCAGCAGCACCCGGCCTTTACCGTCATCCACGGCAACCCCCAGCCGCAGGCCAAGGAAAGCGCCGGCGACCCGGCGCGCCCGATCGACATCCTGATCGCCGAGGACAATGAGGTGAACCAGCTCGTCTTCGGCCAGATCCTCAACGGGCTGGGCCTGAGCTACCGCATCGCCGGCAACGGCCGCACGGCGGTGGAGATGTACCGGACGCTGAACCCGCGGCTGATCCTCATGGACGTCTCGATGCCGGAGCTGAACGGCTACGAGGCGACCCGCGCCATCCGCGCCGCCGAGGCGGGCAAGGAAGTCCGCATCCCGATCATCGGCGTCACCGCCCACGCGCTCAAGGGCGACCGCGAAAAGTGCATCGAGTCCGGTATGGACGACTATCTTTCCAAGCCGATTTCGCCCGACCGCCTCGGCGCCAAGATCGGCACCTGGCTGAGCGAGACCGTGGCGAAACGGGCATGATCAGCTGCGCAGACGACCGATCGGAATGATCTCCGGCGCGTCGTCCTGGCAGGGGCCGCCCTGCCAATCGCCCAGCCACCGGTCGACGCAAAGCCCGGCCTCGTCGATCAGCGCCGCCACGCTCTCGCGCACGGGAAAAGCGATACGCGACGAGGCCCTGAACAGCCTGCCGTCGGACAGCGCGCGATAGACCGTCTCGTAGGTCACGACGCCCGTCGCCGTGTCGCGCTCGATGGCGTTCCACGCCTCGACATGACCGAGCGTCGGGTGATCGAAGTTCCGGCGCGATGTCTCCGGAACCCATTCTTCCCATTCACGCACCGCCGGGTTGCGCGTATCGAAGATGAAGCGGCCTTGCGGCATAAGGTGATGCGCGATCGTCCGAAGCACCGCCAACTGGTCTTCGCGCGTCAGGAAAACCTGGAAGGCATGACCGGTCAGCACCACGAGATCGTAGCGCCGGTCCAGCCGCAGGGTGCGCGCATCCGCTTCGATCCATTCCGCCGCAGCGCCGCCTGCCCGGTGCCGCGCCACGTCGAGCATCGCACCGGCCGGATCGGCACCGGTGACATGGCGCCCGGCCGAAAGGCCCGCGGCGAGCTGGCCGGTACCGCAGCCGAGGTCGAGCACCGAGCGGGCACCGCCCGCCAGCTCACGGCAGAAGGCAAAATCCGCCCCGCCCTCGTTCTCCAGGTCGTAGAACTGGACGAGTTCGGGATCGTGATAGAGACGGTCGGGCTCGGTCATGCTTTTCGTCGGCTTCTGCATATTGTTCTAGAGAGCGAACCGGTCCCTGATGCGGCAGGCGCATTCCTGCGGCGTCGCCTTGTCGGTATCCAGTCGCAGATGGTAGTCGATTCCGCCATGGACGCGGTCGAATTGCCAGCGCGCCAGCCCTATCGTCCGGTCGCCGCGCTGCCGTTCCCGCTCCTCCAGGACGTCCAGTGACGCGAAGACACCGACGACATGAAGACGGAAGCCCGAAAGCAGCCTCCGGTACTCATCGATGCGGTCGTTCAGCATCACGTCGTCGACGATGAGGTTGTTGCCTGCGGCAGCCATGGCGGCGATGGCTCCGTGCATGCCGGCGAACAGCCGCCGAGCCGCCGGTCCCGTGCGAATGGCGACGGTGGGCCGCTCCGCACCGTCGACCGCAGCGAAGGAGATTCCGTCCTGATGTTCCATAAGGGAGGCTGGCAGCATCTCTATGAACGCATCCATCTGGACATGCAGGAACGGCTCGCGCGTGATCTCTTGCAGCGCCCTGGCGATCGAGCCCTTGCCGGCGCTGCCGACGCCGTTCAGGATAATGATTGTCGTCATGCCCTTTCTTTCACCGGTTGCGCATGACTACGCAAGCACCACCGACCTGGTGTACCTTGCCGCAGATGTCGTTGGCGGCCTGCCGGCTGTCGGCGCCGATGCACACCGCATAGATGCCGCGCCGCGCATAATTGACCCTGACGCGGCTGACCACCGGCTCGTAGTCACCGAGCGCCGCCGGGAAACGGCCCTTGAGCCGCTGCCACTGCCGGATGGCCGCCGCGCGGCGGAAACTGCCGGCCACCTGCACGCCCCAAGGCTTGGTCGGGATGGTCGCCATGGCGACGACCGAGGCTTCGAGCACCGGCAATTTGCGGCAGGCGACGCCGAACGGCATTTTCCTGTCCAGCGGATGGATCGTGCCCTGATAGGCGCTGTCGGTGAAAACGTCCGATGCCTCGCCCATGATCTCCTGCACGTAATCCTCCGTCTCCAGCGGCAGGAAACCGCCGGAGGACAGCCAACGCGAGATGCGCGCCTCGCCGGCATTGTAGGCCGCAGCCGCAAGCCCAAGATTGCCGTAGCCGGCGCGCATCTCGGCAAGATAGGCGGCCGAGGCGGCAAGCGCCTGGCCGATATCGAACGGATCGGCAAGGTTGCGCATCTTCGCCGTGCCCGGCATGAACTGGGCGATGCCTTCGGCACCCGCCGGGCTGACCGCGTTCGGATCGAAACGGCTTTCCTTCCAGATCAGCCGGGCGAAGAAATCCTTCGGCAATCCGTTATAGTCGGCCTGCGTGGCGATTAGGTCGCAAACCCGCCCGATGAGCCGTTCCTTCGCCGAAAGCGAATGCGGCGGATCGGCGTGTGCCGGTGCGCTCCCCGTCAGCCAGGCAGGGCCGAACCATGAAAAGCAAAGAAGACAGGCGGCGAACGCCCTTCGCATCGGCTATTCGGCCGCCCTGGCACCGGTGCCGAAGCGCTGCTCGATGTAATCGGCGACCATCTTCTGGAAGTCTTCCGCGATGTGCGGCCCGCGCAGGGTCGCTGCTTTGCGGCCGTCGATGAAGACCGGTGCTGTCGGCGTCTCGCCGGTTCCAGGCAGGGAAATGCCGATATCGGCATGCTTGGATTCGCCGGGGCCGTTGACGATGCAGCCCATCACCGCGACCTTCAGTTCCTCGACACCCGGATAGCGCTCGCGCCAGAGCGGCATGTTGATCCGGATGTCCTCCTGGATCGACTGCGCCAGTTCCTGAAAGACGGTGGAGGTGGTGCGGCCGCAGCCGGGGCAGGCCGCGACGATCGGCACGAACTGACGGAAGCCCATGGTCTGCAACAATTCCTGCGCCACCTGCACCTCGCGCGTGCGGTCGCCGCCGGGCTCCGGCGTCAACGAGATGCGGATGGTGTCGCCGATGCCCTGCTGAAGCAGGATGCCCATCGCGGCGGAAGAGGCGACGATGCCCTTGGAGCCCATGCCGGCCTCGGTGAGACCGAGATGCAACGCATGGTCCGAGCGTTTCGCCAATTCCGTATAGACGGCGACAAGGTCCTGCACGCCGGAGACCTTGGCCGACAGGATGATCTTGTCGCGGGAAAGGCCGATCTCCTCGGCCATATGGGCCGACAGGATCGCCGACTGCACGATCGCCTCGCGCATCACCTCCAGCGCCGTCATCGGCGAGCCCTTGGCCTGATTCTCGTCCATCAGCCGGGTTAGCAGGTCCTGGTCGAGCGAGCCCCAGTTGACGCCGATGCGCACCGGCTTGTCGTGGCGGATCGCCATTTCGACGATGTCGGCGAACTGGCGGTCGCGCTTGTCCTTGAAACCGACATTGCCGGGATTAATGCGGTATTTCGCCAGCGCGGCGGCGCAGGCCGGATGGTCGGCCAGAAGCTTGTGGCCGATATAGTGGAAGTCGCCGACCAGCGGCACGAAGACGCCGAGCCGCTCCAGCCGCTCGCGGATCTTCGGCACGGCCGCGGCACTTTCGTCGCGGTCGACGGTGATGCGCACGATCTCCGAGCCGGCGCGATGGAGCGCCGCCACCTGCGCCACCGTCGAATCGACATCGGCCGTATCGGTGTTCGTCATCGACTGCACGACGACGGGCGCGGTTCCGCCGACCATAACGCCGCCGACATCGACGCCGACCGAGGTGCGACGCGGGAAAGGAGAAGAAAAATATCCGGTCATGCCGGCGGTCCCGATTGAGGGCGAACTGTGCCCGGTTCGGCGCCCGGCCGCAAAGGGATGGCCGTCCGCGCACATGGAAATCCGCGCATGAGGTGACGGACGAAATGCGGCTTGTCAATGGCGACAGCCGGACGCGACGGCAAATTAGGCTATAGGCCGCATGCAGGCGGGAGAACCTCGACCGCCGCGCAAAACGCTGTCGTTGCGTCGAACCAATCGTCACGATTGCACGGGGGGTCTTGAAATCAACCGCAAAATCCATCCTCCAGCGACGGCTGCCGCTGGAGCCGGTTTTCGCGTCGCCCCGAGGCGTTCGCGTCTATGGCAAGGATGTTGTCAGTGGGTCGTCGGCTCTATCCTGAGTTTCTCAATCTCGTCCTTGATGGCCAGCTTGCGTCGCTTGAGGTTGGCGATCTCGAGATCGTCCACCGAAGGATGCAGCATCGCTTCATCGATCTCGCGCTCGATGTCGCCATGCTTCCTCTTCAGCTCATCAAGATGGGATGCAAGAGACATGATTGGTTCTCCCTTTCATGGTTTCCTCGATTGCAACCGCCGAAGGCGTAGTCCACCGCAGGGCCGCCTTCATGACGGCTGGATGACAGTCTGCCATCATCGTTCCCGGATGTCGAATACAGCTTGGTAGCATTTCCCGACATTGTGAAATGTGATAAGGCGTTCGCGCCGGCGGGGAGATGCTTCGGGCCGGCCCCGCCCCTGGATGCCTTCGGCATCCGCAGACTGCAGAACGGTGGCCATGTCGGAACAGGAACAGGCCGAGATTCGTCTCGAATTCGCGCGGCTGAAACAGGAACACGCCGATTTCGACGCGGCCATCAACGCCATGATCGCTACCGGCTGCGACCCG
>JBQCHN010000181.1:0-6866 GCA_051954615.1 Mesorhizobium sp. | reverse complement strand
GTCGGCCGCGTCTATGCCGGCGTCTTCGCACTCGGCGCCATGCTGGCAGCCCTTGCCGCCGTGCTGATCGTGCCGATCAGCCAGGCGCATTACCTGATGGGGCAGGACCCGCTGCTGCTGTCCTTCATCGTCGTCATCATCGGCGGTCTGGGCTCGCTGCGCGGCACGGTGGTCGCCGCCGTGCTGATCGGCGTCTCAGACGGCGTCGTCTCCATGTTCTTCTCGCCCACGCTCGCCAAGATGATCGCCACGCTGGCGGTGGCGCTGGTGCTGGTCTTCCGCCCGCAGGGCCTGTTCGGGACGACGGCGCGATGAGCGGGGACGACAGGCGCACGAAGGTCTACGCCCTGCACCTTGTGGTGCTCGCCGTCCTGTTCGCGCTGAACTTCGTCCTGCCGGCCTATTATCACGGACTGATGGCGCGCATCATGGTGCTGGCGGTGTTCGCCATGGGCTACAACGTGCTGTTCGGCTATGCCGGCCTGCTCAGTCTCGGCCATGCCATGTTCTTCGCCGCCGGCATGTATGGCACCGGGCTGACGATCGTCCATTTCGGCTTCTCCGTGCCTCTGGCTTTCGTCAGCGGCATCGCCTGCGGCGCGGTGCTTGCCTTTGTCATCGGCCTTTTGGCGCTGCGCACCACCGGCGTCGCCTTCATGATCGTCACCATGATGTTCGCGCAAGTTTTCGCGCTGTCCCTGATCTACTTCGCCGGCTGGACCGGCGGCGACCAAGGGCTGGTGATCCCGCAGCCGGCGCGCGTGCTGAACCTCGGCGCCGCAGCCTTCGACCTCACCGACCCGACCGTGCGTTACATGGCGGCGCTGGCGCTGTTTGCCGCAGCGCTGTTCGCCACCCTGGCGCTGGTGCGCTCGCGTCACGGCCGCGTTCTGGTGGCGATCCGCGAAAACGAGGAGCGCACGAAGATGCTGGGCTACGACACCTTCGCCAACAAGCTCGCGGCCGTCACCGTCTCCGGCACGATCTCGGCGGCGGCGGGCGCGGCCTTCGCGCTGCTGTTCGGCTATGTCGGCGCCAACTTCGCCGGCGTGCAATATTCCATCCTGCCGCTGCTTTGGGTGCTGCTCGGGGGCGCTGCCACGACACTCGGGCCGCTGCTTGGCACGCTGGTCATGTATGTCGTCACCGACACGGCGAGCTCCTTCACCTCCGCCTGGCTGCTCATCGTCGGCGTCGTGCTCATCCTGCTGGTGCTGTTCTTCCCGAAAGGCATCCTCGGCACGCTTCGCGCCCGTTGGCTGGGGTGGCTGCCATGATCGATCCGCTGCTCGTGACCAAGGGGCTGACGCGCCGCTTCGGCGGGCTGAAGGCGGTCGACGGCGTCGACTTCACGCTGATGCCGGGCGAGATCCGCGCCGTCATCGGCCCGAACGGCGCCGGCAAGACCACTTTCGTCAGCATGGTCTGCGGCCGCATCCTGCCGAGCGCCGGCATGATCCTGTTCGATGGCGGCGACATCACCGACATGCCGCCGCACAGTCGCGTCAGGCTGGGCATCGCCTACACCTTCCAGATCACCAGCGTCTTTCCCAATTTGAGCGTCTACGACAACGTGGCGCTGCCGGTGCAGCGCACCTTGACCGACGGACGCTCCCGCGGCGCCATACACACCGGCGTCCTGACGGCGCTCGAAAAGGTCGGGCTGGCCGACCGCGCCGCCATGCAGGCCGGCCAGCTTGCCTACGGCCACCAGCGCCTGCTGGAGGTCGCCATGGGACTAGCGCTGAAACCGCGCCTGCTCATCCTCGACGAGCCGACGCAAGGCCTGTCCGACGCCGAGATCGAGGATTTCGTCCGGCTGGTGCGCACGGTCGCCGAGGATGCGACGGTGCTTCTGATCGAGCACAACATGCCGCTGGTCATGCAGCTTGCCGACCGCATCACCGTCTTCGACGCGGGCCGGGTGCTGGCCGAAGGCACGCCCGAGCAGATCCGCGCCGACGCCGCCGTGCAGGCGGCCTATCTCGGCACCGGGGCGGGGGAAGCCGCATGAGCGACAGCGCCATCCTCGCAATTGCCGGCCTCGACGCCTTCTACGGCGAGGTGCAGGTACTGTTCGGCCTCGACCTCGCGCTGCAGCGCGGCGAGGTGCTGTGCTTGCTCGGCCGCAACGGCGCCGGCAAGACGACGACGCTGAAGGCGATCATGGGCCTCGTGCGGGCTGCCGGCGGCTCGATCCGGCTGGAAGGGCGGGACCTGACGGGCCTGCCGGCACACGAGGTGCCGAAGGCCGGCATCGCCTATGTGCCGCAGGGCCGCCGCCTGTTCGCCGACATGACGGTGGCCGAGAACATCGAGATCGGTTTGATGGCGCGCAAGAAGGGCGCGCCCGTCCGCGACGCCGTGCTCGACCTGTTCCCGCTGCTGCGCGAGCGGCTGAAGCAGCGCTCCGGCACGCTGTCGGGCGGCGAGCAGCAGATGCTCGCCATGGCGCGCGCGCTCTGCCTCGAACCGAAGGTGCTGCTGCTCGACGAGCCGACCGAAGGCCTGATGCCGTCGATGATCACGAAGATCCGTGAGACGGTGGCGAAGCTGCGGGAGCAGGGCGTCTCCACCATCCTGGTCGAGCAGCGGGTGGATGCGGTGCTGCCGGTCGCCGACCGCGTCGCCTTCATCGAGAACGGCCGCAACCGCGAGACGGTCGCCGTCGAGGTCCTGCGCGCCGACCCTTCGGCGGTGAAGCGCTATGTCGGGGTGGGGTGAGACGCGTCAGCCGCCGGCTACCTGCTTGCCGCCGATCCACACGCCCTTGACGTCGAGCGCGTCGGACAGCGCCACGATGTCCGCCGCTGTGCCTTTGGCGAAGCGGCCGAGCCGATGCGCCTGGCCGATCGCCTCGGCCGGATAGAGCGAGGCCATGCGCAGCGCCTCGGCAAGCTCGAGGCCGATCGTGCGATGCATGAAGCGCACCGCCGAGATCATGTCCAGGTCGGCGCCTGCCAGCGTGCCGTCCGCCAGCGTCAGCCTCCCGTCCTTGCGGTAGATGGTGCGGCCGTTGAGGGTGAAGGACGCCATGTCGGTGCCGATGGTCGCCATGGCGTCGGTGACGAGGAAGATTTTTCCTGGTCCCCGCTTGGACCGGACCGCAATGCCGATGGTCGCCGGATCGACATGGATACCGTCGGCGATCAGCCCGGCCGACAGGCCTTGCGTGTCGAGCGTCGCGCCCGCCAGCCCCGGCTCGCGGTTGCCGATCTGGCTCATTGCGTTGAACAGATGCGTGACCACCGAGGCTCCGGCATGCGCATAGGCCCGCACGGCGGCGAAATTCGTATCGGTGTGGCCGAGGCTGACGACGATGCCGGCCTGCGCGAGGGCCGCCACCTGCTGCGGGTCGACCGATTCCGGCGCCACCGTCGTCAACAGCACCGGCAGGTGCCTGCGTGCCGCGATCAGCGCCGCCTGGTCGGCCTCCGTCATCGGCCGGATCAGCTTCGGGTCGTGCGCGCCCTTGCGGGCCAGCGACAGGTGCGGGCCTTCCAGGTGCAGGCCGAGGAAGCCGGGCACGGCCTCCTTCGCCGCCTGCTCGCCGGCGGCGATCGCGGCCGCGGTGATTTCGGGCGTATCGGTGATCAGCGTCGGCAACAGCGCGGTGGTGCCGAACGGCGCGTGTGCCGAGCAGATGGTGCGGATCGAGGCCACGTCGGGATGGTCGTTCAGCATGACGCCGCCGCCGCCGTTGACCTGAAGGTCGACGAAGCCGGGCGCCAGCAGGCCGCTGGTGTCGATGCGCTTCATGGCCTTCGGCAAGGCGTCCGTCGGCAGGATGGCCTCGACCAGCCCGGCGCGGACGACGAGCGCGGCATCGTCGTGCCAGCCGTCGCCGTCGAAGACACGCCTGGCGGTGAGGGCGAAGGGTTCGGTCACGTCGCGGCCCTCGTCACAGCGTTTCCGTCACCTTGCGCAGGTTGCGCGGCGTGTCGGGGTCGAGTCCGCGATGGCGCGCGAAGGCCTCGACGAAGGCATAGAAGGAGACGATCAGCGGCAGCGGGTCGGTCAGTGGATGGCCGGTCGCGACATGCGGCAGGCTGTGCGCGGCCTTCGTCAGCGCCGAGGTGACGAAGACATCGGCGCCCTTGGCGGCGAGCGCGTCGGCGGCCTCGGCCAGCGACTGCTCGGAAGCGTCGCGCGCCGCCAGCGTCAGCACCGGGAAGCCGGGGCCGACCAGCGCCAGCGGGCCGTGCATCACCTCGGCCGCGCTGTAGGCTTCGGCGTGCATGGCGCAGGTTTCCTTGAACTTCAGCGCCGCCTCGGCGGCGATCGCGGCGGACGGGCCGCGGCCGAGCACGAACAACGAGTTGTCGCCTTCGAGCGCGGGCGCGAGGCCCATCCAGTCGCAGCCGATGGCCTGTTCCAGCTGTCCGGGCAGCGCCTTCAGCGCATCGAGCAGGCCGCTATTGCCGGTGGCGTGCGCCATCAGCGCAAGGGCGGCGACGGCCGAGTTGACGAAGGTCTTGGTCGCCGCGACGCTGCGTTCCGGGCCGGCAAGGATGTCGATGGCGTGGTCGCTGGCGGTGGCCAGCGGCGAGCCAGCGGTGTTGGTGAGGGCGATGGTGAGCGCGCCACTTTGCCTAGCGCTCTCGGCCATCGCCACGATGTCGGGGCTCTTGCCGGACTGCGAGACGGCAAGGCAGGCGGAGCCGGCGAGCCTGAGTTTCGCGCCGTAAATCGAGGCGACCGAGGGGCCGACCGAGGCAACGGCGAGGCCGGCGGTCAGTTCCACGGCGTATTTCATGAAGGCGGCGACATGGTCGGAGGAGCCGCGCGCCACCGTCACCAGGAAATGCGGGTCGCGCCTGGCGATGTCGCGGCCGGCGGCCTCAAGCGCGGCGCCCGAGCCGTCGAGCAGCCGCGCGGCGGCTTCCGGGATTTCCTCGACTTCGCGCCGCATATGGGTCTTGTGGTCGCTCATGCGCCTCTCCCTGTTTCGTCGGCGGTGATGCCAAGCCGGAGTTCGGCGACGAAGTCGTAGGCGTCGCCGCGATAGACCGAGCGGGTGAACTCGATCACCTTGCCGCTGGCCAGGTAGGATATGCGCTCGATGCGCAAGCCCGCCGCGCCCGGGGCCACGTCGAGCAGGCGGGCGTCGCCTTCGCCGAGATTGGCGGCCGAGATGCGCTGCACGGCGCGCACGGGGCGGTTGCCCGTCGCCTCCAGCGCGGCATAGAGCGAGGAGCCTATCCTCGCCGGATCGGGCAGCACGCGCGCCGACAGCGAGGCGCGCTCGATGGCGAGCGGCGTGTCGTCGGCGATGCGCAGGCGCGCCACCCGCGCCACCAGTTCGCTGGCGGCGAGGCCGAGCACCATCATCTCGTCGGGCGAGGGGGCGTAGAGGCCGCGATCCAGCCATTGCGAGCGCACGGCCATGCCGCGTCGCGCCATGTCCTCGGTGAAGGAGGTGAGCCGGGACAGCGACTGTTCGACGCGCTCCATGCGCGGGGCGACGAAGGTGCCGGAGCCGTGGCGCTGCACCAGGATGCCGCCCTTGACCAGATCCTGCACCGCCTTGCGCACGGTGACGCGCGAGATTTCGGCCTTGGTGGCGATGTCGCGCTCGGAAGGCAGCGCGTCGCCGGGACCGATGAGGCCGCGCCTGACGGCATCCTCGATGCTTCGGCGCAGTTGCAGGTAGAGCGGCGCGCCGCTCTGGCCGGATTGCCGGAGCGTGGCGAAAATCTCGTCGGCGGCCTCGCTCATCGGCCCTGCTCCGAAAACAGCCGTGCCGCCATGCTGACGGCGCCGCCCAGCGCGTCGTCCAGCGGCTGCCTGAGTTGCGTCCGGTAGCGTTCGGACAGGCGCGGCGCATAGAGCCCGGCGAGCCCGCCCAGTAGGCAGAGCGGATCGCCGGGTCTCAGTTCCAGCGCTCCGAGCGCCGCCTCGACGTCACCGACCGCCTTGTCGACGATCCACTGCGCCACGGCGTCGCCCTTGGCCGCGTGCTCGAACACCTTCGGGGCGAAGCCGCCGAAATCGCCCGGCTTGGCGTTGGTGGTGAATTCGACCACGTCTTGCGGGTTGTTGCGGAAGACGGCGAGCATCTCGTCGGTCAGCGGCGAGGCCGGACGGATGCCGTCATGGGCGAGCAGCGTCTGTTCCAAGAGGTCGCGGCCGATGCGCGCGCCGCTGCCCTGGTCGCCGACCTGGAAGCCCCAGCCGCCGATGGCGCGCGATTTGCCGTCCTTGCGCGCCATGTAGGCGGTGCCGGTGCCGACGATGGCCATGGCGCCGTCGCCGGCGCCGACAGCACCTTCCAGCGCGATTTCGGCGTCGGTCTCGACCCGGCTCGCGGCAAACGGCAGGATGGCCTGCAACTGCTGGCGGTAGGTGCCGACATTGGCGCCCGCGAGGCCGAGAACGGCCGGCGTTTCAGGAATGAGGTCGGGGTCCTGTCCGGCGGCGAGGAAGGCCTGCCTGGCTGCGTCGACGATATGGGTGCGAGCGCCGGTGAGGTCGGTGCGGATATTGGCGGCGCCACTCCTGGCGCGGCCGATCACGGCGCCGTCCGCTGTCGCCAGCGCGGCCTTGCAACTGGTGCCGCCGCCATCGATGCCGAGCACGAAATGCACGATCGGGTCCTCCTCCTTGGCGATAATACCAATAAAATACCAATAGCCAAGAGTTAATTTGTGCGCCATGGGATGAACCGCGCAATTTGAAGCAAAATCAATCGGATATTCGCGTTTTTCCGGTCTGGAGCGACAAACTCGTTAATGCGTCTGGACAAGTGGTATTTTTTTGGTATTGTCAGCCTATCGGGAGGATGAAGGGTATGGCGCAAACGCGCACGGAAGCGTTGCACCGCAATGCGGAGGGGCTGGACACCCGCTCTCCGCAGGAAATCCTGT
>JBQCHN010000180.1:0-12769 GCA_051954615.1 Mesorhizobium sp. | reverse complement strand
CCTTCATCGGCCTGTCGTCCCAGGTCAGGTGCGGTGCCGAGGCATCCACGCCCGACGGCAGCAGCGGCACGATTGCCGGATAGTCGCCGCCGAACCGGCCGTCAGGACCATCGACGCCGCGCGTGCCGGCATCGTAGATCTCGGCGACGAGGTCGCACTTCCTCATGCCGACCTCCATCTTGTCGACGATGCGGGCGTGCATGGCCTCGACGATGCGCGCGGCCTTGCGCATGTAGTCGATCTCGGTCGGGCTCTTCACCGCGCGCTGCCAGTTGACCAGCGCCGTGGCATCGACGAAGCGCGCGTTGGGCAGGTGCTGCTGCAAGGAAGCAAACGCTTTGGCCGAGAACCAGTAATTGTCCATCTCGACGCCGATACGCTTGTTGCCAAGTCCGCGCTCCGTCAGCACCGTGGAGAGAAAATCCATCGGGTGGCGCTCGGTCGATTGAACGTAGTGGTCGGCGTAGCCGACGATGTTGTCGTGGGCGAGATAGGCGGTGCGCTTGGCGCCGTTGGCGTCCTGCCCGCGCCCGTACCAGATCGGTTCGCCGTCCGGCGGCACGATGACGGCCTGGTGCACGTAGAACGACCACCCGTCATAGCCGGTCAGCCAGGCCATGTTCGACGGATCGGAACAGATCAGCACGTCGACGCCCTTGGCCTCCATGGCCCGTCGGGTCTTGGCGAGGCGCTCCGCATATTCCTCGCGCGTGAATTTCAGGTTGGGTTGCATGTCGCAGTCTTTTCCTCGTTGTCCGGGCTCCCCGCCCGTTGTCAGCTTTCGAAAGCGGTCCCCGCGCCGGCCGCCTTCGCGCGGTCGCGCGCCAGCGTGGCGATTGCCGTGTCCTGCACGCCGGTGCCGGTGAGATCGGCGACGGTGATGTCGGAGGCGTCGCGCCGGCCGTGCCGCTTGCCCGCGATAATGGCGCCGAGTTCAGCCACGTCGGCGTCAGCGGAGATCAAACCGGCGTCGATGGCGTGGTGCAGTTCGCCGAGCCGCCGTGTCTGTTTTGCGCTGTCGGCGACATAGAGGTCGGCCAGCTTGAGGATCGCCGGTGCGATCTCGTTCTTGTGCTCGGCATCGGAGCCCATGGCGGTGATGTGCTGGCCGGCGGTGACGAAGCCGGCATGGATCAGCGGTTCGGTCGCAGGCGTGGTCGTCACGATGATGTCCGCGCCCGTGACCGCCCTGGCGGCGTCGGTCTCGGCGCGCACCGCAATGCCCAGCTTTTCGCGCAGTTCCGCCGCCGTCCGCTCAGCCTTGAGCCGATCACGCGCCCAGATGCGCGCGCCTTCTATCGGCCGCACCAGCTTCAAGGCTTCCAGTTGAAGACGCGCCTGCATGCCGGCGCCGAAGATCGCCGCGACCGTCGCGTCCGGCCGCGCCAGATGCCGTGCCGCCACCGCGCCGGCAGCTGCGGTGCGCACGTCCGTCAGGTAGCCGTTGTCGAGCAGCAGCGCCTCGACCAGTCCGGTTTTCGCCGACAGCAGCACCATCATGCCGTTGGTCGAGGGCAGGCCGAGCTTGGGATTGTCGAAGAAGCCGGGGCTGATCTTGATGGCGAAGCCGTCGATGCCGGGCACGTATGCCGTCTTCACATCCACTTCGCCATTGTGCTCGGGAATGTCGAGCCTGAGGACCGGCGGCATGGCGACCGGCAGGGTCGCCAGCGCCCGAAAGGCGTTTTCGACGCAGGCGACGGCGTCGAGGTCGAGCCTGACGATCTTGCGCAGCTCCGCCTCGGTGAGGATGGTCATGCGCGTCATGCCGCGCGCTCCTGCCCGTCGCGCCACGTGCCGCAGACGATGGCGCGGTGCAGGTCCATGGCGATGTTGCGGCCCGACAGCACCGCCACCGTCGGGCCTTTTTTCGGCCTGACCTTGCCGGCCAGCAGCGCCGCGATGCCGACAGCGCCGGCGCCCTCGACGATTTCGCGCTCCTCCTCGTAGGCGTGGCGGATGCCGGCGGCGATTTCCTCCTCCGAAAGCAACACAAGGTCGTCGAGCAGGTCGTGGCACATGGCGAAGGTCAGGCGGTTTTCGAGGCCGATGCCGCCGCCGAGCGAATCCGCCAGCGTCTCCCTCTCCTCGACCTCGACCGGCCGGCCGGCGTCGAGGCTTGCCTTCATGGCGGCACCCCGCGCCATGGAAACGCCGATGACGCGGGCGCCGGGCCTGAGCGTCTTCACCGCCATGGCGACGCCCGCCGCAAGCCCGCCGCCGGAAACCTGGATCAGCACGGTCTCGACGTCGGGCGTCTGTTCGACGATCTCGGCGCCCAGCGTGCCCTGTCCGGCGACGGTCGCGGGATGGTCGAAGGGCGGGATCATCGAGAACCCGTCCTCGGCGACAAGCCGCTCGGCCTCGACCTGCGCTTCGTCCTGGCTCGCCCCGACGATGCGTGCTTCGGCGCCCAGTCGGCGGATTTCCGCCAGCTTGTTTTCCGGCACCAGTTTCGACATGCAGATGACGGCTGGGATGCCGCGCCGCCTTGCCGCCAACGACAGTGCCCGGCCGTGATTGCCGGTGGAGGCGGTGGTGACGCCGCGCGTGCCGGTCGGCAGCAGCGCGACCGCATTCGACGCGCCGCGCAGCTTGAAGGAGCCGGTCGTCTGCCGATGCTCCAGCTTGAGCCGGACCGGCACGCCGAATTTTTCGCTCAGCGACGGCGAATCGACGGTCGGTGTCGCGACGATGTCAGCGGCGATGCGCGCCCGCGCGGCCTCGATATCGGCAAGGGTGACGAATGCCGTGCCCATAGGATCACGAGACCCCGAGCGGCAGCGTCATCAGCCGGCCCCATTCGGCATGGGCGGTGGCGTCGCCGCACAGCCTGAGGCAATTCCAGGCACTCGCCTGGTTGGAGGTGACGACCGGCCGGCCGACGGCGCGTTCGATGTCGGCTGCCACAAGCGCGGAACGCAGCGCGGTGCATGATATGAACAGCGCTTCCGCCTCCGGATGGGTCGCTTCGCGGGCGAGAGCGACCAGCGCGGCCGGTTGGATACGCGCCATCTCGCGGTCGTCCTCGAAGCCGAGGCAGGTGAAGGAGGCGATGTCGAAGCCATGGCCGGCGAAATAGGCGGCCATCGGCCGGCTGGTTTCGACCGTGTAAGGCGTCAGGATGGAAATACGCTTTGCCCCAAAGGCGCGCAGCCCGCGTATCGCGGCCATCGGCGGCGTCACCACAGGGACGCCCGGTTTGGCGGCCTGGATCGCGGCTTCGATCTCGGCGTCGCCGATCACCACCGAGGCCGAGGTGCAGGAATAGCACACGGCATCGAGCGGCTCGTCGGGCAGGATCAGTGCCGCACCCGCCGTCAGTGCCGGCTGCATTTTCCTCAGGTTTTCCGGAGTGGTCGGATTGGCGTAGGGGATGCGGGCGACATAGACGCCGATATGCTCGCTCGCGACCATGCGGCGGAAATCGACCTCGCTGGTGTGGTCGGTGGCCAGGATGACGAGACCGATCCTTTTTTCCAGCGGGCGCGGATCGAGCGGTGGGCGGACCGCATGAAGGCGGATGTCGATGGTCATGGTGCGAACCTATGGATAGTTGGCGCACCCCCACCCCTAACCCCTCCCCACACGGGGGAGGGGAAGCTGCCGCGCCCCAAGTTCCCCTCCCCCGTGTGGGGAGGGGTTAGGGGTGGGGGTGCGCTATAGACCGGCATTTCGAGCATAGCCATCACCGCTCGATCCTTCCGTAACGGCGTTCCAGCCAACGCAGCAGGATGACCGAGAACAGGCTGATGATGAGGAAGAACACGCCGACCAGCGTCATTGGCTCGACGTACCGGTAGTAGGAGTTGGCGACCAGTTTCGCCTGGTTCATCAGCTCCAGCACGGTGATGGCCGAAAGCAACGGCGTTTCCTTGAACATGGCGACGAAATAGTTGGCGAGCGCCGGTATCATCGGCGGGATGGCCTGCGGCAGGATAATGTGCGTCCAGGTCTGCCGGGCGCTGAGGTTGCAGGCCTTGGCCGCCTCCCACTGACCGCGCGGCACGTTGTCGATGCCGGCGCGATAGACCTCTGCCGCGTAGGTGCCGTAGTGCAGGCCAAGCCCTATGACGCCGGCCACAAGCGGCGGCAGAAGGATGCCGATGTCGGGCAGGACGTAGAAGATGAAGTAGAGTTGCACGAGCAGCGGCGTGCCGCGGATGAATTCGGCGAAGAAGCCGACCGGTCTGGAAATCAGCCGGTTGGGCGAGCGGCGCAACAGCGCGATCGCGAGACCGACGACGGCGGCGAGCACCGAACCGAGCAAGGTGGCGAGGATGGTGATCTTGACGCCCTGGATGAGGGTCGGAAGGATCTGCCAGACGAAGTCCCAATCCCATTCCATCGCCGCCCCCTCAGGTCCTGACGCCGTCGAGGCCGCGCGCCATGCGCCGTTCGAGCGTGCGCACGCCCCACGAGATCGCCGACGCCATCGCGAAATAGAGGATGAGGATGGTGGCGAAGGGCAGCATGGTGTTGCCGGTCTGCGAGCGCACGATGTTGGCCTGGAAGGTCATGTCGGCGAGCGAGATCAGCGAGACGACGGAGGTCGCCTTGAGCAGTTCGATGGCGTTGTTGCCGAAGGTCGGCAGCATCAACAACAATGCTTGCGGCAGGATGACATGGCGCATGCCCTGCCAACGGCCGAGGTTGAGCGCCACGCAGGCTTCATATTGCTCCTTGCCGATCGACTGCACGGCGCCGCGCACCACCTCGGCTCCATAGGCGCCGACGTTCAGGCCCAGGCCGAGGACGCCCGCCTGCAGGGGCGTCAGCTCGAAGCCGGCCAGCGGCAGCACGAAATAGACCCAGAAAAGCTGGACGAAGATCGAGGTGCCGCGGAAGAACTCGATATAGGCCGTTGCCAGCGCGCGCACGGCGAAGAAACGCGACAGGCGTCCCAGCCCGGCGACGAAGGCCATGATCAGCGCGAGCACCGAGCCCATCAGCGTGAGTTCCACGGTGACGAGCGCGCCTTGCAGGATCAGATAAAGATAGCCGGACCAGTCGATCATGGGGCTTTCCGGTTGCGGTGGAGCATCGCTCTTCTCCCCGTTCCTATGCGGGGAGAAGATGCCGGCAGGCAGATGAGGAGCGGCGCCAACCTCTCGATGCTCGCGCCGCCGCTCATCCGGCCCTTCGGGCCACCTTTTTCCCGTAAACGGGGGAGAAGGAGGAGGGCGCTATTTCGCCGAGCAGAGCTTTTCGGTGGTCGTCGACATCGCCGCCGCCGCCGAGAAGCCATAGGGCTCGATGATCTTGGCGAAGTCGCCGGATTCCTTCATCTTCGCCAATTCGACGTTGAAGGCGTCGCGCAGTGCCGTGTCCTTCTTGTTGAAGGCGGCGCCGTCGCAGTAGACCGGAGCGCCCATCACCGGCGCGATCACCTCGAGGTTCGGGTCGTTGGCCTTCTTCATCAGGTCGTTGATCGAGAGCACCGGCAGCGAATAGGCGTCGATGCGGCCGTCCTGCACCATCTTCAGCCCGCTCTGGCCGTCGGGCACGACGATGACGCGGTCGCGCGGCACGCCGGCGTTGAGCGCCAGCTTCTCCTCGGTGCCGCCGCCGGGCGCGCCGATGGTCGCCGACGTGTCCTTGGCGACGTCCTCGTAGCTCTTGAAGCCCTTCGGGTTGCCTTTCTTGACCAGCATGGCCTCGGCATCGCACAGCACGGGCTCCGAATAGGCGACCGCCGCGCAGCGCTCCGGTTTCATGAACAGGCCGGCGGTGACGACGTCGAAGCGGCCTGCCTGCAGGCCGGGGATCATCGCGCCGTATTCCGAGATCGACGCCACGACGTCGGCGACGCCGAGCCGCTTGAAGATCTCGCGGGCGACGTCGGGCGCCGCGCCCGACACCTTGCCGTCGGCGGCGACGGCCGTGTAGGGCGGCTCGTTGGCGATCGCGAGGCGGGCGAAGCCCTGCGCCTTCAACTGTTCCAGCTTGGCGTCGTCGGCCGATCCGGGCGTGGCGGCGGCCAGCGTCGTAGCCACGGCGAGGCCGGCGACGCCGGCCCAGGTTGCAAATCTTTTCATCGTTCCCAGCTCCATTGGTTCTTCTTGGTTTGTTTGGGCGGCACATGCGCCCGGCAAAGCGGTCAGACCCGGTGTCCGGCCGCGATGATCTTCTTCAGGAAAGTCTGCGTGCGTTCCTGCTTGGGGTGACGGAAAATCTCGTCGGGCTTGCCTTCCTCGACGATCCGGCCGCGATCGAAGAACAGCACCCGGTCGGCGAAATCGTGCGCGAAACCCATCTCATGCGTCACAAGCAGCATCGTCATGTCCGTCTCGGCGGCGAGCTTGCGCATGACGTTCAGCACTTCCTCGACCAGTTCTGGGTCGAGCGCGGAGGTGACCTCGTCGAACAGCATGATCTTGGGCGACAGTGCCAGCGCACGCGCGATCGCCACGCGCTGCTTCTGACCGCCGGAGAGCTGCGCGGGCATATTCTTCGCCTTGTCCGCCATGCCCACCATGTCGAGCAGTTCCATCGCCCGCTTCTCGGCGGCGGCGCGCGGCGTGCCCTTGGTCAGCATCGGCGCCAGCGTCACGTTGTCGAGCACGCATTTGTGCGGGAACAGGTTGAACAGCTGGAAGACCATGCCGATCTTCTGCCGCATCCGTGTCAGGTGCCGCTCGTCCGCCGGCAGGAGCTGGCCGTTGCGCTCCATGTGGTAGAGATGCTCGCCGTCGATCTGGATGTGGCCGCCGTCGATGCGCTCCAGCGTCATCAGGATGCGCAGGATCGTCGTCTTGCCCGAGCCGGAAGGGCCGATGAGCGCCAGCTTCTCGCCGGGCATGACCTGCATCGACAGGCCGTCCAGCACCTTGAAAGCGCCGAAGCTCTTGGCGATGGAATCGATCTTGATGATAGGCGCGGACAATGCGTTCCCCCGTCCTGGAGAAGCCTGCTCTCCGAAGCGCATCGCGATCATCGGATGTGTTCGATGCGCTTCAGGTTTTAATTTTACGCATGTCTTCACCCCGAAACCGGTTTCCACTTTCGGGAGACATGCTCTAACGATGGGGAAGGTCCGAAATCATGTCAATTGAGAAAATAAAATCATGACAATTTTTCCGATTCCGCACAATTTTGCAGATGCAAGGACCTAAATCGCGAGCAGAAGATGCTCAGGATCGCCGAGCAGGAGCTTCGTCACGACGCCCAGCCCCGCCTGCAATTCGCCCTCCGTCGTCGAGCCGAGCGAGATGCGCACGGCGGGCTTCCAGGGCGTTTCGGCGATGCGGAACGAGGCGCCGGGGGCGATCGCCACGCCGCGCAGCCGGGCCTGGGCGACGAAGGCTTCCTCGGAGCGGTCGTCCGGCAGTTGCAGCCAGATGTGCAGGGCGTCCCGGCAGGTGCGATAGGCGACGCCCTGCAGGGCCTCGCCGGCGATCTCATGCCTGCGGCGCAAGGCGTCGCGCTGCCAGCGCACCAGATCCATCGCCGTGCCGTCGGTTACCCATTTGGTGGCGATCTCGGCCACCATGGGCGTCGCCATCCAGTTCGACACCAAGTGACGGTTGGCGACGGCGGCGGCATAACGGTCGGGCGCGACGAGATAGCCGACGCGCAGGCCTGGCACGGTGATCTTGGAAAAGGAGGTGACGTAGAGCGTGCGTTCGGGCGCGAAATAGGCGAGCGGCGGCGCGCGGTCCTCGACCAGCGGGCCGAGCACGTCGTTCTCGATGATGGCGATGTCGTGCCGCCGCGCCACTTCCGCCAGCTGGGCGCGCCGCACCGAGCCCATCAGCGTCGCCGTCGGGTTGATGACCGAGGGTTGCACGAAGACCGCGCGGATGTCGGCCAGCCGACAGGCTTCGTCCAGCGCTTCCGGGATCAGCCCGTCGTCGTCGATCGGCAGGCCTTCGAGGTGGAAGCCGAGATAGCGCGCCAGCGGCACCAGCGTGTGGTGGCCGATGGCCTCGGTGGCGACGGTGGAGCCGGGAGGGGCTACGCTCATCAGCGCCACCGTCATGCCGGCGGTTGCGCCGTTGGTCAGCGTGACATTCTGCGGCGAGGTTTCCAGTCCGCAGGTCGCCAGCCATTCAGCCGCCACCGCGCGGTGGCGCGGGAACACCATGTTCGGCCGGAAGGACAGCGCCGAGCTTGCCGGCAGCGCCTCCGCCAGCCAGGCCAGCGCCTGTTTCAGCCGCTCGTGGTGCATCGTCTCGCAGGCCGGCTTCAGGATCGACAGGTCGATCACCTCGCCCGGCCGTTCGGGCAGGTAGGGGGGCTCGGGCTCGCGGCGCTGAGTCTGCACGAAGGAGCCGCGGCCGATCTCGCCCGACACCAGGCCGCGCCGGATCAGTTCCTCATAGGCGCGCGACACCGTCTGCACCGACAGTTTCAGCGCATCCGCCAACGCCCGGTGCGTCGGCAGCCGGGCGCCGTTCGCCAGCCTGCCGTCGTGGATGGCGCGGGCGAACTGGTCGGCCAGCGAGAGGTAGGCGGGACGGCGGATGAGCGCCGGATCTGGCTGCCACAATGTCATGACTTATTAGAGATCGAAATCAGTGCAATTGACAATCGAAATCATGCACCCTCATGGTGCTGGCGCACCGAAAAGCGACGCCCATGACCGCACCGAAACTCGACGCCATCGACCTGAAAATCCTCGACGCCATCCAGCGCGACGGCCGCATCACCAAGCTGAAGCTTGCCGAGACGGTCGGGCTGTCGCCGACGCCGTGCTGGATGCGGCTTTCTCGGCTGGAAAAGGCGGGCATCATCTCTGGCTATCACGGCAAGGTGGCGGTGCGCCTGCTGGCGCCGGTCGCGACCGTGCTGATGGAAGTCACGCTGGCCAATCACCGGCAGGCGGATTTCGACCGTTTCGAGCGCGTGGTGCGCGAGACGCCCGAGATCGTCGCCTGCTGGTCGGTCGGCGGCGGTGTCGACTATCTGCTCAAGGTGATGGCGCGCGACATCGACGCCTACCAGCGGCTGGTCGATTCGTTGCTGGAGCGCGAGATCGGCATCGACCGCTACTTCACCTACATCGTCACCAAGACGGTGAAGGACGACACCGTGCAGCCGCTGGCCGAACTGGTCGGCGACCGGCCTTGAGGCGCGACGGAGAAATCGTTCCGGCTCCGGCCCGCCTGTAGAGAATCTCTCTATTGGCGAAGGCTCGAATAGGCTCTTTCTCGACCAACGGCGACTAGGGTGGTGGCGGATCAGGAGCCTCGCCATGTCCGCCCAACCTCATTTCGCCCGTTCGCTGCGTCACGACGCGCTCGACCGGCTCACCGACCGCCGGCTTTATCGCGAACTCGCCTATCTCGACGGACACTGGACCGCGGGCGCCGCCGGCGGCAGCTTCGAGGTCACAGACCCGGCCTCCGGCGCGACGGTCGCTTTTGTCGCTTCGCTCGATGCCGGCCAGACCGGCAAGGCGATCGACGCGGCGTCACGAGCCTTTCCGGCCTGGAAGGCGCTGCCGCCGCGGGAACGTTCGAAAATCCTGCGCAACTGGTTCGACCTCATTGTCGCGGCAAAGGAAGACCTCGCGTTGCTGATGACGCTGGAGCAGGGAAAACCGCTCGCCGAATCACGTGGCGAGATCGACTATGCGGCTTCGTTCGTCGAGTGGTACGCGGAAGAGGCCAAGCGGGTGAACGCCGAGAGCGTCACCAGCCATCTGCCCGGCGCGGAAATGATCGTGCGACGGGAGCCGCTCGGCGTCGTCGGCGTCGTCACGCCTTGGAATTTTCCCTCCGCCATGCTGACGCGCAAGGCCGCCGCCGCGCTCGCCGCCGGCTGCACCATTGTCGCGCATCCTTCTTCCGAGACGCCACTGTCGGCGCTGGCGCTGGCCGAACTCGGCGAGCGCGCCGGCCTGCCGGCGGGGGTCTTCAACGTCGTCACCGGCGATGCCGCGACCATTGTCGGGCGCCTGTGCGAGGACGCCCGCGTTCGCGCCATGAGCTTTACCGGCTCGACCGAAATCGGCCGGTTGATCGCCGCTCAATGCGCGCCGACGATGAAACGGCTGGTGATGGAACTGGGCGGCCACGCGCCGCTGATCGTCTTCGACGACGCCGATCTCGACCGGGCGGTCCGGGTCGCGGTGGATGCCAAGTTCGCGACCTCGGGGCAGGATTGCCTCGCCGCCAACCGCATCTATGTGCAGCGCGGGCTCTACGACGCTTTCTGCACAGCCTATGCTGCACGGATCGAGGCGCTGAAGGTCGGCAACGGTCTGATGGAAGGCACGGAGATCGGCCCGCTGATGCACGAACGGGCGGTGAGAAAGGTCGAAGAGCAGGTCGCCGATGCGCAGGCGCGCGGTGCGCGGCTGCTTGCCGGCGGCAAGCGGCAAGCGCCCGGTTCGCTGTTCTACCTGCCCACTCTGCTGGCGGACGTTCAGGATGATGCGCTGATCATGCGCGAGGAAACCTTCGGGCCGGTCGCCGCCGTTGCGTCCTTCGACGGCGAGGAGGAAGTGGTTGCCCGCGCCAATGCCACCGAATACGGGCTGGTCGCCTATGTCGTCAGCGAGAACGGCGCGCGCCAGCGGCGTTTGGCGAACGCGCTGGAATACGGCATGGTGGCCGTCAACAGGGTGAAGATCACCGGTGCGCCGATCCCCTTCGGCGGCGTCAAGCAGTCGGGCCTCGGCCGCGAAGGCTCGCGCCACGGCCTCGAAGCCTTTACCGAGCTCAAATACATCTGCCTCGATCTGGCGTGAGCCGCCCAGCACGTGGCGAGGCGAAACTGAAAAGGAGAAAACGATGCTCGAACAATCCAACGAACTCGCCGCCTGGGACCGCGACCACTTCTTCCATCCCTCGACCCATATGGGCATGCATGCGCGCGGCGAGATGCCGAACCGTGTCATGGCCGGCGGCGAGGGCGCGACCATCTGGGACACGAACGGCAGGAAGAGCCTCGACGCCTTCGCCGGCCTCTACTGCGTCAATGTCGGCTACGGTCGCCAGAAGATCGCCGACGCCATTGCCGAGCAGGCCAGGAACCTCGCCTACTATCACGCCTATGTCGGTCACGGCACGGAAGCGTCGATCCGGCTGTCGAAGATGATCATCGACCGGGCGCCGAAGGGCATGTCCAGGGTCTATTACGGCCTCTCCGGCTCCGACGCCAACGAGACCAACATCAAGCTGATCTGGTACTACAACAACGTGCTCGGCCGGCCCGAGAAGAAGAAGATCATCTCGCGCTGGCGCGGCTATCACGGCTCCGGCGTCATGACCGGCTCGTTGACCGGACTGGCCGGCTTCCACAACGCCTTCGACCTGCCGCGCGCGCCGATCCTGCACACGGAAGCGCCCTACTACTACCGCCGCGAGGACCGCTCGCTGTCGGAGGAGCAGTTTTCGCAATTCTGCGCAGACCAGCTCGAAAAGCTGATCGTTGCACAAGGGCCGGAAACCATCGCTGCCTTCATCGGCGAGCCGGTGTTGGGCACCGGTGGCATCGTGCCGCCGCCGAAGGGCTATTGGCAGAAGATCCAGACGGTGCTGAAGAAATACGACATCCTGCTCGTTGCCGACGAGGTGGTGACCGGCTTCGGTCGGCTGGGCTCCATGTTCGGCTCCGACCACTACGGCATCCAGCCGGACTTGATCACCATCGCCAAGGGGCTGACCTCTGCCTATGCGCCGCTGTCGGGCGTCATCGTCGGCGACAAGGTGTGGAAGGTGCTGGTGGAGGGTTCCGACAAGCTCGGTCCAATCGGCCATGGCTGGACCTATTCGGCGCATCCGATCTGCGTCGCCGCGGGGGTCGCCAACCTCGAACTGATCGACGAGTTGGACCTTGTGAAGAATGCCGGCGAAACCGGCGCCTATTTCCGCAAGGGCCTGGCCGAAGCGGTGGCAGGCCACAAAAACGTCGGCGACGTGCGCGGCGAGGGCATGCTGGCGGCGGTGGAGTTCGTCGAGGACAGGGACGACCGCAAGTTCTTCGATGCCTCGAAGAAGATCGGCCCGCAGGTGGCCGCCGCCCTGGCCGAGCGCGGCGTCATCGGCCGCGCCATGCCGCAGGGCGACATCCTCGGCTTCGCCCCGCCGCTCTGCCTGACACGCGAGGAAGCGGATACGGTCGTTGCCAAGACCGCGGAGGCGGTGAAGGCCGTGCTCGGCTGAACCGAGGTTCAGCCTCCTTCCGAAAGGCCACTCCGCCGCCTTCCGGCGGCGGACGGGATGTTCGCTCTTCGATGCGCGATGGAACTGGAATAGCGTTTGTCCGTTCCGCTCCATTCCGCTGCAAGGAGACGAATATGGCCCCGCGTCCGGCCTGGAAGGGTTATCTCAAACTGTCGCTGGTTACCTGTGCGGTGGAGCTGACCAATGTGGTCACCCATGCCGAAAAGGTTTCCTTCAACGTGCTGAACCGCAGAACCGGGAACCGCGTGAAGCGCATCTATGTCGATGCCGAAACCGGCAAGCCGGTGGAAGACGAGGACGAGATCAAGGGCTACGAGGTCGAGAACGGCGACTACGTCCACATCGAGGACGACGAGATCGAAGCCGTGCAGGTCGAGTCCTCCAACATGCTTGCACTGGACGGCTTCGTCGACAAGGCTTCGATCCAGCAGATTTATCTCGACACACCCTATTATCTGTCGCCAGCCGACAAGGTGTCCGAGGATGCCTTCGCCGTCATCCGCGAGGCGATGGCGTCGAAAAAGAAGGCGGGGCTCGCCCGCATCGTGCTCTACCGCCGTGAACGGCCCGTGGTCATCGAGCCGCTCGGCAAGGGCATGGTGCTGACCACGCTGCGCTACGACAGCACAGTGCGC
>JBQCHN010000179.1:0-22288 GCA_051954615.1 Mesorhizobium sp. | reverse complement strand
GCCGTTCGAGTTGAAACCGATCAGCATGGCGAGCCCGGCACCGATGAAGCGCAATGCCTCCATGTAGAGGCGCGTCATGATGCCGATCAGGCCGCCCACCAGCAGTTCCGATGCGATCATCGGCACCAGCACCGCGGGATGCGGATCGACGAACGGATAGATGCGGTCCCACAGGAAGGTGAGCAGGCCGACGGTGACGGCGATGGCTGCGAACAGGCGCACATGCAGCGGCACGCGCACGCTGGAAAGGCCGGGCATCACCATGAAGCAGGCGCCGACACGGCAGAAGGCGAGGAACGCCGCCAGGATGGTGGTCTCGGTGAGGGTGGAGAGGGCGTTCACGGAAAATCCGTGCAGCGGCGTCCGCCGTTTTCTGTCGTCCTCACGAAACCGTTCCCAGCACCCTGATCTCGACGCCCTTGGCGATCTCGACGTGGGAAAGCACCGGCAGGGTGGTGAACATCCGCTCGATGATCATGCGCACGTAAGGCCGGGCATCCGGCGCGGTGACGAGGACGAACCGCTCGCCGGCTTCCAGATGCTTGCGGATCGCCTTGGTCGCCTCCTGGCCGAATTCCTCGAGCTGGCGCGGGTCGATGTCGAACTCGCGCACCTCGCCCTTGGCGTCGCGCTTCAGGCTCTGATGGAAGGCGAGGTCCCAGCGGTTGCCGAGGCGCAGCACCTTGAGCACGCCGCCTTCGGTGAGGTCACCGCAGATCTGCTGCGCCATCCTGACGCGCACATGCTCGACGATCTGCTCGGTCCGGCGCACATGCGGCGCGATCTCGGCGATCGCCTCGATGATCAGGTGCAGGTTGCGGATCGAGACACGCTCGGCGAGCAGCAGCTTCAGCACCGCCTGCAGGCCCGGATAGGAGATGTGCTGCGAGCAGACCTCGTCGGCCAGCTTGCGGTATTCGGGGTCCTGCCGTTCCAGCAGCGCCTTCATGTCCTTGTAGGAGAGAAGCTGCGGCAGGTTGTTGCGGATCACCTCGGAGAGGTGGGTGAGCAGCACCGACATGTTGTCGGCATAGGTGAACTGCTCGCGCTTCAGGTCCTCGGCGAAGGTCTCCATCACTGAATAGGCGCGCATGCCGAAAGCGGGCTCGCGCACTTCCTCGCCCGGAATGTCGGGGATGTCGCGGGTGCCGAGCAGCACCATCAGTTCGCCCACCCGCATCTGGTGTTCGGCGACAACGGTGCCGTGCACCTTGATCTGGTAGCTCTTGGGCGGGATGGCGAAATCGTCGGTCAGCTTCACCTCCGGCACGACGAAGCCGTATTGGGTGGCGAACTTCTTGCGCATCTTCGACATGCGGAAGGCGAGTTCCTGATGCGCGCTGATGAGGCGGGTGGAAAGCTGCTTGCCGATCAGGAGCTCGATCTCGGCGGTGGCCAGCGAAGCCTTGACCGAGTTCTTCTCCTCCTCGGCCTTGGCGGCTTCTTCCTTTTTCCTGCCGGCTTCCTCTTCCGCGATCCGGCGGTTGTGCTGGAGGGGGATGACGTAACCCAGCCCGGCCATGGCGCCCGCCAGCGTCACGAAGGGGAACATCGGCAGGCCGGGCATCAGGCCGAGCAGGGCCAGCAGCGCCGCCGCGACGTAAAGGGCGCGTGGATAGGCGCCGAGCTGGCCGAACACGGCCTTGTCGGCCGAGCCGCGCGTGCCGCCCTTGGAAACCAGCAGGCCGGCTGCCAGCGAGACGATCAGGGCCGGGATCTGTGTTACCAGGCCGTCGCCGACAGAAAGCTTGACGAAGATGTCAGCCGCCTTGCCGAGGCTCATGTCGTGGCGCAGGTAGCCGATGGCGATGCCGCCGACGATGTTGATGGCGGTGATGATGAGGCCGGCGATGGCGTCGCCGCGCACGAATTTCGAGGCGCCGTCCATGGAGCCGAAGAAGGAGGATTCCTCTTCCAGTTCGCGCCGGCGCAGCTGTGCGGTCTTGTCGTCGATCATGCCGGCCGACAGGTCGGCGTCGATCGACATCTGCTTGCCGGGGATGGCGTCGAGGGTGAAGCGGGCGCCCACCTCGGCGATGCGGGTGGCGCCCTTGGTGATGACGATGAAGTTCACCACGATCAGGATCATGAAGACGATCAGGCCGATGACGAAATCGCCGCTCATGACGAGATTGGAAAAGCCGCTGATGACGTAGCCGGCGGCGTGCGTGCCCTGGTCGCCGTGCGACAGGATCATGCGGGTGGTGGCGATGTTGAGCGACAGCCTGAGCATGGTGGCGATGAGCAGCACCGTCGGGAAGGACGAGAAATCGAGCGGGCGCTGGATCCACAGCGCCACCATCAGGATCAGCACCGACAGCGCGATCGAGATGGCCAGCCCCATGTCGATCAGGAAGGCAGGGATGGGCAGGAACAGGACGGCCAGGATGATGACGATGCCGGCGGCGAAGAAGACGTCGCGGCCGTTCTTGACGGCGTTGCGCGCCGAGAAGGTTTCACTGATCGCCACTGTCGTCTCCGCCGGCCACGTCCGCGGGCAGCAGTGCCCGAGCCTTGAGCCTAGCGGCCCAAGCTTGCGCGAAGGTGGGTGGGAACGGCACGGCCTCGCTTGACCGTGATGCCGCCACGCGTTGTCATGTGCGCAAGGCCGAAGTATCAGGCTCCTTCCATCGGGATTTTCGCGAGCCACCCTTTGCTACCCGCCGCACAGTTGCCAGTCCACGCCCGCCGGCTTCGCGCGCTCTTCGTGCGATCGCTGCCGGTGCTGGAAGCGCGTGGCATCGTCGTGGTGCTGCTCGGCGGGCTGGTCGGCGTCATGGCCGGCACGCTGGTGACGACGATGAGCGCGCTGGTGCAGTGGCTGCATGTGCTGCTGTTCGAGGTCCAGCCGGGCGGGCGGCTGTCCGGCATGTTTTCCCTGCAGCGCCCCGTGCAGGCGCTGGTACCGGCGGTCGGCGGCATCCTGCTCGGCCTCACTGTCGTCTGGCTGCGCAGGCGCAAGTTCCGCACGCCGGTCGATCCGATCGAGGCCAACGCGCTCTATGGCGGGCGCATGTCGCTCACCGATACCTTCATCATCGCCGGCCAGACGATGATCTCCTCAGGCTTCGGCGCATCCGTCGGGCTGGAGGCGGGCTACACCCAGGTCGGCTCCGGCCTCGCCTCGCGGCTGGCGCGGTTCCTCAGGATGCGGCGCAACGACGTGCGCATCCTCGTCGGCTGCGGTGCGGCGGGCGCCATCGCCGCTGCCTTCGACGCACCATTGACGGGTGCCTTCTACGGCTTCGAGCTGGTAATCGGCACCTATTCGGTCGGCAATGTCGCGCCGGTCATGGCCGCCGCGATCTGCGCGTCGCTGACGGCGGAAGTGTTCGGCGGCGTGCCGTTCCCGATGGAGCTTTCCGGCCTGCCGGAACTGACGCCCAGCCTCTATGTGCCGTTCCTGCTGCTCGGCCTTGTCGGCGGCGGCGTGTCCGTCGCCATCATGTACCTGGTGACGTCGGTTGAGCGGCTGTTCGCCCGACTTTCGATAGACGCTTCGCTCAGGCCGTTCCTCGGCGGCTGCATCGTCGGCCTGCTCGGCCTGGTGACGCCGCAGGTGCTGTCCAGTGGCCATGGGGCGCTGCACCGCGAGTTCGCCATGAACTACGGGCTGGCGGTGATCGCCAGCGTCTTCCTGCTCAAGCTCGCCGCCTCGGCGATCTCGCTGGGGTCGGGCTTTCGCGGCGGCCTGTTCTTCGCCTCGCTGTTCCTCGGCGCGCTGATGGGCAAGATCTTCGCCGGCATCATGGTCTTCTTTTTCCCGGCCAGCGGGTTCGACGCCGATGTCGCCGCCGTCGTCGGCATGACGTCGCTGGCAGTCGGAGTCGTCGGCGGACCGCTGACGATGACGTTCATGGCGCTGGAATCGACGCGCGACATCACGCTTTCCGGCGTGGTGCTGGCCGCCTCGATCATGTCGGCTATGCTGGTGCGCGAGACGTTCGGCTACTCCTTCTCGACCTGGCGCTTCCACCTGCGCGGCGAGACCATCCGCAGTGCCCACGACGTCGGCTGGATGCGCAGCCTGACCGTCGGTTCGATGATGCGCAAGGATGTGCGTATCATCGATTCGTCCACCACGCTGGATGAGTTCCGCAAGGCGATCCCGCTCGGCTCCGCGCAGCGGGTCGTCGCCGTCGACGCGGACGGGCGCTACGCCGGCGTGCTGATCGTGGCGGAGGTCTACAGCGAACAGGGCAATCCGGGCTCCACGGTGCTGACGCTCGCCAAGTTCCGGGATTCGGTGCTGGTGCCGACCATGAACGTGCAGTCGGCGGCCGAAACCTTCCAGCGCGCCGGCGCCGAGGAACTGGCGGTGGTCAAGGACTTCACCGACCGCGAGGTGGTCGGCCTGCTGACCGAGGGGCACCTGATGCGGCGCTACGCCGAGGAGCTCGACAAGGCACGCCGCGACCTCTCCGGCGAGGAATAAGCTTCAGGGCCGCTGGCAGCGTGCGGTACGCTCCTGCCGTTTTGCCGCAAGTTCGGTCTCCAGTCCCTCGATCTTGCGGGTCTGGCGATCCTCCAGCGCCGAGCGAGCCTTGACGCCGCCCGGCACCCAGAACGGCACGTTGAAATTGCTGATCTTGCCACGGCTGATCGCCGCGGACGACAATTCCTTCGATGTCTCGCCGATGCTCACATTGATGTCGGCACAGGGCGTATTCGCACCGTCGGTCGATCCGGACGCACAACCGGTAAGCAGCACCGCCAGCATGGCGGCCGCCGCGGCGGGCGGAGCTTGCAGCAATCTCATGACGGCAAAATAATCAAGGCGAGCATTGGTTGCAAACCGGAAAGGGGCGTCCCTATTCCTGCGCCCGCTTCTTGA
This sequence comes from Mesorhizobium sp., assembly GCA_051954615.1. Classification (GTDB taxonomy): domain Bacteria; phylum Pseudomonadota; class Alphaproteobacteria; order Rhizobiales; family Rhizobiaceae; genus Mesorhizobium. Next base: position 17,454 of record JBQCHN010000179.1, on the reverse strand, counting down.
CCACGCCGGTGACGGTGCTGGTCGGCCGCTCGATCCAGCGGCGCACGCGCGGCCGCTCTTCGCCCGCGTGCAGTTCGCGGATGCGTTCGGTGATGGCCGCATCGGCCTGCGTGATGCGGGTGTTGTGGCGGATGTAATCGAGCCAGGTCGGCGTATGGTAGGTTTCCAGCCAGACGTCCGGATGTTCGAGATCGCGCGCGATCACCCAGTTGCGCGCGCCGTCGCGGCGGCGGATGCGGCCGCGTTCCGTCATCAGGGCCAGGAACTCGGGCACATCGTCCTCGCGGATGATGAACTCGATCATGATGGCGATCGGTCCGCTGCGCGATTGCAGGTCGAGCGCCAGCGTCGGCTCGCGGAAGCGGTTGAGCGGATCGAGGTTGAGCGGCGTGTGCTGCGGCAGCGGCAGGAAAAGGCCGAGCGCGCCGCCGGCGACCATGGCGATGGCCGCCGCCATCAGCGCCACAGGCGCGCCGTGCTGGTCGGCCACCAGGCCCCAGATCCAGCTTCCCAGCGCAATGCCGCCGAAGGTCGCCATCTGGTAGATGGACAGCACCCGTCCCACCACCCAGCGCGGCGTCGACATCTGCACGGTGACGTTGAAGTGCGACAGGGCGATCACCCAGCAGGCGCCGCCGACGACGAGGCCGAGCGCCGTCGCCCAGGCGTGGGTGCTCAACGCACAGACCAGCGAACATGCGGCGAAGCCGGCGAAGGCGGCGCGCACCATCGTCTCGCTGGAGAGCATCTGGCGCAGCCTGACACTGGTCAGTGCGCCGCCGACGGCGCCGACGCCGAAGGCGCCGAGCATGATGCCGTAGGTCAGCGCGTCGCCCTTGATGACGTCGCGCGCCACCAGCGGCAGCAGCGCCAGCACGGCGCCGCTGGTGGCGCCGAAGGCAGCACCCCGGGCCAGCACCTTGCCGATGTTGGGCGACATGGCGACGTAGCGCAGGCCGGCGCCCATCGCCGCCCCCAGCGTTTCACGCGGCAGGGATGAGGCCGGCTCCTCGCGCTTCCAGCGCGCCATGACGGTGATGAGGCCGAGATAGCTCGCCGCGTTGGCAGCAAAGGCCGCCGCCGGGCCGAAGGCCGCCACGATGATGCCGCCTATGGCGGGGCCGACGGAGCGGGTGATGTTGAAGCCCATGGAATTCAGCGCCACCGCCGCCGGCACCTTGGCGCGCGGTACCATATCGCCCACGGAAGCCTGCCAGGACGGGCTGTTCAGCGCGGTGCCCGAATCGATCAGGAAGGTGAAGGCGAGCAGTGTCCACGGCGTGATCAGGTCGAGATAGGTGAAGACAGAAAGCAGAACCGACACAACCAGCATGAAGCACTGCGCCACCAGCATCACCTTGCGGCGGTCGAAGCCGTCGGCGATGGCGCCGGCGACCAGCGCAAACAGCATGATCGGCAGCGACGTCGATGCCTGCACCAGTGCCACCTGGTAGGAGGAGGTGGCGATGGAGGTCATCATCCAGGCGGCACCGACGCCCTGGATGAGGCCGCCGAAATTGGAGACGAGGCTGGCCGACCAGACGGCACGGAAAATGCCGATGCGGAAGGGTGCCAGCGCGCCAGAGCGTTCGCCCTCCAGTTCGTCCTCGATCACTGCCTCGCCGTGATGCGGCATACCGTCTCCGTCGCATTCGTCCGCTGGTAGCGTGGGGCCAAAATTAGCCGACACGGGGGAAAAGGCGAACGCCTATGCCGGAAAGATCATGGTCCAGCGGCGGCTTTGCACGACTTTTAGGCGCTGCGTCAGAAGCCGGTCTGGATGCGCTCGAAAATGACGTTGGTGAAAGCTGATATCTGGCCGCCGATGAAGGGGCCGGTCAGCGCCACCACCAGCATGATGGCGACGATCTTCGGCACGAAGGTCAGCGTGATTTCCTGGACCTGGGTGAGCGCTTGGATCAGCGCGATGCCGATGCCGACCACCATGGCGACGAGCACCACCGGCGCGGAGGCCGTGAGCACGGTCCACACCGCGAACTGGACGAGGTCGAGGGCATCGGCTTCGTTCATGATGCCAGCCTGCGCTTGCCTTATTGCGGAAGTCTATCTTAGCTCGCCGCCGGTCCCACCGTCACGCCCGGCCCGACCGCCATTTCCGTGCCGTTCTCCAGTACCGCGATCAGCCCCGTGGAGGAAAGCCGGACTTCCGAGACCGTGCCGGTCGTCTTGCCGTCGGCCGAGGTGATCGAATGGCCGATCAGCGCGTCGGCCTGCGACAGCGCGGACGATTGCAGGATGCTGTCCAGCTTCGTGTTCATCTGCACCGACTGCTCGACCTGGGAGAAGGTGGCGAGCTGGGCCACGTATTGGGTGGAGTCCATCGGCTGCGTCGGGTCCTGGTTCTTCATCTGGGCGATGAGCAGCTTCAGGAAGGACTGGTAGTCGACCGACGCTTTGGACTTGGCCGTCGTCTGGTTGGCGCCAGCCGGTATCGTGGTGGTCATATCGACGTTCATGGTCATCGTGCTCCGACTGCCAGCGGCCGCGCCGCCATATCCTCGCTTGCGCCGTCCCCGGCGTCCGGATCGACCAGCCTGCGCTCCAGTCCGTAGAGCGAGCGGATCGCCTTCAGAGCCTCGAAGACATGATCCTCGCCGACAAGCTGGTCGACGTGCTTGAGCGTCGAGCGGATCTGCTCGTTGTGGTAGCTGGCGAGCAGCAGCGGCAGCGAGCGGCGGAACATGTCGCGCGCATCGGCGGCCCCTTGCGGGTTCATCAGCATCACCTGGACGATGAAATAGAGCTGTTTCAGCGGCGTCGAGGCGTCCTCGGGCTGAAGGACATGGCTTTCCAGCAGGAATTGGACGTCGTTCATCAGCTCGATGCTGACCTTGCGGTCGACGCGCACGACGGCGCCGTTGATGTAGATCTTCTCGTTCGGCTTGAGCGACAGCTTCAGTGTGTTGGTCATTGGATACCGTCCCGGATGATCTGCGACACCTCGATCAACCCCTCGAAATTTTCGGCGCGGCCCTGGCGGATGTCTTCCGTTTCGCGCAGCAGCCAGAGCCCGATCGAGATCAGGTTGGCACGCAGTTCCTTGGGCAGCGCATTGTCGTCGGAACCAAGGTCCTCGACGAAGCTGGTCCAGACGCGATTGGTGAAATGCAGCGCTTCGATCGCCTCCATCGACTGTGTGCCGGCGGCGGCGGCGGCCGTCAGCATCTCGATGGAGCGGGTGAGCAACTGTCGCTCGCGCTCCTTGGCGTCGGCCACGGAGTCTGTCTGGATGTCGGCGTATGAGAATTGATACATCGCTGGCAAAGTCCGTGGTTCAGGTCAGGAAGTTCAGCAGGCTCAGCTGCTGGATGCGTGCGGTAAGCGCGAACGAGGTCTGGATGTGCGACATCAGGTCGTTGACGCGATTGGCCGCCTCGTAGGGATCGACGCCTTCGAGGTCGAGAATGTGCTTTTCGAACAGGTCCGCCTGCGTCTTGATGCGGTCGGTGGCGTCGGAGACGCGCTTCTGGATGATGCCGGCCTGCGACTGTGATTGGCCCAGATCGCTCACCGCCTCGCCCGCCAGCGACAGGGCGCGCGAGGCCACCGTCTTCTTCGCTTCGCCGCTCAGTGTCGAAGAGGAGAAGAAGTCGGACACCATGGCGGCGGCCATGGCGAGCTTTTTCACGCCGTCGTTGTTGGCGCTGATCGAGGTCTCGGTCTTCTCGTTGAGGGCGATGCGGCTGACGATCTGCTCGTCGGTGGCGTTCGACCAGTTGGTCTGCCAGCCCGTGCCGAAGAACTGCGGCACGACGTCGTTGGTGATGAAGTCGTCCATCTGGGCGGTGGTGACGGAGGCGGCGGCCGGGTCGTCCTGCGTGAAGCCGAAACGGGCGAAGAAGGCGGCGTCCAGCGCGGCCTTCGCCGGCGAACCCGCGGCGGTGAAATCGTCGATCGGCTTGACGTCGGTGTTGGTGCCGGCAAACAGGTATTCGCCGTTGACGGAGGTGTTGAGGATCGCCGTCATCGATTGCAGCGCCGCGTTGCCGCTGTCGTGGGCGACGGCGTCAGTCATGTCGCCGGAGGAGGCCGTCGCCATGGCGCCGAGCAGCGCCTGTGCGACGTCGGTGAGCTGGCCGAGCGCATCCTGCGTGGACGACAGCCGCGACGCCACCAGCGCGTTGGAATCGACGATGCCATTCAGCCGGTCGAGGTCGCGCGCGAAGGTCACCGACTGGGCCGTGCGCGTGCCGAGCGCCAGCCCGGTATCGGCGACCCGCCCGGTGTCCATCTCCTTCTGCGCCTTGACGAGGTCGACCTGCATGCGCGTTTGCGAATAGCGCATTGCGTTGGAGATGGCGGCGGAGGAAACGCCTGACGCCTTCATGATCTTACCTCACCGCTTCCATCAGCGAATCCAGCATCTGGTTGACGGTGCTGAGGATTCGCGCCGACGCCTGGTAGGTGTGCTCGAGGTCGAGCAGCAGCGACATTTCGGTATCGACATTGACGCCGGTGTCGTTGGACAGGGCCTCGGCGGTGCGGGTCGCCAGCGCCTCCTTGGCGTCGGCGGCGGTCGAGGCCTGCTGGCGGATGCCCTCGAACCAGCCAATGGAACTGGCCGAGTAGGCCGTGACGCTGACGGTGGTGTTGATGCCGGCGGCCGGGCTGAACGCCATCGGCTGGTCGAGCCGGTTGGCGTAGCCGATGAGCAGGTCGGCATAGGACGCGCCGCCGGAGGTGTTGGCGACATAGGCCGCACCGTTGGCGCCGCCGTCGCGCAGCAGGGTGACGTTGCCGCCGGCGGCGGGGTCCATCGCGGCATTGACCCTGATCTGGCCCGCCAGCCCGGTGGTCAACGTGCCGGGAATGGACGAGGTGCCCGCCTGCATGAACAGGCCGGCCGCATCGGGATTGGGAGGCGCCGTCTCGGCGAAGGCGCCGATCAGTCCGCGCGCGATCTCGTCGAGTTGAGCCTGCATGGTGACGGTGACGTTGTCGCGGAGCTGGATCAGTCCGGCCAGCTTGCCGCCCGCGTCGGTGTCGCCGCCGGTCCCGGCCTTGAGCGGCACGTTGTCGATGTAGACGGCATTACCCTGAGTGCCTGCCGCATAACCGGCCAGCGGTTGGAAGGACACCGAGCGCGGGATCGTCTCGAACAGCGTCGTGCCGTCGCCGGTGGTGATGATCATGTCGTTGTCGCCGCGCGTGAAGGTCGAGATCGGCACGTATTCGCCGATCTTCTTCAAAAGCGCGTCGCGCTGGTCGAGCGCGTCGGAGACATCGGCTCCCGAACGGCTGCCCGAGACGATGGCCGTGTTGACGTCCTGGAACTGCGAGAGCAGCGAGTTCAGGTCGCCGACCGCGGTGGCGATCTGGGCATCGGTGTCGGTGCGGAATTTCTGGATGGCATCGGTGCCCTCGTTCAGCGAGCGCACGACCTGGCGCGCGGCGTCGATGACGGCGGTGCCGGCATTCTGGTTCGACGGCGAGGTGGCGTAAAGTTGCAGCGCCTCATGCAGCTTGCCGATGGCGGTCGACGCCGAAGAGGCGTTGTCGACGCCGTTGACGGCCAGTTCGAGTTGGTCGAGGCCGCCGGAAAGCGCGCTCTGGCCTGCCCAGGCCGACAGCGCTGCAAGGTTCTGGCGGAAAAGCTGCTCGTTGGCGGCGCGCTGGATCTGGACGGCGCGCGCGCCGGGGTCGGTCGAGACGACGGGCGCTGTGCGGCGCGAATAGTCGGGATTGGCGGCATCCGCGACGTTGCGGGAGACCACCGACGTCTGGCGCGAGGTGGTCAGCAGCGACGACTGAGCGATGCTCAATGCAGATGAAAGGGACATTCTTCTTAGCGTCTTTCAATCGCCGCGCCGCCGCGGCCACTCATCTCTTGAGGTTGACCAGGACGTCCATCAGGTCGGAACCGGTCTGGAACACCTTGGAGTTGGCCGTGTAGCTGCGCTGCGCCGCGATCATCGAGGTAAGTTCCTCGGCGATGTCGACATCGGAGTTCTCAAGGGCGCCCGAAATGATCGCGCCGGCCTTGCCCTGGTTGGCGAAACCGATCGTCACTGCCCCCGATTCCGAGCTCTGCGCATAGACGTTGCCGGCGAGCGCCGAGAGCTGGTCCGGGCTGGTTACGTCGGCCAGTGGGATCTTGTAGAGCGCCTTGGAGGAGCCGTCCTTGTAGCGGGCGTAGATGGTGCCGTCCTTGCTGATCTCGACCTTGTCGATGGTGCCGGGCGCGTTGCCGTTCACCTGCGGGTCGGTCGGCGTGTAGGCGGCGCCCAACTGGGTCAGCGTCGACAGGTCGAGCGTCATGGCCGCGCCGTTGGGCACGGTGAAGGAAACGCTGTCGGTGGCGCCCGTCAGCTTGCCGGTGGTCATGTCGAAGCTCAGGTTGGCCGAGCCGAGCGCGCCGCCGGTATAGGGGAAGGAAGTGCCGGGCGTTGCCTTCGACTGGTCGAACACCGAAACCTGCCAGCTGCCGGCGCCGGTGTTGGTGAAGTAGACGTCGAGCAACACCTTGTTGCCGAGGTTGTCGTAGGCGACCATCGAGGACTTGGCCGTGTATTGCGCCGTCGCGCTGTTGGTGGAGGGCAGGTCGCCCGCCGCGACGGGGGTCGCCGAGGCCGGCAGGTTGGCGTTGAAGACGCCCTGCGTGCTGGGCGTCGCCGTCATGCCCTGCTCGGAAATGGTCACCGGCACTAGGCCCTCGAAGCCGTTCACGGTCGCCGCCGGCATGCCGTTCTCGAAGCTGTAGGCCATCAGCTGGAAGCCGGCCGCGTTGACGAGCCTGCCCTCGGCATCCGGCACGAAGGCGCCGGCGCGCGTGAGGTAGGGCGTTCCGCTGGCGTCCTGGACGACGAAGAAGCCGTCGCCGTTGACGGCGAGGTCGGATACCGAGGTGGTGTATTGCAGCACGCCCTGCGAGGAGATCGAGGAGCGCACCGTGGTGGTGACGCCGCCGGAATTGTAGGCGCCGCCGGTGGTCGGCATGACCAGCGTGGAGAATTCGGTAGAGGAACGCTTGTAGCCGGTGGTGTCGGAGTTGGCGATGTTGTCGGCGACGGTGGACAGGCGGTTGGCCTGGGCGTTCATGCCGGAAACGCCGGTTCGCATCATTCCATACAAGCTCATCGAAACGTCTCCTGGTACCGCGAAAGAGCGGCCTTCAGGATACGCGTCCTGTCTTGCGCGAGGCTGGCGCGGCCGGAATGGTGCGAACGGGCCGGCCGCATCAGGCTACCAGCCGGTAGCCCAGGAAGCGCTTTGAATCGATGGGATCGTGGCCAAGCTTCTCGCGCAGCTTCTTGCGCAGCTTGCTGATGTGGCTTTCCACGACGTTCTCCTCGACCTCTTCGTCGAAGATGCCGTAGATGGCATTGAAGACCTGGGTCTTGGTGACGCGCCGGCCACGGTTGGCGGCGAGATATTCGAGGATGCGGCGCTCGCGGCGCGGCAGGGGCAGCGGCTCGCCATCGATCTCGGGGTCGCGGCCGTCCATGAAGATGCGCATGGCGCCGATCTCGGTATGGGCGGCCTCGTCCTGCGCGCGGCGGCTGATGGCGGCGATGCGGGCGAGGATTTCGCGGATGTGGACGGGCTTGCGCACGACGTCGTCGACGCCGGATTCGAACAGGCGCAGCGTGTTTTCGAGCGAGTTCTGTTCGCTGAGCGCGATCACCGGGGCGCCGGTACGGCCGCGGATCTGGCGCGGCGAGACCGAGCCCTCGCGGCAATCGCCGATAAGGAAGGCGCTGACCGACTTGAGGTCGTCCTCAGGTGCGCTCTCGACCCACTCGCCGAATTCCCCAGGCGCGAAGCCAGCGCTTGCCACGCCCTCGCGATCGAAAAGGGAATGATACCCTTCCGTCACCAGTTCGCGCTCGTCAACGATCACGATCATCGGCCCGCCCTCCGAATCAACTTTTATGCCCCGTTGCAACAATGGGTAATCGCGGCCGGGAATCGTGACCACCATCAAATCTTGCGGATAGTTTCTTGGGAGTCGGGAATCGCTATGGTTGTATCATCCGACAAATCGGCGCGCATCGCCCAAGACATCGTCGGTTCGCCGACTATGACACGGCGGTCGTCGGCGGTGCGGGCAAGTCGTGCAACTTACGGTTTGCAGAAGGTGCGGGCGTTGGCCGTCCATTTGCCGAAGCCGACGGCGACCATGTTGGCGATGACGCGGCAGACATAGATCTTCTGCGCAGGATCATTGTCGGGGCCGGCATGGTAGCGGGCGACGGCCATCGACCAGGTTTGATGGCGGGCATGAAGGCTGGCGAGGAAGCGGGCGGCATAGTCGACGTTGCGATGCGGATCGAGCATGTCTGCGACGCTGCGGAACTGCGAGGCATGGTAGTGATGGTTGATCTGCATGCAGCCGAGATCGATCAGCGTCTTGCCGTCGCTGCGCGCCCGCTCGAAGTCGGCCAAGGCTTCCGAACGGCTGCGCGGGAAGACGGCTTTTCCTTCTATGTTCAAGGCGTTGGGCTGGAGGCTGCCCTTGTTGCCGGTTTCCGTCAGGCCGACCGCGTAGAGGATGCCGGCCGGAATGCCGTAGCGGTCGGCAGCGCGCAGGATTTCCGCCTCGCACGGGTTGGCGGCGGCGTTTGCCGCACCGGCCGCCAAGCTAGATAAACAGATTGCCGCCAGTGCCGATGCGAGAAGCCTGCGCGCTGCGCGGGGCGTCCTGCCTGCCGTCATTGCCGTTCCTTTCCGATTGGTGGCCCGTCTGCCGCCCGGCTGCTCCGTCGCCGTTCGGATTGCCCGGCTGAAAGGACGAGGGGTCGCGATACGGCGCTGCGGTCGCCGAGGATGCCGCGTCGGCGCGCGCGGCAGGCGTCGCCGCCATCTGCGGTTGCAGGACGGTGACGCTGTCGACGCCGAGCCCGAGGCGTTTCAGCGACTTGGCGATATCGTCCTTGTCCGCTTCCAGACGGCGATAGGCCTCATGCGTTTCGGGCTTCAGCTCAACCGTCAATTGCTGTCCCGTCATGCGCAGGCTGGCGGTGACGGAGCCGAGGTCGGCGGGACGGAGTTCGATCTTGAGGACGTGTGTCGGAAGGGCAACAGAAGGGGTGGCCGCCTGCATCGCGGCGGCCTGCCTGAAGCCGTTGTCGGCGGAAATGGTGGCGACAAGCGCTGCGGTGGTCTGGCTCATCGGGTGAGACGCGGGCGCCGCGAACGATTGGCTCGCGGTGACCGAGACGGTGCGCGGCGTCTCGTCCTGGCGGCGCTCGCCGGCGCGCTGCTGCCCCGCATCGCCGTCCGCGCCTTTCCGCTCCGGCGAGACTTCGCGGATGCGTGGCGGGTGCGTGTCGTTCGCGGTCGTGTCGTCGGTGTTCCCCACGATCGCGTCGGCGGCTCCCTTCGTTTCCGGGGTCCCGGCGACGATCGTGCCCTGTTGCGCCTGGCGCTTGCCTGCCGCTGCCTGTTCCGGCTGGAACTGGATTGCGGCGCGAGTGGCCGTATCGGCAGCTTGTGCTGTCGCGGGATGCGCTTTCACCTTGGGTTCCGTCTTTCCGACAGGCAGGTCTTGCCGGGCAGTCCGTTCGGCCGGCAAGGCGGCGTCCGACTTCCGGCCGTCGGCCTTGGTGGAATTGCCGGCCGTCGCGTCGAGCATCATCGACGCAGCGATGGCTGTGCCGTCATCCACGGTCGCATTTTTGTCAGCGGCTTCGTTGCCCTTGCCGTCGTCCACTGCATCGGGCCGTCCATCCTTGGCGGCGCTGAGGCGGTTCAGGCTGACTAGCAGCGGCAGCCTGTCGCGCAATGGCGGCGCGGCCTGCGCCGTATCGGCGTCATCCCGGTCCCGGTGCTTGCCGTGGCGATGTTTTTCGTGCGCCGCACCGGCTGCCCGGCCGTCCTCGCGCGAATGGCCGCGGGCGGTGTCTTTTGGCGTTTCGCCAATCTCCGCCTTGGACCGACCCCTGTGGTCGAGCACGTCGCGGAAGGCAGGTTCACCCGATGCCGGTTCGCGTGCCGGCGCGGAGCCCGAAGGGCCGGTTGCCGTGCCGGGAAGGGTCGGGGTCATGGTTACGGTCATTGGGGAGAGGTTCCCAGCATCTGGTCGATCTGATCGAGCTTGCGTCGCGCGTCGGCTATGGTCGCGTCCGCGGCGTCGACTGGTTGCCCGCCCGCGGAGGCATCCGATGTCACGGGTGCAGGTTCCGTGGCCGGCGGGGACGCGTCGGCGACAGGCTGCTGCGCGGCGGCCTGTTTGCCGGCCGGCCCCGACGTCGCCTGCTTGGACACTGCCTGCTCGGCCGGGCGTTCGGAGACCGCGCCCTCGACCGGCGGCAGGTCGTCCGCCGCTTCCGGCGTGGCGGGGCTTTTCGCAGCCGCCAGGTCGGTGGCGACAGGCTGGTCGGTCGAGGGGACGGCCTCGGCTAGAGGTGGCACCGGCGTCGTGGCGCCGGCGGGAGGCGGGGCGACGATCTCGCGGGTGACGGCCTCGGCGGCATCGAACAAAGCGCGGTCGCTTTCGGAGAGGCGGCTGCGGTCGATCGTCTTCAACGTCTCGCGCAGGTCGCCGACCGTCGCCGACGTCACCGCGGAAAGGCTGGCATAGAGCGCCGCGCGCGGATCGTTGCCTGAGTCCTTGCCGCGCTTCTGCTCGGCCCTGGCGGCGGCGAAAGCCGACAGGTCGTTCAGGCCGTCGATGGCGGCGCGGCGGGCGATGCGCAGATAGATCACCCGCGCGCGCTCGGCGTCCATCATTGCGGTGATGTCGGCAAGCCTGTCGCGGCCGAGCGCCTGGTCCATGGCGATGACGCCGGAGACGAAGGAGTCGGCGAACTGGCTGGCATAGGGCGAATGCAGGTAACGCTGGACATATTGGGTGGAGGCATGGGCGAAGCGGGCGGCGTCGCCGTTCGCCGCGGTGATGCCGATCGTGCGCCGGAGCGCGGCCTCCTCCACCAGCGTGCCGGGGCTGAGCAACCTCGCTTTGTCGAGGAGGGGGAGCGCCTGCGCGGGGTCCTCGCCGGCGAGCAGCGAGCCCTTCACCAGGGCGACGAAGGCGCCGAGATCGCTCGGCAGCGTCATCGGGTCGACCGGCTTCAGCGCCTCGATGGCATCGGCGGGACGGCCGCCGAGATAGGCGAGGATGCCGGTGGAGATCGCCTGCATGCCGGCATCCATCTCGACATGGGCGGTCGCCGCCTTGACGGTCGCGGGATTGCCGCCGCTCATGCCGTAGACAAGGAGCGCGCGCAGGTTCTTCGGGTCCTTCAGGTCCTCGGCGCTTATCTTGCGCAGGCGCGCGTCGGTCAGTTCGAGCAGCTTGGCCTGCATCGGCAGCGCCGCCTGGTCGCCGGACGCGATACGATCCTGCACCAGTTGCAGCGAGCGCACCATCTGGTAGGGCTCCAGCGCCTCCGTGGCGTGGCCGGCACCGGTGCCTGCGGCCATGGTCAGCAGGAAGCCGGCGGCGCAGCGAAGCCCCGCGATCCGTCTCATCCTCCCGTCTCCAGGATGATCTCGATGCGGCGGTTCACGGCGGCGTAGGGGTCGGCCTTGTCCTTCGGCCGGCGGTCGGCGAAGCCCGCCACTTCGGAGATGCGGCCTTCGTCGACGCCGCCGCGCACCAGCATGTAGTAGGCGGCATGCGCGCGCGCGGTCGACAGGCGCCAGTTGTCGTAGGTGGCCGAGTGGAAGGGGCGGGCATCGGTATGCCCCTCGATGGAGATAGAGCCTTTCTGCGCGTTGACGATGCGCCCGATCTTGTCCATCGCCAGTACAAGGTCGCGGCTGGGTACGGCTGAACCGATCTCGAACATGCCGAAATCGAGCTGGTCGGTGATCGAGATGGCGACGCCCTTGTCGGTGGCCTCGACGGAAATGCCGTTCAGCATCTTGTCGTTCAGCTTGAAGGTATCGGCGATTTCCCGGCTGACCTCGGCGGCGGCGCGCAGCGCGGCGGCGGACGGACCTTTCGGCGCCTCGATCACGTCCGGTTTGGCCGCTTCGGCTTTGGCCGGCCCGGCCCCGGTCGGCTTGGCGGCGGTCAGGCCGCTGTCTGTCTCGATCTTGTCCGCGGATGTGCCGGCCGGCGGGGTCTCTTTCGGTGCGTTCGCCGCAACCTGTTCCGTTTTGCCTGCCTGCCTGCCGGTCTCGGTCGGCTGCGAAGGCTGCGCCGGCACCTTTTCAGGCTGTGCTGCCGGGGCCACCGCTTTCACCTCGGGAACGGCGACCTCGGCTATCTTGTCGCCGGGCTTGGCCGGTTCGCCATCGATCCTGGCGCGCGCGGCGCTTGCCTCGGCGGCGGGTGTCGTTTCCTGCTGCGACCAGAAGTCGGGCGAGAACGGGTCGCGGTAGGACTGGCCGCCATCGGCGCCGGAAGCGGGGCCGGCCTCCTGCGCGCCGCCGTCGCCCTTCTTGCTGACGTTCTGCATGATGCCGGTGTCGGAAGCGATTTCGGCCAGCATCGCATAGGGGTCGGCGAACAGCTGTTCGTCGGACTTCTTGCTTTCTTCCTTCTGCCCCTCGTCGTTGTCCTGGGGCGCCGTGCCGTCCTTGCCGCTCTTGCCGTTCTTGTCCGCCTCGGGGATGGGATTGCGCGCGGTCATCCCGACCGGGGAGGGGCCGTTGCCCAGGTCCTCCAGTCCCTTGCGGCTGGAATTGCGGTCGATCAGCTTGATCGGGTTGAAGTAGGAGGCGACGGCGGCCTTGGTCTGCTCGTTGGCGGCATTTATGAGCCACATGACCAGGAAGAAGCACATCATCGCCGTCATGAAGTCGGCGAAGGCGATCTTCCAGACGCCGCCGTGATGCCCCTCGTCGTCGTCGTCGTGGCCGCGCCGCACGATGATGATCTCGTGCTTCTCCTCAGCCGCCCCGGCCATGCTCATGACAGCACCTCGGACAGTGCGGCGGACCATTCGGCCATGCGCGTCTCGAAGACGGCGTCGTCGATGGCGACGGTGAGGTCGAAGCCGGGAGCGTCGGTGAAGTCGAGGTTCGCCGCGCGCTCGCCGAGCGCGGCCTTCAGCGTTTCGTAGAGCGAGGAGGGGCCGCTGACGCGGATGCGCACCGCGTCGGTGTCGCCGATCGCCTCGCGCACGGAATCCGCGAGCGCGGCAAGCGACCGTTTTTGCAAATCCTCGCCCAGCAGGCCGCCGACGACGCGCGCGACCTGGTCGGCGACGAGATCGGTGACGGCCGCCTGCATGACATCGATGCGCGCGGCGACGGCGGCGCCGATGTCGCCACCCAGCGTCTGCAGGAAGGCGTCGGTTTCCGCCTGATGGGCCTCCAGCTGCGCTTTCAGTTCCGCCTGATGGGCGGCAACAAGCCGCGCCTCGGCTTCCTGCTCGGCACGCGCCACGGCTTCGGCGATGATCGTGCCCATGTCCGGCTCGGGAACGACCTCGGGTGGTAGCTGCTCGACGGGTTTCGCTGCCGCTTCAGCGGGTTTGGGCCTCGTGCCGAAGTCGGGCAGAAGATCGAACAGGGCGGCCGAGCGCATCAGGCCGTCGCCTCTTGCGCGGCCCATTTGCGCAGGATCTGCGCCGTGCGTTCCTCATTCAGGTCGACCATGCGGGCCAGCCGCTCCTGTGGCGCGGGCCTGAGCTTCTGGCGCAGGTCGTCGAGCGGGGTCTGTACGGCGGGACGCGCGCCTGCGGTTTCCGGACCGGCTATCGCGCCGGCGACTGCCGGATCGGGTGTCGGCAGCGAGCGCTGCACTTCTTCGAAGCTCGGCCCGGTCAGCGCCGCAGGCCTGGCTGTCAGCGCCGCCGCCATCGGCCTCAGGCCGAAGAAGGCGAGCAGGAAGACGACGACCACGAAGGCGGCGGCGTTGATGAGGGTGCCGGTGTAGTGGCCGATGCGTTCCATGATGCCCGGCTGTTCGAGCGGCACGCCGTCGAGCCCGTCGATGAATTCGACGGCCGAGACATCGATGATGTCGCCGCGCTTTTCGTCGAAGCCGGTGGCGGAAGCGACCATCTTCTGGATGTCGCTGACGCGCTGGGCAATCTGCTCGGGCGTCGCGTCCTTGCCGAGAATATCCTTCAGCCGCTGCTGGTTGACCACCACGGCGATCGACATCTTGTCGACGCTGTAGCCATTGGAGACGGTGGCGATCTTCTTGGAGCTGATCTCGTAGTTGGCGATCTCTTCCTTGCGGTCGTTCTGCGAGCTGGACTGCGGGCCGTCCGTGCTGGCGGCCTGCGTCTCGGGCAGGTTTTGCTCGACGGTGGTCGGGGTAGAGGCCTGCTTCTGGTTGCTGTTCTCGTTCGACTTCACCGTCTGCACGGAGCGTTCGACGCGCGAGTTCGGATCGTAGATCGTCTCCTCGGTCTGGCGCGTGTCGGTGTTGACGTCGGCCTTCACCGAAGCGCGGAAATTGTCGGGGCCGAGATAGGGGCTGAGGGCGCGCCGGATATTGTCCTCGATCTGCGTCTCGACAGTCTGCTCGACGCCGAGCGAGCGGGCCGCGCTTGTGTTGGACGGGTCGTCGCCGGCGGCCAAGAGGTTGCCGGTCGAATCTAGCACCGTCACCTTGTCGGCCGACAGCGCCGGCACGGCGGCCGCGACCAGATGGCGGATCGACATGGCCGTCTTGGTGGCGTCGGTGCCGGCATAGCGGATGACCACGGAGGCGGACGGCTGCTGCTCGTCGCGGCGGAAGTTGGCGCGTTCGGACATGACGATGTGAACGCGCGCCGCCTTGATGCCCTGCAGCGACTGGATGGTGCGGGCGATCTCGCCCTCCAGCGCGCGCACGCGAGTGACCTGCTGCATGAAGGAGGTGAGGCCGAGCGAGCCGACATTGTCAAAAAGTTCGTAGCCGGCGTTGGCGCTGGTCGGCAGGCCCTTTTCGGCAAGCAGCATGCGCGCCTGCGCGGTGTTGCCGGCGGCGACCAGCACGCTGGTGCCATCGGAGCCGACGTCGAAGGCTATGCCGGCCTCGCCGAGCACCATGCCGATCTGGTTCACGTCGGCGCGGTCGAGCCCGACATAAAGCGTCTCGTAGGCGGGCCGGTTCAGATAGACCGAGGCGATGCCGACGACGGCGATGACCAGCGCCGCGATGGCGCCCATGATGGCCAGCCGTTTCGTGCCGAACCCTTGCAGGTTGGCGATGATGGTCTTGATCTGCTCCGGCACGGCAGCTCTGCTCCCGGCATGATTGCCCTGCCTTCAGCCTAGAGGGCGAAGCTTGTGCGAAAATTATGGGCCGGGCGCGCGGCGCGATCGGGATCGCGCAAAGGAAAAGGGCCGCGAAAGCCGCGGCCCTTGCTACGGCTTGCCGGCGACGGCGTCAGCCCTTGAACAAAGCGAGGATGTTCTGCGAATTGGTGTTGGCGATGGACAGCGCCTGGATGCCGAGCTGTTGCTGTACCTGAAGCGCCTGGAGCTTGTTCGATTCCTTGTTCATGTCGGCATCGACAAGCTGGCCGACGCCGCGGTCGATGGAGTCCATCAGCTTGGAGACGAAATCCTTCTGCATGTCGATGCGCGACTTGGCGGCGCCGAGTTCGGAGGCCGCGGCCGTCATCTTGCCCAGCACCTTTTCGATGTCGGTCAGCAGGTTGTCGAACTTGGCGACGTCGCCGGTGCCGGTGATGGCGGACATGCCGGTCGCCGACAGGCTGATGTCGAGCAACGATACGTTGGACGCAGAGCCGGCCTTGTCGAGGATGCCCGCGCTGGCGGTCGCGTTGGCGTCGATCAGGCGGATGTTCTTGTAGGCGATCTCGATGGAGCCGGTGACCACGGCGCCGGTCGAGTCGCGGTTGTAGGACGAGATGACCTGCAGCGTCGTATCGGTGGAGGCCGAATCAGTCTGCAGCAGGTTGGCTCCGGCATAGGTCGCGCCGCCGATCGAATCCCTGAGCTGGTCCTGATAGGACTTTATCTCGCTCTGGATCTTGGCGCGGTCCTCCGCGCTCGAGGTCTTGGCCAGCAGGACCTTGGCCTTGATGTCGTCGATGACGTCGATGGCGGCGTTCATCGCCGTATAGGCGGTGTCGACCTTGCCGGCGCCGAGGCCCAGCGCATCCTGCACGACCGAATTCGCCTTGTTGTCGGAGCGCATGGTGGTGGCGATCGACCAGTAGGCGGCGTTGTCGGAGGCGGTCGAGACGCGAAAGCCGGTGGAAATGCGGCTCTGAGTCTGTTCAAGCTGCTTGTTGGTCGCATTGAGGCTCTGCAATGCCGTCATCGCAGAGGCGTTCGTCATGATGCTTGCCACGGGCCACCCTTTCCTCGGACATTCCGCCGGGCCGGGGCGCGACGGATACGATCGGTTAACCATAACTAGCCCGTCATGGTTAACAGCCGATTAAAGGGATGCGAGGCGACGCCGGAAATGAAAAGGGCCGCGCTTCCCGAGGAAGCGCGACCCGTTCGGCCTGATGTTGCCGGCTGCCGCCGGCGTTAGCCTTAGCGGAACAGCGACAGGATCTGCTGCGTGTTCGAGTTGGCGATCGACAGCGCCTGGATGCCGAGCTGCTGCTGCACCTGGAGGGCCTGCAGGCGGGTCGATTCCTTGTTCATGTCAGCGTCAACGAGCTGGCCGACGCCGCGATCGATCGAGTCGGAGAGCTTCGAAACGAAGTCCTTCTGCATGTCGATGCGGGCCTTGGCGGCACCGAGGGTCGCAGCGCCGGTGGCCATGCCCTTGAGCGCCGTTTCGATGCCGGTCAGCATGTTGTCGAAGGCGGTGCTCGTTCCGGCCGAGCCGGTGCCCGTGACCTTGAGGTCGAGGATCGACGACTTGGTCGCCGTGGCCGCGCCGACCGCGAACTGCTTGTCGAGGATGCCGGTCTTGGTGCTGGCGCTACCGCTGCGGCTGTCGATCAGGCGGGTGCTGTCGTTGGTGACGTCGATGGTGCCGGTCGAGACCTTGCCGGTCGAATCGCGGTTGTAGGACGTCATCACCGTCAGCTTGGTGCCGGCGACGGAAGCGTCGGTCTTCAGCAAGTTGGAACCGGCGTAGTTGGCGCCGCCGATGTTGTCCTTGAGCTGGTTCTGCAGCTCGGTGATTTCGGACTGGATCTTGGCGCGGTCGTCGGTGCTGGAAGTCTTGGCCAGCAGGACCTTTTCCTTGATCTGGTCGACCACGTCGATGGCCGAGTTCATCGCGGTGTAGGCGGTGTCCACCTTGCCGGCGCCGAGGCCGAGGGCGTCCTGGAGGACGGAGTTGGCCTTGTTGTCGGAGCGCATGGTGGTGGCGATCGACCAGTAAGCGGCGTTATCGGACGCCGTCGAAACGCGGTAACCGGTCGAAATGCGCGACTGCGTGGTCTCGAGTGCCTTGTTGGTCGCGTTCAGGCTCTGCAGTGCGGTGAGCGCAGACGCGTTCGTGTTGATGCTCGACATGAGTACACGTACCTTACTATATGGATTTTTTTGGCATACCGGCTCGACCGGTATGACGGTACGGCATCATGCCTATGGTCGATCCAGCGACCACCCGCCATTGCCGGGACAATGGCAGGCACTCCCTGAAAAAGAGCTAAGCTTTATGGTTAA
>JBQCHN010000178.1:0-9461 GCA_051954615.1 Mesorhizobium sp. | reverse complement strand
ATGAGGTCGGACGCTTTTTCGCCGATCATGATCGTCGCCGCATTGGTGTTGGAGCCGATCAGGCTGGGCATCGTCGAGGAATCGCAGATGCGGATGTTGTCCAGCCCGCGCACCCGCAACTGCGGATCGACCACCGCCATGGCGTCGGCGCCCATCTTGCAGGTGCCGGTCGGGTGATAGGACGTGCGCCCGTAGCGGCGCGCGTAGTCGGCGAAATCGGCCTGCGTCTTCACCCCTTCGCCCGGCACGTGCAGGCGCTTGATGTATTTCTGCAGCGATGGCTGGCGGAAGATCTCGCAGCTGATGCGCACGCCTTCGGCGGATATCCTGACGTCGTCCGGTTCGGCGAGGAAATTCGGGTCGATGACCGGCAGCGCCTCCGCGTCGGCCGAACACAGCCGGACGGTGCCCCGGCTTTTCGGCCGCAGCGTATAGGAATTGAGCGTGATGCCGGAACCTGACGGAACCGTCGGAACGCCTTCCTCCGCGCCAGCGCCCGCCAGGAAATGGAATTGCAGGTCGGGAACTTCCCCGTCCGGCCGCGAGTGCCAGAACGCGCCGCCCTCGACGACGTTGGAGGTCACCGGTCCGGAATTGAAAAGCACGTACTGGATGCCGGCCCACAGCATCCAGTGCAGCTTGTTGTACTTGTCGAGGCTGGTCGGCCCCTTCAGCTCGGCGACGATGTCGACGCCGAAATGATCGTTGAGGTTCTCGCCGACACCGGGCAGGTCGTGCACCACGTCGATGCCGTGCTGGCGCAGGTGCGCCGCGGGACCGATGCCCGACAGCATCATGATCTTGGGCGAGCCGATGGCGCCGGCCGTGACAAGCACTTCGCTGTCGGCTCGCGCCAGGACGGCGCGACCGTCCTTCGCATATTCGACGCCGACGGCCCGCAGGCCTTCGAAGACGATGCGCCGGACGAGGCAACCCGTCTCGACCGTCAGGTTGGCGCGGCCGCGCGCCGGTCGCAGGTAGCCGACGGCGGCGGAGCAACGGCGGTTGTTCCTGATCGTCGTCTGGTAGATGCCGGCCCCCTGCTGCATGCGGCCGTTGAAATCCGGATTGTAAGGCATGCCGTATTCCTGGCACGCCTGCACGAAGGCGCGTGACGTGCGCTGCGGATCAGGCAGGTTGGAGACGCCGAGCGGCCCGTCCGTGCCGTGCCACTCCCCCGACAGGATGGTGTTGCCTTCCGAGCGCAGGAAGTAAGGCTGCACCTCCTTGAACGACCAGCCGGCGGCCCCTTCCTCGTTGGCCCAGCGGTCGTAGTCGGACGGATGGCCGCGCGTGTAGACCTCGGCGTTGATCGACGAGCCGCCGCCGATCACCCGCGCCTGCGCATAGGGGATCTCGCGATTGTGGGCATGCCGCTGCGGCGCCGTCTTCAGCCCCCAGGTGAAAGGCCCCGAGGTCATCTTCGAAAAACCGACCGGCATGTGGATATAGGGATGGCGGTCGCCGCCGCCCGCCTCCAGAAGGAGCACGCGCACGGCCGGGTTCTCCGTCAGCCGCGCGGCGAGCACGCAGCCCGCCGAGCCGCCGCCGACAATCACGTAGTCGTAGCCGCTTTCCCGCATCATCCTACCCAGGGCTGCCGCTTGCCGATCTCGATATGGACGGACTTGACCTGCGTGTATTCCTCCACGCCGTAGATACCGGCTTCGCGGCCCCAGCCCGACTGCTTGAACCCGCCGATCGGCAGTTCGGGGCCTCCGGCCAGCGTGGTGTTGACCCAGAAGCGTCCCGCCCGCACCCGCCGCGAGACGGTGAGCGCCTTGTCGATGTTTTTCGTCCAGACGCTCGCGGCCAGACCGTAGACGGTATCGTTGGCGATGGCGATCGCCTCCTCCATGGTATCGAACGGCATGACGGCGAGCACAGGCCCGAAAATCTCCTCGCGGGCGATCGCCATCGTTCCGGTAACGTCGCCGAACAGGGTTGGCGCGATGTACTGGCCGCAGCCGAAATCGAGCCTGTCGCCGCCGCACACCAGCCGCGCGCCTTCCTGCTTGCCCTTGGCGATATAGCCGAGGATGGTGTCGTTCTGCGCCGTCGTGGTGATGGCGCCGACCTGCGTTTCAGGGTCGAGCGGATCGCCGACCTTCACCTTGGCAAGCTTGGCGGCGACCATCGACTCGAAGTCGCGCGCTACCGAGCGCTCGACGATCAGCCGGCTGCCGCTGACGCAGCACTGGCCGGTGTTGAAGCCGATGCCGAAGGCGACGCCGTCCGCCGCGTCTTCCAGGTCGGCGTCGGCAAAGACGATCTGCGGGTTCTTGCCGCCGAGCTCGAGCCCGAGCTTCTTGAAGTTGCCGGCGGCGGCGGCCACGCAGCGGCGCCCCACGGCGGTCGAGCCGGTGAACGACACCATGTCGATGTCGGCATGCTCGGTCATCGCTTGCCCGACCGTGCTGCCGGAGCCGGTGACGACATTGTAGCAGCCGGCAGGAAGCCCGGCCTCCGCCAGCACCTCGGCCAGGAGCAGCGTCGTCGCCGAGGTGACCTCGGACGGCTTGGCGACGATCGTGCAACCCGCCGCCAGGATGTAGGGCACGCGCTCGCACAGGATCAGGAACGGGAAGTTCCATGGCGTGATCAGGCCGACGACGCCGATCGGCTCGCGCGTCACAACGCCGAACATGCCTTCGCCCAGATTGTTGAAGGCATCGCCGTGCAGGGCGCGCGCAGCGCCCGCCGCATATTCGAACATGCCGGCACAGCCGCCGACCTCGGCGCGCGCCTGGCTGATCGGCTTGCCGTTCTCCAGCGTCTCCCAGTAGGCGATCTCCTCTGTGCGCCGCCGCAGGATCTGCGCCGCGCGCAGCAGCACGTCGGCGCGCTCGACGGCCGGGATGCGCGACCAGCGGCCGTCCTCGAAGGCACGCCGTGCCGCAGCGACAGCCATGTCGAGATCGTCCTTCGTGCACTTCGGCATCAGCGTGACCGGCACGTCGTGGCCGGGGCTCCGCCGCTCGAAATGGCCGCGCGATCCCGCCTCGATCTTCTGGCCGTCGACGAAGAAGCCGAAACGTCTCGGTGTCGCCGGCAATGCCAGTTTTGCTGTCCGTTGATCCATCTTCGTCCTCCGCACACTTGCGGTTACACAATGGGTAAAGACCCACTCATCCTAAGTCCAAGCGCGTCGCGGCTACATCGCGATCTGCGTCTTCAGCGCGCCGGGGCGATCCTTCAACGTCTCGAAGGCCTCCTGGATGGAGACCAGCGGATAGGTCGAACCCGTGAACGGCTCCGTATCGAAGCGCTTGTGCGCCAGCAGCGTCAGTGCGTCGTGCATGTCCTCGCCCATGCCTGCAACCGACCCCTTCACCGAATTCTCCCTCAGAACCGTATCGAGCAGCTTGAGCGGCACGCTGTCCTGCGGCCCGGTGATGCCGAAGGCGGCGACATGACCACCCGGGCGGATCAGCTCGAAGGCCTTGGCATAGAGCGCCGCATTGCCGACGCTCTCGATGACGATATCGGCGCCGCGCCCGCCGGTCATCGCACTCACCGTCGCCTCGGTCGTCGCCGGATCGCTGACGACGCGGTCCGCGCCGGCCCGCTCGGCCAGTGCGGCACGCTCCGGCGTCAGCTCGACCGCGATGATCGGTGCGGCGCCGATCAGGCGCATCATCTGGATATGCAGGTTGCCGATCGGCCCGGCGCCGAGCACGACGACGGACTGGCCGAAGCGCACATCGGCCTTGCGCGCCGCCCTGACGACGCAGGCGACCGGCTCGGTCAGCGCCAGCACCTGCGGCGCGACATCCTCGGGCGCGGGAATGACCAGCCGTCCGGGCACGGCGACATATTCGGCGAAACCGCCGTCGCGATGGATGCCGACCTGGCGCACCTCGGCGCAGTTCAGCACCTCGTTGCGGCGGCAGAAAAAGCAATGGCCGCAGCCGATGTTGATATCGGCGACGACGCGCTGCCCCGGCTGCAGGCCGGCGACCCGCTCGCCGACGCGATGGACGGTGCCGGTGAATTCGTGACCGGGGACCAGCGGCAGCATGTCGGCGGCATAGTGGCCGTTGAACATATGGATGTCGGTGCCGCAGATGCCGCAGCGGTCCACTCTGATCAGGACATCGTCCGGCCCGAGCGCCGGCACGGCGACCTCCCTCACTTCGAAGCGCTTCGGCGCAACGAGCACCGCCGCCTGCATGGTCTCCATGCCGTCCTCCCGCCGCGCTACTTGACGATCCGCATCTTCGAGCGGTCGATGGTCAGCGCGATCGCGACGATCAGCACGATGCCGAAGAAGATCTGCTGGCTGGTCGCCGGAATATCGAGATAGAGCATGCTCGCCCGCACCACGGCGACGATCATCGCCCCGATCAGCGTGTTGAGCACGCCGCCGACGCCGCCGGTGAGCGGCGTGCCGCCGACCAGCACCGCGACGATGGCCGGCAGCAGGAAACCTTCCGCAAGCGTCGGCGAACCGCCGGACAGCTTGACCGAGAACAGCAGGCCGGCAATCGCCGCGAACATGCCCGACAGCGCGAAGGCCAGGATCTTGTAGCGGTCGACGCGAAGGCCGGACGCGACCGCAGCCAGCTCGCCGGCGCCGACGGCCTTCAGGATGCGGCCCGCCTTCATCCTGTTCTGGATGAACCAGGCGAAGGCGAGCAGGACCAGCGACAGCACCAGTTCGTGCGGGATGCCGGCGGTGCTGCCGAGCATCCAGCCGAACGCACGGTCGCGCTGTCCGGCATCCATGTAGAGCGCCCGCTGCCCCGACGCGAACTGGCCGACCGAGAGCGCGATGCCGCCGACGGCGAGCGTCGCGATGAAGGACGGCACCTTCAGCCGCGTCGTCACCAGTCCGGACACCGCGCCGAACAGGAAGCCCACCGCGATCACCACGAGCGCCGAGAAGACGCCGAAGAGCGGCAGCGTGATCGTCGCCAGCACGGTCGTCATGTTGGCCACCGACTGCGCCGACAGGTCGATGCCGCCAATATAGATCGCCAGCGTCATGCCGAGCGCCATGATGAACAGGGGCGCGATGTCGCCGGCCAGCTCGACGAGGTTCTGCGGTCGCAGGAAATTGGGGTCCATGGCGCCGACGATCAGGACCAGGACCACGAGCGTGACCCACGGGAAATGCTGCTTGAGCCGGTCGAGCGACATGCCGGTGCGCCTCAGATCATGTAGTGGATCAGGTCGTAGAGGGACGGCTTCGCGCCGGGCGGACAATTGTACCATTTCTTGATCTCGCCATCCTTGACAACGGCAATGGTGTGACTGAGGCCGATGGCCTCCTCCAGCGTGTCGGCGACCAGCACGACGCCGACACCCGCTGCCGACATTTCGCGGACCATGTCGTACACATCCTCCTTGGCGCCGATGTCGAGACCGCGCGTCGGATGGTCGAGCAGGATGATGTCGGAGCCGCCACTGCGCCATTTGGCGAGCACGACCTTCTGCTGGTTGCCGCCCGACAGGTTGCCGCAATCGGCATTCTCCGAAGACGCTTTGATCGACAGCCGCTTGATCCAGTCGCGGGCCAGCTTGCGTTCCGCGGCGATGTCGAGCACGCCGGCCTTGGTGTATCTGTCCATCTGCGACAGCGTCATGTTCTCGAAGACGCTCATGCCGGTGACGATGCCTTCGATCTTGCGTTCGCGCGGCACGTAGCCGACACCATTCACCACCCCACGCGAGGCGCTGAAGGAGCCGACGGGACTGCCGTGGATCGACACCTTTCCCGTGCGCGGTTCGAGCAGGCCGAAGACCGTGCGCAGGATCGCCTCGCGCCCTGCTCCTTCGACGCCGACCAGGCACAGCACTTCGCCGGCATGCAGCTTGAGCGATATGTCCTTGTAGCGGCCGGGCAGGCTGATGGCGTCGAGTTCGAGCAGCACCTTGCCTTCCTCGTAAGGCTGCTGTTTCTCTTCGCGATAGTATTCGCGGTTGATATCGCGGCCCACCATCTTGCGCTGGATGGCCTCTACCTCGGCCTTGCCGTTTTCGACCACGTCCACCACCGCCCCGTCCTTCATGACGTAGACGCGGTCGGACAGTTCGATCACCTCGTCGAGCCGGTGCGAGACGAAGATGAAGGACGCCCGCTTGCGCAGGTCCCGCATCAGGGTGAACAGCAGCTCGATCTCCTCCTTGGCCAGCACCGACGTCGGTTCGTCGAGCAGGATGACGAGGTTGCCCTCCACCCGCTCTTCCAGCGTCAGCACCTTGGCGAGTTCGACGAGCTGCCGCTGCGCGAAGGACAGTTTCGAGGTGATGGTGGCCGGATCGATGGTGAGCTTCACCTTCTCGAGCTGGTGGCGCGTCGCCTCGGCCATGCGTTTCCAGTCGATCTTGCCGAAGCGGACGAACTGCTTCTCGTAGCCGAGGAAGACGTTCTCCATCACCGTCAGGTTCGGGATCAGCGACTGTTCCTGGAACACCATGCCGACGCCGCGATCCATCGCCTCGCGCGGGCTGTGGAAATGGACCGGCTTGCCGTCGACCAGCACCTCGCCGCCGTCGTGCTGATAGGCGCCGTAGATCACCTTCATCAGCGTCGACTTGCCGGCGCCGTTCTCGCCCACCAGGCCGACGATCTCGCCACGGCCGATCTTGAAGTCGATGCCCTTCAGAGCATGGACGCCGGGGAATCGTTTTTCGACTTTGCGAAGCTCGAACATGGCGCCCTACTTCACGAAGGATAGCGACCGGCGGTCGGTCGACAGGTAGACCGCGGTGATGACGAGCAATCCCAGCACGCCGTCCTGGACGTAGCTCGGCAGGCCGATCACCACCATGCCGTTGCCGATGACATTGACGATCAAGACGCCGATCAGCGTGTTCCACACGCCGCCCGAGCCACCCCATAGCGCTGTGCCGCCGACGACGACCGAGGTGATCGAGACGAACATGAGGTTGCGGCCGGTGACCGTCTCGGCGATGCCGATCTGCGCCACCGCCAGCATGGCGCCGAGTGCATAGAACACGCCGGCGATGAGGAAACAGATGACACGCACCTTGTTGACGTTGAGGCCGGAGGCATGCGCCAGATCCTCGCCGCCGCCGACGGCGTAAAAGTTGCGGCCGATCGTCGTATGGTTCTGGATGAACCAGCCCGCGAAGAGCGCGACGATCGCCACGTAGGTCATCAGCGGGAAGCCGCCCAGCCGGACCGTCAGCAACGAACGGAACAGCGGGTCCTCGACAAGGATGCGGTCGCCGCCGGTGATCAGCAGCGACAGGCCGATACCGACAAAGCCCATCGACAGGCTCGCCATGAAGGAGGGTATGCGCAGCTTGACGTGGACGAGACCGTTGATGGCGCCGAACACTGCACCCACCAGCAGGGTGGCCGGAACGGCGAGCAGGCCGGGTCCGGCGAGCGAACTGCCGAGGGCGGTGAAGAAGGTGGCGAACAGCACCGCGCACACCGCGACCGAGCCCTCCATGGAGAGGTCGATCGATCCCATCAGGATGACGAAGGTGACGCCGACCGCGATCATCAGCGCCGGCGTCGAGGCGATGGCGATGCGGGCGAAGTTGCGGATCGACAGGAAGTTGGGATTGACCGCCGTGAAGAACACGACGAGCACGACAAGCACCAAAAGCGGCGCCCACTTCTGCAGATTGTCCTGCGTCAACATGTTGGCCATATCCGGTTATCGCGGCAAAGGCGGGCGACGACGGTGCCGTCGCCCCGTGTTGCGATGCGGCCATGGGGCGGCCGCATCCGTCCGGGATCAGGACTTGTACTGGATCGGGCCGTTGCCCGGACCCCAGAAATCCTTCCAGTCATAGGTCGGGTTGGTGTCGAGATACTTGGCCTTGAAGTCGAGCGCGTCCTTGGGCGTGACGAGGATCGTCGGCCCGTAGAATTCACGATGCTCGTGCGGCTCGTCCGACGGCTTGAAGGCGCCGATGGTGGCATAGTAGGCCAAAGCTGCGGTGATGCCGCCGCCCCAGTAGGGATTGGTGAAGACGGTCGCCAGGATATCGCCCTTGGCGACGAGTTCGACCGCCCGCTCGTTGCCGTCGTAGGAGACGACGGGCATGCCCTCGATGCCTTCGGCGCGCAGCGCCTCCAGAACACCGTAGGCGATCGTGTCGTTGGCGCAGTGGACGCCCTTGATCTCGTCGCCGTAGCGGGTGAGGAAGCTCGCCATGATCTGGTTCGCCTTCTGCGTGTCCCAGTCGGCCGGCTGCGCATCCAGAAGCTGGATGTCGGGATAATCCTTCAGCGCGTTCTTCAGGCCATTGAGGCGCTCGACGGCGGGATTGTTGGAGGCGATGCCGCCCAAATGGACGACGCCGCCCTTCTTGCCCATCGCGTCGAACAGGATGCGGGCGGTCTGCTCCGCCGGCCCCTCGTCGGACCAGGTCATGTGCGATACGTAGTTGTCGCCGAAATCCCAGGGGTGCAGGTCGTCGGTCTTGTTCCAGATAGTCGACACATGGGCGCCTGCGGCGGCGACGGCCTCGACCACCGGACGGCAGTTCGGCGCGTCGTTAGCATCGATCGCCAGCGCGACCTTGTTGCCGTCCTTGGCGAGTAGCGCCTTGACGTCGGCCAGCGACTTCTCGCTCGACCCCTCGTTGATCAGGTTGACCAGTGCGCTCTTCGGCAGGCCGATGCTTTCGACGAAGGCCTCGCCGCCGGAGACGATGTAGTTCCAGTACGGATTGGTGCGGTCGCGATAGCTCCACGCGATCGTCGGGTTCTCCACCGCGGCATGCGCGGCGCCCGCACCGAACATGCGCAGTGCCGCCGCGCCGCTGAGGCCGTAGGCCGAGGCCAGAAGCAGGTTGCGGCGGTTGATCGTCTCCTGCTCGATGAATTTCTTGATGAACGACATGCTTTCCTCCCGGGTTCGTCCGCGCCCTGCCATCGAAGGAAATCGCTCGATTTACGTCTTCGTCAGAGCCTTATTGCACTATCTAGTTACTTCTTTATCGAAAGGGTGTCAACGTCGTTTGCAAGAACCTATGAAGACGCCCGGCAGCAGCGATCCTTGCGCGGCAACGGGTACGGTGAGCGATGCGGGCACTGGCGCAGACCCCAAGTAACCAGTACGTTATCTCCGGTGTGGAAGTGATTCCGACGACCGGACAGGCCGCATCGTCGGGATCTGGCGACATTTGCGGGACTGGTCGGAAGGTCTGCTGCCTTCCGGCCATGGCGACAGGAGCTGGTGATGACGGTGAAAAGCGCACCCAAACCGAGGATCCGCGACGCGGAGGCGACGCAGGCGAGAATCCTCGCCGCAGCGAAGAAGGAGTTCGCCAAGAGCGGACTCGCCGGTGCGCGCGTCGACGTTATCGCCGAGCGCGCGAAGGCCAACAAACGCATGATCTATCACTATTTCAACAGCAAGGAGGACCTGTTCCAGCGCGTGCTGGAGGATGCCTATGTCGACATCCGCACCGCCGAGCAGAAGCTCGACCTCGACCGGCTGGCGCCGCGCGAAGCGCTCGAACGCCTGGTG
>JBQCHN010000177.1:0-12923 GCA_051954615.1 Mesorhizobium sp. | reverse complement strand
GAACCGATCTCGGCGCCGCGCACGGCCAACTGGCCCGCCGCGCCCGAGACGATGCCGGCGCCGGCGAAGGAGCCGACCAGAAGGGTGACGGCGGTCGAGCTCTGGAAGGCGATGGCCAGCCCCGTGCCGGCCAGCACGGCCGGGAGCGGGTTGCGCGTGGTGGCGCGCAGGCGGTGGCGCAGCACGTCGCCATAGGCGCGCTCGACGCCGGTCTTGACCATGCGGGTTGCGAACAGCATCAGCGCGACGGCGCCGGCAAGGTGCAGGAGGACGACGGAACCGCTCATGACGATGCTCCACAGCGAGGGCCGCGCGACGGCTGCGCCACGTTCCAGAGAATCGAGAGGAGGTTGCGAATCACACCCTGTCCTTCAGTCGGTCTATCTTAGCCGGTTAATTTTTTCGGCCAAAGCGAACCGCAGGCAATACAGCTTTTCATAAGTCCGCGCAAGCGCGCTCGCGGACACATAAGCTGCGGTAATGATTGTATAATTCCTGTATCCCCTTGCGCGCTGACAAGTAGGTGTCGAAGGCGAGGCTGCCCCAGTCGGCGGATCGTTCTGCCGGTACTCTCGGGCAGGCTCCTGCATTAGGATCGCCGTGCCGGATCTGTCGGCGAACTCAACGGAGCAGAGGGGACGAACATGAAAGTCTGGAGCATTCTGGCGGCGGCGCTCAGCCTTGCCGTGACCATGCCGGCGATGGCCGAGGAGGCCAAGAACCTCAATCCCGGCATCAGCACAGACGAGTTGATGCACACGGCGCCGGTGCATTGGGTGTCCATCGACCAGATCGAGGCAAGCCTGGAGGGGCAGGCGCCCATGGTCGTCGGCTTCGACGTGGATGACACGCTGCTGTTTTCCAGCGCCTGCTTCTATCACGGCCGGGAAAAATACTCGCCCGGCAGCGAGGACTACCTGAAGAACATCGAGTTCTGGAAGGAGGTCAATGACGGTTGCGACGAATACTCCATCCCCAAGCAGGTGGGGCGCAAGCTGATCGACCTGCACCAGAGGCGCGGCGACGACATCTATTTCATCACCGGGCGGACGGCGACGGAAGGCGAGAAGCTGTCCGGCATCCTCGAAAAGACCTTCGGCATCAAGAAAATGCATCCGGTCGTCTTCACCCAGGGCAGCGACGCCAAGACCTCGTTCATGCGCGAACACGCCATCAAGATCTACTACGGCGATGCCGACAGCGACATGCGCTCGGCGCTGGAAGTCGATGCTCGGCCGATCCGCGTGCTGCGCGCGCCCAATTCCACCTATCTGCCGCTGCCGAAGAACGGTTCTTTCGGCGAGGAGGTGATTATCGATTCCGCCTACTGAGGCGATCACGACTGCGCGGCCGGCGGCGCATTGGGTTGCCCGCCGCGCCATCGCTTTGCGTCCATATTAGCGATTTCTTGTTTAGGAATCGAACTCAAGCCAAAGAAATCATTACAAAAATGTAAGATAGCCATTCAGTTTCGGTTCATCGATGGGGCGCTACTCCTCACGGCATCGACAACCAAGGAGTACCTCCCATGAAGCGTCTTGTTCTTTCGGCTCTCGCCATTTCGATGCTGGCGGCTTCGGCGATCTCGGGCCAGGCCGCGCCGATCAGCCAGCCGGCCGCACCGCAGGCGAACACCGTCCATGTCGACTGGCGCAAGCCGGACCACCGCAGGGTCGAGAAGCGCGTCATCATCAAGAAGAAGGTGGTGAAGCGCAACCAGTGGAAGCGCGGCCAGAGATATTCCGACTGGCGTCGCCATGAGCGCGTCGACTGGCAGCGCCACCATCTGCGCCGGCCGGGCCATGGCCAGCAGTGGGTGCGCGTCGGCAACGACTACCTGCTCGTCTCGGTGCTCTCGGGCGTCATCGCCGGCATCGTTGCGGGGCAGTAAAACTCTCCCTATCGGGACTAAAGAAGGCGGCTCGCAAGGGCCGCCTTTTTCGTGGTCAGCCTGTGAAAACCGGGTATGCGTCACGATAGGAGTCGTCTGGCTGGCGGTGCGTGGTTATATGAAGGCCAAACGAGCCGTTCCATGCGCTTCATCCCTTCTTTCCTCGACGAGATACGCGACCGGGTGCCGATTTCCTCGGTCATCGGCGCGCGCGTGTCGTGGGACCGCAGGAAGACCAACACCTCGAAGGGAGATTTCTGGGCGTGTTGTCCCTTCCACGGCGAGAAAAGCCCGTCCTTCCACTGCGAGGACCGCAAGGGCCGCTACCACTGCTTCGGCTGCGGCGTCTCGGGCGACCATTTCCGCTTTCTGACAGAGTTGGACGGCCTGAGTTTTCCCGAGGCCGTGGAACGCATCGCCGACATGGCCGGCGTGCCGATGCCGGCGCGCGATGAGCAGGCGGAGGCCAGGGAGCGGCAGCGCGCCAGCCTGACCGATGTGATGGAGATGGCGACCGCCTTCTTCCAGGAACGGTTGCAGGGCAGCGACGGCGCCAGGGCGCGCGCCTATTTGCGCGATCGCGGCCTGACCTCGGCCACGCAGCAGGGCTTCCGGCTGGGCTATGCGCCCGACAGCCGCAATGCGCTGAAGGAGTTTTTGGCATCCAAGGGCGTCGAGAAGGCGCAGATGGAGGCCTGCGGGCTGACCGTCTTCGAGGACGTTCCCGTCTCCTACGACCGCTTCCGCGACCGCATCATGTTTCCGATCCCGGATTCGCGGGGTAGGATCATCGCCTTCGGCGGACGGGCGATGTCGCCTGACGTGGCGGCGAAATACCTCAACTCGCCCGAGACCGAACTCTTCCACAAGGGCAACGTGCTCTACAATTTCGCCCGCGCCCGCAAGGCGATGGGCAAGGACGGCACCGTCATCGCCGTCGAAGGCTACATGGACGTGATCGCGCTGGCGCAGGCCGGTTTCGAGAACGCGGTGGCGCCGCTCGGCACCGCGCTGACCGAAAACCAGATGGAACTCCTGTGGCGCATGGCCGGCGAGCCGGTGTTGTGCTTCGACGGCGACCAGGCGGGCCTGAAGGCGGCGTGGCGCGCGGCCGACCTGATCCTGCCCTCGATCCAGCCCGGCCGCACGGCGCGCTTCGCGCTGCTGCCGGAAGGCAAGGACCCGGACGATCTCGTCAAGGCGGACGGGCCGGACGCTTTTCGCGCCGTGCTTTCCGAGGCGCGCCCGCTGGCCGACCTTTTGTGGATGCGCGAGACGGCCGGCGGGGTGTTCGACACGCCGGAGCGTCGGGCGGAACTGGAAAAGACGCTGCGCGAACTGACTGGCCGCATCCGCGACGAGAGCGTGCGCTACCACTACAGCCAAGAGATGCGCGACCGCGTGCATTCCTTCTTCGGCGCCCAGCGCGGCGGCGGCCGGGAGCGTCCCGGCGGGCGCGGCCAGAACCAGGGCTGGAAGCAGGGGCAGGGCGGCCAATGGTCGCGCGGCGGCGCTGCCGGCGGGCGCGGGGCGATCACCGAAAGCCTCGGCCGTTCGGCGCTGGTGCGGCGGGCCGGCGAGGCGATGTCGGTGCGCGAGGCGACCATCGTGGTGGCGCTGGTCAACCATCCCCTGCTGATCGACGAGAATTTCGAGCATGTCGAGTTCCTCGACCTTGCAAACGGCGATCTGCGCCGGCTGCACACAGCGCTGCTCGATGCGTTGGCGCATGACCTCGCCACCGACCGCAATGCCGTGATCGAGGCGATCGACAGGGCCGGCAGCCGCGATGTCTGGGAACGCGCGGTGGCGCTGGTGCGGCGCACGCGCCAATGGCCGGCGCTCGAGGCCGCGGCGATCGAGGATGCCCGCGACGCCTTCACCCAGGCGCTGCACTTGCACCGCAGCGCGCGCACCTTACATAGGGAGCTGAAGCAGGCGGAAGCAGCACTTGCCAGCGATCCGACCGACGAAAATTATCGGCATCTGGTCGAAATCCAGGCGCAGTTCCGCGACGTGCAGGCCACCGAGGCGCTGATTGAAGGCTTCGGCGTGTCTTCCGGGCGAGCCGGCCGGGTTTGAGTGCGAGCGGGCATTTGATTCGCTTTTTTAGTGCGAATCATGCGACAGGCGCTTGACCTTCCAGTGGAATGACGGAATCAGGACGATTCGAAACGTTAACCCGCATCCGGCATCGACGGGGAAAGAGCGATGTGGAGCACAAGGACTGGACGGGATGAATTCCCGCCACAGATATCAGGGTTAATCTGGACTTAACGCAGAGGCATATACTGGCTTGTCGGCGCGCGCGTGAGCGATTGCAACTGATTTGCCCGATCTGACAGCGACGCGGCCGTGACAGGGCCGCATGGAGACGACAAAGAATGGCGACTAAGGAAAAGGAAGAGGTCGAGAACGAACGCGAGGCCACGAGCGACGGCCCGCTGCTCGACCTTTCCGACGATGCCGTCAAGAAGATGATCAAGGCCGCCAAGAAGCGCGGCTATGTCACGATGGACGAATTGAACTCGGTGCTGCCGTCGGAGGAAGTGACTTCCGAGCAGATCGAGGACACGATGGCGATGCTCTCCGACATGGGCATCAACGTCGTCGAGGACGACGAGCAGGCCGAGGAAGCCGAGGCCGGCGACTCGCAGGCGGACGCCGAGGAGGACGCCAACGAGATCGCCGAGCAGACCGGCACGGCGGTCGCGGCTCCGGCCAAGAAGGAACCCACCGACCGCACCGACGACCCGGTACGCATGTACCTGCGCGAAATGGGTTCGGTCGAGCTCCTGTCGCGCGAGGGCGAAATCGCCATCGCCAAGCGCATCGAGGCCGGCCGCGAGACGATGATCGCGGGCCTGTGCGAATCGCCGCTGACCTTCCAGGCCATCATCATCTGGCGCGACGAACTCAACGAAGCCAAGATCCTGCTGCGCGAGATCATCGATCTCGAAGCGACCTATGCCGGCCCCGAGGCCAAGCAGGCGCCGGTGGTCGAGCGTGTCGACGAAGACGCCAAGCCGAAGCAGGACGAGCCGCGCAATGCCGCGCGCCGTCCGCGCGGCGAGGACGAGGACGACATCACCAATGTCGGCGGCGAAAGCCGCGTCGAGGACGACGAGGAAGACGAGGACGAGGCGAACCTGTCGCTGGCGGCGATGGAAGCCGAGCTTCGCCCGCAGGTGATGGAGACGCTCGACGTCATCGCCGACACCTACAAGAAGCTGCGCAAGCTGCAGGACCAGCAGGTCGAGAACCGGCTGGCCGCCGCCGGCACGCTGTCGCCCAGCCAGGACCGCCGCCTGAAGGAGTTGAAGGACCAGCTCATCAAGGCGGTGAAGTCGCTGTCGCTCAACCAGGCGCGCATCGAGGCGCTGGTCGAGCAGCTCTACGACATCAACAAGCGGCTGGTGCAGAACGAGGGCAAGCTCTTGCGCCTCGCCGAGAGCTACGGCGTGCGCCGCGACGAATTCCTCAAGGAATACCAGGGTTCCGAGCTGGACCCGAACTGGACGCGCTCGATCGCCAACCTCACCTCGCGCGGCTGGAAGGAATTCACCCGCAACGAGAAGGACACGATCCGCGACATTCGCGGCGAGATCCAGAACCTCGCAACCGAGACGGCCATTTCGATCCTGGAATTCCGCAAGATCGTCAACCAGGTCCAGAAGGGCGAGCGGGAAGCCGCCATCGCCAAGAAGGAAATGGTGGAAGCGAACCTGCGCCTCGTCATCTCCATCGCCAAGAAGTACACCAACCGCGGTCTGCAGTTCCTCGACCTGATCCAGGAAGGCAACATCGGCCTGATGAAGGCGGTGGACAAGTTCGAGTACCGGCGCGGCTACAAGTTCTCGACCTACGCGACATGGTGGATCCGGCAGGCGATCACCCGTTCGATCGCCGACCAGGCGCGCACCATCCGCATCCCGGTGCACATGATCGAGACGATCAACAAGATCGTCAGGACCTCGCGCCAGATGCTGCACGAGATCGGCCGCGAGCCGACGCCGGAGGAACTGGCGGAAAAGCTCGCCATGCCGCTGGAGAAGGTGCGCAAGGTCTTGAAGATCGCCAAGGAGCCGATCAGCCTCGAGACGCCGGTGGGCGACGAGGAGGATTCGCATCTCGGCGACTTCATCGAGGACAAGGGCGCCATCCTGCCGATCGACGCGGCGATCCAGGCCAACCTGCGCGAGACGACGACGCGCGTGCTTGCCTCGCTGACGCCGCGCGAGGAGCGCGTGCTTCGCATGCGCTTCGGCATCGGCATGAACACCGACCACACGCTTGAAGAGGTCGGCCAGCAGTTCTCGGTGACGCGCGAGCGTATCCGCCAGATCGAGGCCAAGGCGCTCAGGAAGCTCAAGCATCCGAGCCGCAGCCGCAAGCTGAGGAGCTTCCTCGACAGCTGAGGCAGCTTCACCGCTCTCAACCTGAATCGAAAAACCCGGCCAAGCGATTGGCCGGGTTTTGTTTTTGGCCCGCATGAATCGTCGCGTCAGTCCGGCTTGTATTCGTTCGACGACGGCTCGGCGCGCGGGTCGCGGGCGTCGGCTTTGCCGGTGCGCTGGGCTTCCGCCTCCGTGTCGCCCCGGCGCGCGCGCTCGGCCGCCACCAGCACGACGGGGGCCTCGCACCTGGCGACGACGCCGGCGGCCGTCTCGCCCAGAAGCAGTTCCTTGCCCGAACGCTGGGTCACGCCCATCACCACGACGGCCGTGCCCCTGGCCGCTTCCTTGCAGATGGTCTCGGCGGCGGCGCGGCGCGTGCGCAGGTCGGTCTTCACGGCAACGCCGTAGCGTTCGGCCATGTCGGACACGTCCTTAAGCGTCGCTTCCTCATGCCGGTGCGAGAGCGAGGTGCCGGAGCCGCTTCCCTGGCCGGTGATCTGCACATAAAGCGCGCGTACGTTTGCGCCCGTCGCACGCGCCATGGTGAGCGCCACATCGGCGGCGCGGCGTGAGACCTCCGTGCCGTTCACCGGCACGAGGATGGTCGAGCCCTGATCGAGAACCGGGACCCTGGCGCCCTTGCTCTTGCCCTTGAAGACGAGACAGAGCGGGCCGTCGAAGCCGCTGGTCAACTCGTCGAGCTTCTTCGAATAGGCTCCCTTCGGCGTCAGCGCCCTGTCGATGCCGACCAGCATCAGGTCATAGCCCTTCCGGGCTTCCTCGGCGACGGATTCGGCGGTGGCCGGGCGGTCGGTGCGGGTGGTGAACTGCATGTGGTCGACGGACAGGTTCTCGCCTTCCATGGCGGCGCTGGCGCTGACCCTCGCGCCATGCTTCAGCGCTTCCAGATGGCTGTCGGCGGCAGTTTGCGGGTCACTGCGCGCGGCGAGCGGCAAAAGCGTGGTCGGCATGCCCCTGGCGCCGCCGAGCAGGCCCGCAAGCTGGGCGGTGAAGCGGCCGATGGCGCTGTCGTCGGCGATCAGAAGCAGGCGTTTCAGCCGGGCGACGAAACCGCGCTCGTCGAGCGTTTCGCGCTCCAGCCGTTCCTTCTCGCCCGGATGCAACGGGATGCGGGAGAGCGCCCAGCGCAGCATGGGCGGCATCATCAGCGTCGTGGCCACCGCCATGGTGACGATCATGGTGAAAAGGTTGTGCGACAGGATGTTCATCGACAGGCCGATGGTGGCGACGATGACTTCGGTGGAGCCGCGCGCGTTCATGGCGCTGCCGACGGCGAAGGCTTCCTTCCACGACAGGTTCGCCAGCCGGCTGCCGGCGAAGGCGCCGCTGAACTTGCCGACGCTGGCGACGACTATGAGGCCGAACGTCAAAAGGGCCAGCGTGGGGTCGGCCAGCACCGTCAGGTCCGCTTCCAGCCCGGCCATGCCGAAGAAGACGGGCATGAAGAGTGCGGTGATGATGCCGCGCAGCTGGCTTTCGATGCGGTCCGACAGGATCGGCGATTCGCCGACGAGGATGCCGGCGACGAAGGCGCCGAGCACGGTGTGGACGCCGATGAAGTTGGTGATCAGTGCCATGGCGCCCATGATGATGAGGATCACCGTGATGACGGCGTATTCGGAGCGCAAGGTGTCGTTGGCCCAGCGGATCAGCACGAAGACGATGCGCCGGCCGACCGTGAGGCTGAGGACCATGAACAGGATGGTGCCGCCCACCGTCGCCAGCAGCGACAGCGGTTCGAGGGTGCCGCTGGTGGCGATGCCGAAGGTCATGGCGATGATGACCCAGCCGATGGTGTCCTCAATGATGGCGGAGGCGACGATGACCTGACCGAGGTCGCGGCGCATGAAATTCATCTCGCGCACGACGATGGCGACGATCTTGACCGAGGAGATCGACAAGGCGGTGCCGAGGAACAGGCCGGCGACGAGCCGCTGGTCCGGCCGAGGCAGCAGCGAATCGGGAAGCAGCTGGGCGAGGCCGAAACCGCAGGCGAACGGCAGCACGATGCCCGTCGCCGAGATGGAAAAGCAGGCGGCGCCGACCCGCCGCACGAGCCGCAGATCGGTTTCCATGCCGGTCAGCAACAGCAGCATCAGGATGCCGAGGTCGGCCACGGCGACGGTCATGCTCTTCTGCGCGGCGTCGGCGGGGAAAATGAAGTGCTGGGCCTCCGGCCACAGCCAGCCGAACAGCGAGGGGCCGAGCAGGATGCCGCCGATGAGCTGGCCCATCACCGCCGGCTGGCCGAGCCGTTCCAGAAGTTCGCCGAAGCTGCGGCCGACAACGAGCAGGAGCAGGATCTGGGCGATGAACAGGGCCTCGCTGGCACCGGCGGACTTTTGTCCCTCGGCGCCCCATGCGACGGAAGCGACCGTCACGGCGGCCATGCACAGGAGGGCTATGAGGGGCAGCACGCCGAGGCGCGGCCTTGAAGACGTATCAGCCTGCATCAATCCCCGTGGCGGCGGTCGGCGCCATCTGTTCGATCATCCGGGCCTACTGTTGCGTGTGGCGCATGCAAGGGCAACCGTTTTCCATTGCGGCTGCCGCTTTACCTCGCCACAGGCGCAGCTATTGTTGCGTGTCCCGGAGGCGATGCAATGTCCATTGAATTCCTCATCACCACGCTTGTCGTCGTGGCTTCACCCGGAACGGGTGCGCTATTCACCATCGGGGCCGGCCTGTCGCGTGGCGGCCGGGCCGGCATATTGGCCGCCTTCGCCTGCACGCTGGGTATCGTGCCCCATCTGGTCGCGGCGCTGACCGGCCTTGCCGCGCTGCTGCACACCAGCGCGCTGGCCTTCGAGATCGTCAAATACGCCGGTGTCGCCTACCTGCTCTACATGGCCTGGGGAACGCTGCGGGAGCACGGCGCGCTGAAGATCGAGGAGAGGCCGGATGCGCGCAGCGCGGTTCAGGTCATAACCGACGGCGTCCTCATCAACCTGCTCAACCCGAAGCTCTCGATCTTCTTCGTTGCCTTCCTGCCGCAGTTCATCGCGGCGGGCGAGCCGCATGTGCTGGCGCGCATGCTGGAACTGTCCGGCATCTTCATGCTGGCGACCTTCATCATCTTCTCGCTCTACGGGCTGTGCGCGGCGGCCATGCGCGACCGGATCGTCTCCAGCCCCCGCATCATGATGTGGATGCGGCGCACCTTCGCCGCCGCCTTCGTGGCGCTCGGCGCGCGCCTTGCGGTACAGCAGCAGTAGGAATCGGGACGCTGGCCGGCACGCAAACGCTTCTGACGATCGCCACCCGCGGGCAGGGACTATACGAGTTCACCGACGAGGTGCGCCGCTTTGTCGACGGCGCCGGTGTCGAGACCGGGCTCCTGACGGCCTTCGTTCGCCACACGTCCTGCTCGCTGCTCATTCAGGAGAACGCCGACCCCGACGTGCGGCGCGACCTCGACGCCTTCTTCCGGCGGCTCGTTCCAGATGCCGACGCCGCGTCGATGGCCTATCTGGTTCACCGCGACGAGGGGCCGGACGATATGCCGGCCCATATCAAGGCGGCGCTGACGGCTGTTTCGCTGTCCATTCCGGTCTCGGCCGGGCGGCTGGTGCTCGGCACATGGCAGGGTTTCTACCTGTTCGAACATCGCAGTCGGCCGCGCCGGCGCGAGATCGTGCTGCATCTGGCCTGACGAGGTCAGGCAGGCCGCGAGTGGCAAAGCAAGCCGACGATGCGCCTTACCGCCGGCAGGACCGCCAGGAGCGTTGGAAAGGCGACCAGCCAGGACAGGCCCCAGGCCGCCATCCAGAGCGATACGAAATCGGGCCGCAGGCCGACGCCCTTCAGCGTCGAGATCAGCGAGACGACGAAAGTCATCAGCACCGAGAGCACAAACGGGCTGACGAAGGCGGCATAGCGCGCAGGCAGCTTCCTGCGCCGAAGTTTGGAAGTCATGGGGATTTCCTCGAAGCGTTCCGGTCGTCACAGGGCATCCTTGCCTTTGGGGCAGGCCCGGCGAGCGGCCGGGTTGGATGCGTTGCCTGACGTCACACGCTTACGGAAGGCGATGCCCTCGCGGGCTCCTATAGAGGCTTCGCCTGCGGGATGCAACCCGTAACGATGTATCGTAAGATATATCTTGAATTGGCGCGTAACTGCCTTTATGTGAGATATATCGTAAGACATATCGAAAGGAATTCCAATGTTCGGACACAGACATAGACACGGTCCCTGCGGCGAGGCGCCGTTCAGGCACATGGCGGGCCGCTTCGGCGGGCGGGGCGGCGGTTTCGGCCCGTTCGGCGGCCATGGACCCGGAATGCGCGGCGGTGGTCGCGGCGGCCCGGCCGACATGCTGCGCGCCGGCCGCATGCTGGCCGACGGCGACCTCAAGCTGATAACGCTGCTGCTCCTGTCGCAGACGCCGCGCCACGGCTACGACATCATCAAGGCGCTGGAGGAAATCTCGAGCGGCGTCTACAGCCCGAGCCCCGGCGTGGTCTATCCGACGCTGACCTTCCTTGAGGAGGCCGGCTATGCCGTTTCGGCCACCGAGGGCACCAAGAAGGTGTTCTCGATCACCGAGGCGGGGCAGGCGCATCTGGATGAGAACCGCGCCATGGTGGAAGGCGTGCTGGAGCAGATCGAACGCTTCGGACGCAAGATGGCCAAGGCGCGCGAGTGGTTCGGCTGGGAGGACGACAAGGAGGAGCGGCGCGGGCGCCATGCGCGCGATCCGCGCTTCCGGGCGCTGCGCCACCGCCTCAAGGCGGCGCTGGCCGATATCGCCGATGCGCCGGCCGAAAAGCAGGCCGAGGCGATCGCCATCCTCGAAAACGCCATCCAGGCGATGGAAGCCCTGTCTCGCGACTGAACGCGGCACAGGAAGGTATGCCATTGTGCGCCGGCTTCCGTCATGGGGCCGGCGCATGGCGCTTGCGGCACGGCATGCGGTCTGCAACAAAGCGGTTGCATCGGACCGGCCGGGTCCGCCATTGTGGATGCCGAGGAGAATGGCATGTCTTTCCTGAAACGTCTTTTCGGCGGCGGTGGTGCGAGCGAGGGCGCGGATGCCGACGCCAAGCCGGTCAAGCAGGTCGAGCACAAGGGCTTCGTCGTCAGCGCGACGCCCTACAAGGCCGAGGGCCAGTACCAGACCTGCGGCGTCATCACCAAGACGGTCGACGGCGAGGCGAAGGAGCACCGTTTCATTCGCGCCGACCGTTTCGCCGGCCTGGACGACGCCGCCGACATCGCCATCAAGAAGGGCATCCAGCTCATCGACGAGCAGGGCGAGCGGCTTTTCGGCTGAGTGCCGGGCGAACCCGGTCCGTCGGCCGGTTCAAGATTTTCCCAATCCCTCGATCAGGGCCGTGATGACCCGTCGGTAGTCATCTGACGGAGCGCCGGCATCCATCGCCAGCGCCGCGCGGTCGAACAGTGCCGCCAACAGCAGCGTCAGCGCATCGACCGGAAGTTTTCTGACGGCGCCGGAGCGCATGGCGGCGACAAGCCCTTCGCGCAGCGTGCGGTTGCCGTGGCGGGCGTCGATCTCGTCCATTTCGGCGCGGCCGAGCACGGCCGGCCCGTCGAGCAGCAGCAGGCGGGTACGGCCCGGCGCGCGCATGGCGGCCAGATAGGCGTCCGAGCCGGCCATCAGCGCGTCGCGCGGCGCAAGCGTTTCGGGCGCGGCCGCCGCGATCTCGGCGGCGACCGCCTCCGCCTCCTTCTCCACCACGGCGCGGAACAGCGCCTGCGTGTCGGGGAAATGGTGATAGAGCGCGCCGCGCGTGACGCCCGCCGCCGCGACAATCTCGGGCGTGCCGGTTTCCGCGTAGGATTTCTCGATGAACAGGGTGCGCGCGGCCGCGATCAGGTCGGCGCGGGTGGCATCGGTGCGCTCGCGATTGGAGCGTCGCGGCTTTTCATCTTGCATACATGCAGCCTGTATGTTAATTCGTATTTACATGCAGAATGTATGTTTTTTGATGAAGGATGGAAAGCCATGAAAACGACCAGCTACTATCCGGTGCTGATGACCGGCGACGTCACTGCCACGATGCGCTTCTATGTCGAGCATTTCCGCTTCAAGCCGCTGTTCGAGAGCGACTGGTACGTCCATCTCCAGTCGACCGAGGACAAGCGCGTCAATCTGGGCATCGTCCAGGGCGACCACGAGACCATTCCGGAAGCCGGCCGGGGCAGGGCGAGCGGCCTGCTGATCAATTTCGAGGTCAGGGACGTCGACGCCGTCCATGCGCGCGTGGCGGCGGCCGGGCTGCCGATCCTGCGCTCGCTGCGCGACGAACCTTTCGGCCAGCGCCATTTCATCACCCAGGATCCGAACGGCGTGTTGATCGACGTCATCAAGCCGATCCCGCCGAGCGCGGAGTTCCTTTCCCAGTATGCACCCGAAGCGGTCGGCGCATAAGAGGCGACGCAGCGTAACCGACACGAGCCCGTCATGGGCTTGCACGGCGCTATGGGAGCAGGCAAGGATCGGCCATCGAGGATTGGAGGCCGATCATGTCGCTCAAGGGAAAGACGCTGTTCATCTCCGGCGGGTCACGCGGCATCGGCCTGGCGATCGCGCTGCGCGCCGCGCGCGACGGCGCCAACGTCACCATCGCGGCCAAGACCGCCGAGCCGCATCC